>DAOTTJ010000169.1:0-4716 GCA_034437695.1 Ktedonobacteraceae bacterium
TACAATGAGCCGATGGACCAGACCGAACAGCAGCTTAGGTTGACGATCGAGGCGCTGCGGGAGCGTCAGGAGCAGGAACTGATCAACAATCGGGAGTTCGGATTGCTCTACAATATCGATCGCAAACAGCGCCTCCACACGCGCAACGGCCCACCGCATCCAGATGATCTCGACGCATTGTTAACACGACGCAGAAGGACCCATTTCTTGCTCGCGCATCCCCGCGCCATTGCTGCATTTGGCAAGGAGTGTAATCGCCTGGGGATTCACTCGCCTGCTGTCGAATTACACGGCGTTAGTGTGGCGGCATGGCGGGGAGTGCCTCTGTTGCCCTGCAACAAGATTCCTATTACAGACAACCATGTGACCGCTATTCTTGCGCTCCGCACTGGTGAGGAGAGTCAGGGCGTGATTGGCCTGCATCAGACTGGCATTCCCGACGAATACCAGCCAAGTCTCTCCGTACGGTTTATGGGGATCAACGAGAAGGCCATCATCTCCTACCTGGTGAGCGCCTACTACTCGGTCGCGATCCGTGTCCCCGACGCACTTGGCGTCCTGCTCAATGTAGAAATTGGTCGCTGAGGAAACCGCTTGAAGAGCTGCTGGCTCTCCCGACAATCTGGCTCATCATGACCAGAGTACCTCTGCAAACTTCAGTAGAGAAACCTGATTCTGATTTTGCAGAGGTATACTCTCTTTACAGTACGAAGGATGCGAAATATTCCTCAAATATCCAGAACTAGTTGCTCACCTTAGACCTCTATCGCTTATATAAAAAGAGTCATACAAGCTTCTCAAGCATGATAGGCAAAATGCTCCCTTGCTTTTTACGTAGTGATTCTCCTGAAGTCACAGTCAAAATGGAACACATGGAACATCAGATGGAACAGTTGCTATCCCATTTACAACAGCTAGCCCACTATACTTATTGGTAAGCATACCGTTTTTTGCTCAGGCATCAATTGCCGGAAAAGCAGGATAGATGTCACGCGGGATGATGATATCTGCCTACGTATGTTGTAGTCGCAAGGCTCTTTTTTGTTCCGAAAGCGCTTTGCGTTGCAGGAAGTTTCTCTGGAAAAGTGTTTTGTTCCCGTTCTTTTTTTATCAAAAAAGGATACTACGTAGCCCTTGTACCTGTAAACACTGAGAAAGGTTGTATTTTTATGAAAAAGGCCCTGTTCAAATGTATCTTTGTGGCGGCATTGGGAATGTGCCTGGTAGGTTCGTTCTTTTTCTCCTCAGCAGGAGTCGCGCACGCAGCCAGCATCCCGCATGCAGCCAGCAGACATGTCTCTATGCCTGCCAATTATGGTGAAGGATGTAGCTATTCTTCGGATGGTATACTCGAGATCTGCCTTAGTTTCAATTCGCAGTTATGTACGTTCACTGCGAACGTTTATACAGAGCCATATCTCCCGAGCTGCGATGTGTGGATTGCCGTTGTAGAGTATGCCCCTCAGCATCAGCAATGGGGAGACTGGCATAGCTGTAGTAATAAGATTGGTTGGGTTGGCGGCGAGCAGTTGACGACCGCGTGGGCTATGAAGGTACATGGATTCGCCTCAGTCCAAAACTATTACAGGTCAACGACGTCCGTCACCAGTCCAGAAGCGAATGATTGTTGCTGATAGTTTCCAGTCCCATCAAAGGGAGTGATTACTCAGGTGTAAATCCCAGGATGAAACGGCTCTTACACAATCTTGGTGAAGCATAAGCTTATTCAGCAGAGAACGTTCTTTTCTCAAAAGAACCGGGAGATACCTCCCTGATCCTTGTGGATATATCGTCCACATTCGGTCTCTGCGGGCATGTGTCACTTTTGTCATTTTTGTCATGTGGTCTTATTTATGAGCTTGATCCCACGCCAGATGCGCATCGTACTGGTGCGATCAGGACGGCACCCACGCGCTTTGATCTGCGAGGCGAAGGCGCGGCGAGAAAGGGGAAGCGTGTGCTGGACGAGGGCAGTCCACTGTTCATAGGCGTGCCACAGCTCGCTGATGCGACACGAGGCGAGGGGATGCAGTTCACAGCAGGCATCCAGAAACGCTTGCAGAGGATTGTCTGACGAGCAAGAGAGATCAACTTCCTCGGGCGCTCGCTCTGACTGTCGTTCTGCCTCGCACGAAGCGAGAGCCTTCTCCCTCCCCTGCTCTGCCGCCTGTTCCTCCTGGAGCAACTGCGTAAAGAGCGTTTGCGTGGCTATCGTTTGCGGATGAGCGTCTCCCTGGGATTGCGTGTGAATCTGGAGAGCGCGTTCTGCCAGGGAGATGGCCTCCTTCAGGTTGCCCTGGATCTTTCGAAGGAGAGCCAGGTCATGCAAGGTTTGCGCTGTTGCAGGATGCCGCAGCCCGAGGCCGTGTTCTCGAAGAGAAAGCGCTCGTTGAAAGAGCGGTTCTGCTTGCGCGTACTGCCCCTGCTCTCGAAAGATTTCTGCCAGCAAGTGGAGCGAGGCAGCCACATCAGCATGGCCCGATCCCACCAGGTGCTCTCGGATGGACAGGGTCCGCCGGCCCAGCGGCTCCGCTTCCACATACCATCCGCCCACCTGCAGGTACTAAGCAGTCTTCGAGGCCAGGCAAGCAAAGACCAGGGGATCAGCAGCCTGCTCTCTGTCCAGGAACGCGAACGTGTGTGGCAGCAGCCGCTTGCACTGCTTCCAGGCGGTATATTCACTATCCGCGAACACCTGGGGAAAGCGGTAAATGCCATCCGAAGTTGAGCGAGTTTGGCCCTCCAAGGTAAGCACTTGCCCTCCCATGTGAGCACGGGCAGAAACGTGCCTGGGCGAGCCGCTTCACATCTGGTATTCTCCCTCTGAATGTTGTAAATTGCCTTTGCACATCGCGATGCAGTCCTTCTCGCTCACACTGGAGAGATGCCAATGGCTACTCCATTTCTAGATACATTCCCATGGGAGGAAGAGAAAGAAATATGGTTGATTTCATTATTGAGCGCGTGCGTGCTGAGGATTTGGCAGCGACTCTTGATCTTTTCATCCAACAGGTCTACCCTGGAGACCCCGAAGGAGCGCACGAGCATTTCAGCGAGCATGCCGAGGGGCAGGCCGAGACGTTCCTTGCCTGGGTTCGCGGTCACTTGGCTGGGTACCTCACCATCCGCTGGCAATCGCATAACCCGCGTTTCAGCCAGCAGAATATCCCACTAATCCATCATCTGGGAGTCTTCCCGCAGTTCCAGAGGCGGGGGATCGCCTCACGCTTGATGGACGCGGCAGAGCAGTTGATTGCCCTCCGTGCTACTCAGGCAGGCATCACGGTTGGTCTCTTCGATGAGTATGGTCCGGCTCAACGGCTCTATGCCAAACGAGGCTATTTGCCGGATGGACGTGGCGCGTGCCAGGGACAGCGACCGCTCAAGCAGGGAGAAACGGTGACGATCGATCACGACCTCATGCTGTGGCTGACGAAGGATCTCAAGGACTGGAGAGAAATGACTTTCCGATCTGGATAGATATGTTACTTTCCTTCACCCGGCTGAATGGCATACAGTGACACGAGATCCGATTCCCGAAGTGGTGTCAGTCCAGCGAGAGATAGCTGTTGATCGGCCATCTCTCGCTTCTTGCCCATCAACCCGCGCTGGTAATCTACCAACCAATGCCCAATGTCAGGGCAGTCGGCGGGTTGGCGTTGGACAGGATCGCGACCGAACTCTGGCTGTTCACATCGTCATAGGCGAAGCCATACGCCTTGTTGTCGATACTGATCTGGTGCCAGAACATGGCGTAGTCATTTTTGATGGAGCCGGTGTAGTATGCTGCCGGGCTAGACCAGTTGGCGGTATTCATAGCCACCCCCCGGTTAAAAGCCGCGCAGAAATCAGCACCCAGTGCAAGCTCCTGAGTGGTCATGCCCGCAGACGCTAGAGCACCAGAACACTGGAAGACATCAGTTGTGGTTGGTTTGTTCAGCACGAACGGGCCTGCGCCATTGCTCGTAAACTGTAGCTGACCGTTGACCACGCTGCCAGTGAAGGCTGTGCCGCTGTTCGTCAGAGAGAACTGGTTGGTGGTGGTGTAGTTCCAGGTTTGATCAATATATGCCTGCATGTAATTCGCCTGGCTGCCGCCGGGCATGAAAGCCGGCGAAGAGCGTGGCGCGACAATACGATAGGAATTGGCCAGCCCCTGGAAGGCAGAAGCCACACTGGTGGAGTACTGCGAGAAGATCTGACCTTGCTTAATGTGATCCCATTGGTCTGGTCGAAGCCGCTAGAGGTCTGCTGCAAACGTGCGGTTAGGGGAAGACCAAACTGATCAACCTGGGTGGTATTCCCGCCGAAAGGGACCGCGCCGTAGGTATAGGTAAACTCATACCAATCGAAGTAAACATCGGCGTTGGGATCACTGGGATTGAGCAAGTCTGGCCCACCCCAGCCACTATCATCAGACGAGATCGGGATGTACATTGGCGAGCCAAGAGAGATGTAGATGCGTGCGCCTCCCAGTTGAGTCGGCATGGTCACCGTACTTGCCTGAGCCAGGGTAAAGGCCATATTTGCGTAATTGACACCATTCTTCGTCAGATGATTGGGCGCGTTCGCCTCCAGGTGGTTGATATGAGCCAGGGTGCCATCCGCTTTGCGATAGAACTACTGGCCTGGCGTGGCTTGACCCAGAACCATGATGTATACCTGACTGTTGCTCCAGGTTCCACGTGTATTATTCTGCAATATGAGCGGAAAGGT
>DAOTTJ010000170.1:0-10468 GCA_034437695.1 Ktedonobacteraceae bacterium
GTTTACTTGTTTGCTTTGAGGAGAAGTGGGTGGGTTTTGCAGCGCATCAGACATGATTACTTTCTCCAATTAAAGAGATAATAGCGTAACTATTCAGCAGGGACTACAGGAGCTAGTATAGCATTTTATTGAGGCGCAGGTCTCCTGATCTGTCCCTTGTTTACACAGTGTAAATACTACACGGAAAGCTGAAAACTACGACAATTGCTAATAAAAAAGTAGCAAGCCCTCTATTCTCTGCGAATAGATTGAACAATGTAAATTTAAATGGTCTGGCCATCAGATTGTTGACCATGAATAATTGTATCACGGTGGCGACAAAGGGCCAGCATTCTCATGACCTGAATGTACTTGACTGCCTGGTACATGGCCCGCATTGTGGGCCAGGTGTCTACAATAGCCAGTACAAGATATTCATTTCTATAAAGCTCTGTAAGGACAAAGTGATTTCTAAGAAAGATCCTATAGTAGGGGGGATCAAGAATAACGAGTGACTGCTCTCGCCCACTCGATTCTGTCAGTGCGCAGGCTGTTGCGTAGAGCAGATCGCGTGCTACCATGCAACTAAATATTTCCTGCTGTGGTGACGAGGGAGGCGTATACCTGCTGCCTCTATGGATCACCATACGATTAAGCTCTAGCATTCTTCGGCAATTATAGTGCTCTTTCAGATGTTTGATCACCTGCTCGGGAATAATACCGCCCTCACCAAATTCGGTGATAGCCATCGAATCTTCCCAGTTATACAGAGAGAAAATGCGCAGACCGCCTAGTAGAAACTCTTCCTGTACACCGCATCCATATACTCCGAACACGCGGTTTGTTGGACTCGCCGTCTTGTCGTAACGATCACGCTCGCGTCCTTCTGCGTCCATTGGTATGTCCCACTTGCGTTGCTCAATAAAAGTGGTAGCTCTGAGTTGCTGGTACGCAGTTTGTCGTTCGTTATCATTCCAGGTAATATGGCGAAGCTGGTATTTTACACCATGTTCTTCATATTGGAGGAGAATGGGGGAAATGGTATCAGTAGAGGCGTCATTGCTTCTAGGGGGTTGGTTGAAACAACGCTCTTGCATTCGTCACTTGCCTCGTTATAAAGAATACGACGTATCTACTTATAAGAATAGAACAGAAAGTTCATGTTTGTCAAAAAACAGATACAATTTGTCCAAAAATAGCTCTTTCTGGCTATCGCTTTACTGGTTGAAATAAAAATAAATCATAGGAAAGTATGCGCTACCTGTTCAAACGGGTATTTACTCGAAACGGGTATTTACTCGAAAAGTAGAACGCTTGAACGCCTGTTTCTATTTGAGACAAAACGCTGCTAAAAGAGCACAAAAAATCTGGCTCTAAACGAGAGGGCCAGATAGAGGGGCGAGGTAAGGCGGGCGATTGTTTTCAGGGACGCGCTAGTTTCCCTTCGGTATACGCCTTATGCAGGTTTTTCAAGAGCGTTGCGCGTTGGGCAAACAGTTCGCGGCGTGGGCGTGGTTTGGCTTTACTCACTGCATAGGCAGTAAGTAGTGGCAGCGAAAGCGTTGAGTCGCCATAGACGACGACCGTATCGCGTAGCTGTTCGGGCTTAATCTTCCCCCAGGAGACCGCTTCGGAAGGTGTGGCTCCCGAGAGGCCGCCCCAGTGAGGAGCGTCGGCGGTAATTTGAATAAAATAGTCGTGTCCGCCTTTATTGATGCCCAGGACCTCCCAGAGCTGTGGTTGTGTTTGTAAGTAAAAGTTCTTGGGACTGCCGCCACCCAGAATGATCACGCCGTTGCGCGTTGCATTGAGGACTATCGCAGTTGTCTCATTGACATCGGCCAGGGGATCGAGGGTGAGCAGGCTGCCGTCCAGAGCGTTGCGAGCCACGTTCATACCTATCGAGGAGTCGCCGGGTGAAGAGGTATAGATCGGCACATTCCAGGCGGCAGCCTGGGCCAGCACCGAGTATTCTGGTTTGACGCCGAGTTGCAGGAGCTGTGTTCCCAGGTGAAAGTGCAGCTCGGAGGTCGAGATGGGTCGATTGGGGAGACTTTTCAGGCACTCACGGACAAAGGCGTCGGTATCCAGCAGGACCTTATCGGCGAACAGGATATCGTAGATGCGGATAATGCCTGCTTCCTGTAAGCGTGTATCATCCAGGCGGAAATCGCCGCGGTGCAGGCTCATAGCCAGGGCGTAGTGGATATCGTGATAGAGATTCGCGCCTGTACTGACGATAAAATCGATGAAGCCGTACTCCATCAAGGTCAGGATACAGCCACCCAGGCCAGCGGGAGTGAGAGCGCCGGCCATTGTCAGGGCAATCGTGACATCTTTCTCGGGGTTGAGCATCTCTTCCGCGTAGAGTCGCGCTGCCTCGTGCATACGTGCGCCGTTATACGCCTGGAACTGTTCATCGACCAGTTCGGCCACAGTCATATCGGGTCGGACGCGGCGGGGAAGGATTTGTTCCCCGCTCAGATAGTCAGTATGCTCTGCTGTTTCCTGAGCTTCGTGGTGATGCATCGCGTGATGGTCGGTCATAGTTTCAATAGATCTTTCTTCTTTGTGAAATCAGGAATTGCCAGCATGGGCAATTCTATTACTCATTCCTCTCCCCTGGCTCATGTTGCTGGAGGAGAGGTTTTTCACTCAATCATAGCGCGGCGGACCTCGATGACCTGGTCGCGCAGTTGGGCGGCTTTTTCAAACTCGAGTTGTTTGGCGGCGGTGCGCATCTGGGCTTCCAGATCTTTAATCAGGCGCAGTGCCTCGTCTTTGGGGATGCCGCCCAGGGCATTTGCGACTGCCTGGTTTGTCGTATCTACCGTGCCGCTCATGGCTTTGAGGCGTTCGGAGAGCGTTTTCACATCCTTTTTGATGCCGCGCGGAGTGATATGGTGGAGTTCGTTGTAGCGCGTTTGCAGGTCGCGGCGGCGATTGGTCTCATCGATGGCGCGTTGCATTGAGCGTGTAACGTTATCGGCGTACATAATCACGCTGCCCTCGATGTGGCGGGCGGCGCGTCCGATGATCTGGATCAGCGACCCTTCGGAGCGTAGGAAGCCTTCTTTATCGGCGTCGAGAATAGTGACCAGCGAGACCTCAGGCAGGTCGAGGCCTTCGCGCAGGAGGTTGATGCCAACTACCACGTCGTAGACGCCCAGGCGCAGGTCGCGCAGGATTTCGATACGTTCAATCGTGTCGATCTCCGAGTGCAGGTAGTGGACTTTGATGTTCAGCTCCTGCATATAGTCGGCGAGATCCTCGGCCATCTTCTTGGTCAGAGTAGTCACCAGGACGCGCTGGCTTTTCTCGACCCGTTTGCGGATCTCGATCAGCAGGTCGTCTATCTGACCCTTTGTGGGTCGGACGCTGATGGCAGGATCGAGCAGGCCGGTCGGTCGGATCAGTTGTTCGACGATGGCCAGACTGTGTTCGTGCTCATAGGGACCGGGCGTGGCCGAGACGAAAAGTGCTTGGTTGATCTGTTTTTCAAACTCGCTAAAGGTTAGCGGGCGGTTATCGAGGGCTGAGGGCAGACGAAAGCCATAGTCGACCAGCATCTGTTTGCGCGAGCGGTCGCCGGCAAACATGCCGCGCACCTGTGGTAGCGAGACGTGTGATTCATCGACCACCAGGAGATAATCCTCTGGCAGGTAGTCCAGTAGGGTCCAGGACTGTTCACCAGCGGCCCGCGCTGACAGGTGACGTGAATAGTTTTCGACGCCCGAACAGAGGCCAGTTTCGCGTAGCATTTCCAGATCAAAGTTTGTGCGCTGTTTAAGGCGTGCCGCCTCCAGCAATTTGCCCTCGGCTTCCAGCTCTTCCAGGCGCTCTTCAAGTTCCTTTTCGATTAGATCGATGGCGGCATTCAGACGTTCCTGTGTGGTGACCCAGTGTTTGGCTGGATAGATATCCAGGCGTGAGCGTTGACCCAGCACCTCGCCTGTCAGGGGGTCGATCTCGGTCATGCGCTCGATCTCTTCGCCAAAGAACTCGATTCTGACCGCGATATCTTCGTAGGCGGGAAAGATCTCCAGCACATCGCCGCGCACGCGGAAGCGGCCGCGGACAAAGTTGGCGTCGTTGCGCTCGTATTGGATCTCTGTCAGGTGGCGCAAAATCTTCGTACGGCGACGTTCCTCGCCGACTTTCAGGGTCAAAGCTACCTCGCCGTATTCTTCGGGGCTGCCCAGGCCATAGATGCAGGAGACTGAGGCGACTATCAGGACATCGCGGCGCTCGAAGAGGCTGCGGGTGGCGGAGAGGCGCAGTTTTTGCACCTCTTCATTGAGCATGCTCTCCTTCTCGACATAGGTATCGGTACGCGGGATATAGGCCTCGGGCTGATAATAATCGTAGTAAGAGACAAAATATTCGACTGCGTTATTTGGAAAAAACTCTTTAAATTCGCTGTAAAGCTGTGCTGCCAGCGTTTTATTGGGAGCCAGGACCAGTGTAGGCTTTTGCACCTGTTCGACGATTTTGGCGACTGTATAGGTTTTCCCACTCCCAGTCACACCGAGCAGGGTTTGATATTTATAGTCCTTTTGCAGACCTTTGACCAGACTGGCAATAGCCTCAGGTTGATCTCCTGTAGGCACGAACGGTGCTTCGACTTTAAACTCAGGCATCTCTTTTCATCCTCTCCGGGCAACTGACTGGCAGCTTTGTGTCTAGAATATCCTTTCCAACCCCTATATAGTATAGCATGTAGCTCCAAAGAATCAGCTAAATTTTTGTTGCACGCGGATCACATTGGTCAACAGTTCGGGACGTTCCGGTGCCGAGCCAAAGAGCTTATCGGTGCGGCGTTCGCGGCCAGTGGTGATGCGCGTGAGTGCATTCGGGGCTGACCAGCCTTGTGAGAGCAAGTGTGCTCCTAGTGCGCTGATAATAGGGGTGGCGAAAGAGGTGCCGCTCCAGTCGGCCCAGCCGCTGAGGTTGGGTTCGCCGCCAGGAAAGGTTGGCGCGATATAGACGCCGCGCACTGCGTCGGGCAGCTCATTGGCGTCGAGAAAGCCATAGCTATCGCCTCCGAAGGTGGCAATTCCGGCATCCAGGGGCGCGATCGAAGCGGCGTTGGCGTACTGGGCGGCTTCGAAGCGACTATTCAGCGCGGTGACGCTCATCGTGGATGCGTAGCGTGCTGGGGCGCGTGGTGGACGCGAGCGTTTGCCCTGCTTGTTTGCCGCCGCCGAATCGTTGCCGGCCGCCGCGACTATCAGCGCTCCGTGTGCGTAGAGACACTCAAAGAGCAGGCGCAGCCCTTCCTCGAGCTGATTGAGCAGACGTGCCACACTGCCGAGTTGGGCGCTTGTCCATGTGCGGTTATCAAACCAGATATAGGGTAGGCGGCGAATATCGGGCATGACCGCCAGGCTCAGATTGATCACCAGGTGACGTAGCGTCCCTGAGACTATCTCCTGTTCCAGATCGGTTAAAGCGGCAAAGAGGTTATAGAGGTCGCACCCGCCAAAGTCGTTGAGAATCCTGACCAGGCGAATGTGTGCGCGGGGTGCGATATCGCGAATAATCCCGGCGATAAAGAGACCGTGGTCGGGCATAAAATAGTAGCGCGGTTCGCCGTAAAAATCGTGGCCGGTGCGCACCTCGCTGCTGACTGGATAGCGGTCATATTCGATCTCAAATAGGCCATTTTCGCTGCGCAGGTCGGCGGCCAGGCGTTGGAGGAGCCAGTTGCGGCGAAACTCGGGTCGCGTGGCAGAACTTCTCACGCGATCTGCGTGGTACGCTGTATCCAGCACAACCACAACCACATCCTCGGTGCCAGTCGGATGTAGCTGCGCGATCTGGTCAAGAAAAGAGAAGCGCCAGCCGGGCAGGGTCGCCTCGGCATTGGGCAGATCGACTGCGGGGGCCGGGCGTGGTGGAAGGGTAGGACCGTTATCGCTGTAGAAGACTGGTGAGGCTGCAACCAGCCAGTTTGGCATGATTGAAAGCAGGACCAGGCCTTCCTGTGCCAGTTGCTCCAGGTGGGCCTGGAGGTACGAGAGAGCCAGCGGTATGGGGTCTTCAGTACCGGGGTCGACCGGTTCCGGGTTGGTCCGGCGTACATGAAAAAAGAGCGCTAGCGAGGGTTGAGCTTTATGTAGACCAAAGATAAAGGCCTTGCGCCGGATCGGTGGAAGTCCGGGCGTCTCTCGCCAGCGGCCGGCGCTTCCATATGGTTCAAGTATCAGATAGTATGCGGCCAGAAACGTATTGAGCGTGGTGCGGATCTGCTCAACTAAGAGTTCCAGGGTTTCTTCCGCGGGCTTGCGTTTGAGTCTGGCCACCACTACCAGTTCGCCAGGTATCCAATGATAGAGACTTTCAGGTGTTCCCATGAGTTCTGAAGCTGTACGAGACGACATACATTTATTCCCCCCAATCCGCAAAATAAAAATGCCCGTCGAAGGACATCAGGTGTGTGCCTGCCAGGCACTAAATCGTACAATGTAAATTTTTTGATGCGTTGTATTATAGCTGAATAGTGCTTATAAGGCAATCCCTTTTAAGCATGCTTGCTTTGCTTGACGCTTCATTTTAGATAGTTTATAATAGCTTCTGGAAGCGTAAGAAGAGCATCGACACGCTTGCTTCTGATTCTGCTATACTTACATAGTAAGAGGTATGCAGTCCGGCCTTAGCTGTGGCTGCGAGTGGACAGAGTACAACAAATAGTCCAGGGCTGAACGTCTAGTCAACCCTGTCAAGAGAGGCACACACGATGATTGAGCAAACCGAGCCAGCTATCGTTGAGACAACTATTATTAGCATGACAGCCGCGGCGGCAAATAAAGTGCGCGAACTGCTGGTCCAGGAAAACGATCCCAGCCTGGGTCTGCGTATCTTCGTAGCTGGTGGTGGTTGTTCAGGTCTGCAATATGGAATGACCCTCGACGAGCAGCAGGAAGGCGATACGTTGATCAGCCAGGATGGTTTTAGCGTGCTGGTTGATGAGATGAGCATTGGTTACATCGACGGAAGCGAAGTCGACTATGTTGATAGTCTGATGGGAGCTGGTTTCACTGTCAACAACCCCAACGCTGTTTCAAGCTGTGGTTGTGGGCATTCCTTCCGCACATCAGAGGGTAGTGGTGAGGCTCGTGGTTGCGGTTGCGGTCACTAATACAAATGTGATCTCGGGTGGAGTGAAGGCGAAATATTCGTCGGTGGATATGAGAACAAAAAGACCTTTCCAGACGTATACTTAATCAGGAAAGGTTTTTTTGTTATGTTTGTTTTCTGTTTGAAGGAGCTTGCATGAGCAGACACCTTGCGCATCGTCCTCGCTATCGACAGATCAGAGCGTATCCACAACTTTCTCGTCATTCCCAGCGGGAATATCTGCGTCAACACTGGACGTACCGCCAGGAACGCATTCAGCACCCCAAACATCCGCCTGGCTATGGTCTTGTGCATCTGCCCTGGGACTGGCGTGCAGTGCGTGAGGTTTTTCAGCGTCGAGCGTAAATGTTACTCGTCGTGAGCATCCTCGTCGTGAGCGATTGCGAGCGGTTCGTTGAGCAGGCGTTTGACCAGTGCGGGCATTTCGCGCGTGAATTTAGAGTTGGCGACGGCGCGTTGTGCGCCAGCCTGAAGTGCTCGTGCTCGTGTCTCCACGTCCACGTGTGAGCCAAAGGCCAGCACGGGGTAACCGAGGGTACGTGCTTGGCGGATCGCTGCCTCCCAGTCGACGCCCTGAATGGCAGTATTAATGATCACCAGCGCCGGTTTTTCCGGCTCGCTGGTGGTCAATTTCTGGGTAAACGTCGCCAGATTGCGTGCCGTGCTGACCTCCATGTCGTGATGGTGGAGTGTATCACGGATCTTGACGCTAAAGAAGAGGTCTTTTTCTAAAACAAGGATGTGTGTTGTCACTGTTGTCCTCTGCTTTCTTGTGCAGGTCTTTCCCCATTCGCGCGAACTTTAGCTGAGGGGTACCCTCTGCACTCCTGTTTTGCTTGTTTCGCCGGAGGCAAAACAAGCAAAACAAAAGAAAAGGTTTGTTGGGGACACCCCAGAGTACCTGTTCCCCAGACAGGGTGCCGGTTGAGGGTTGCTGCCCTTAACAATCCCGCCTAGTCCCCCGGACAAGGTGTCGTCGGTTAAGGGTTGTTGCCCTTAACCGTCTGCGCCTATGAGGCCTTTCCCTGGCTGGTTTTTAGTCGTCTGATGGTTCGTAGACTGGGTGACGGAAGAGATCGCCCAGTTCCTCGTTGATTACGTCGATATCGCGATACAACTCGGGGGTGAGAACGTGATGGTTGCCGGTGCAATACGCTTTCCCACACGGCTTCAGGTGGCTAGTTTCGAAGAGCAGGTTGCCATTTTCGACGCTGAGCCAGATGTGGCGGCGCGAGTAGCCATCGCCCCATTTTAGGAGCAAGCCATCTTTATATTCGTCGAAGCGGCCCTGGCCGTAGAGGTAGTCGCGATTAAACATATGCAGAATGGTCAGAACGTTGCTCTCTTCGATCACGCGCTCTGCTGCTTCTGACATACTGGTCGTAGCTTCCTGTGCCAGGTCCTCGGTGGGGATAAACAGTTCACGTGCAGAGTGTTGTTCTGCGCGGATCATGTGCTGGATGGCCTGTCCTTCCGTATCCGAGAGGCCGTGGCTCTGTCCCAGGATGGGCGCACGCCTGGTTCGTTCTCCCTCATTTTTGTCTCTATTGTACTGCTGTGGCACGTACTTACAACCTTTCTATTGGCTAGATGGACTATGGTTCTTCCTTTCATAGCTTACAACGCCGTTGCCAGTCTACACAATTGGGCGGTGTACATCGCCTACATGGTTTTTGTAGAAAAAGACTGGTGTGCTGAGGTGAATCATAGGATGAAACCTATGAAATTATAATATAGCATCTATTTGACATAATGAATATTAGCAGGTAAGATTAGGAGGGAAGCGGAGCCAGGTGGAGGAATGAAGATACTTTTTGTCGCCATAGAGGCTGCTTGCGCAAAGATGCTCTAAGCGGGTGGCCGAGAGAAGGAAGCTTATTTTATCTCCTACACACAATCCACGTGTAGAGATCTCCACTGACTACTTATGACAGAACCACTTAACAGAGATTGCGTGCATGCAAGCCGGGTTGATGGGGTCAGGGTGGTAAGAGAGAAGGAAAGATAGACGTTCGCACAGAGGTAAAACATGTGCTGGAACGTGCGAAAGGAGAGAGATGAATTTGTCTCAAGCGAGTATAGACCAGTCAGGAATGGCACGAAGATTTCGTCCTGCTGGCCCGCGTTATCGGTGGGTGGCCCTTTCAAATACCACACTAGGTATCTTGATGGCCACAATTAACTCAAGCATTGTATTGATTTCCCTACCAGCTATCTTTAATGGTATTGGGATCAACCCCCTTGCGCCGGGTCAGACGAACTACCTGCTCTGGATGTTACTGGGGTATATGGTGATTACCGCGACGTTGGTAGTCTCTCTGGGGCGTATTTCCGACATGTTTGGGCGTGTTCGTTTATATAATCTCGGATTTGCCATCTTTACAGTTGGAAGTATCCTATTGTTTGTCACCCCTGGATCGGGGGATGTTGCGGCGGTAGAGATGATTGCCTTTCGCGTCGTTCAGGCGATCGGTGGCAGCTTTTTGATGGCCAATAGCACAGCTATATTGATCGATGCTTTTCCCTTGAAACAGCGTGGTATGGCCCTGGGCATCAATCAGATGGCGGCGATTCTCGGCTCGATTCTGGGATTGATCCTGGGTGGTGTGCTGGCTGCGATTGACTGGCGGCTGATCTTTCTGGTGAGTGTGCCATTTGGCATCTTTGGGACCGCATGGGCGTACTTGATGCTGCGCGAAACCTCGGGTGTAAGTGTGCGCCAGAAGATTGACTGGCTGGGCAATATCACCTTTTTTCTAGGTTTGACGATTGCACTTATCGGTTTGACGTATGGATTGGAGCCGTATGGTAACAGTCCGATGGGTTGGGGCAATCCATTTGTCATCGGTTGTATTGTTGTAGGTATCTTGCTGCTGGTGGCTTTTGTGATGATCGAGATGAGTGTCAGCAATCCGATGTTTCGTCTGAGCCTGTTCCGTATTCGCCAGTTTAGCGCGGGAAATATCGCCAATCTTCTGGCGGCTATGGCGCGAGGTGGTTTGCAGTTTATGCTGATCATCTGGCTTCAGGGAGTCTGGCTGCCATTGCACGGCTATAGTTTTGCGGAAACGCCGCTGTGGGCCGGGATCTATATGTTGCCGATGATGGCAGGTTTTATTGTGATTGGACCCTTGAGTGGCGTGCTTTCCGACCGCCTGGGTCAGCGTCTGTTTGCCGTCACAGGCATGTTGCTCCAGGTTGTGGGCTTTGTGCTTTTGACCTTGCTGCCGGCGAACTTTGATTATATCTGGTTTGCGCTGGTGCTGGTCATCATGGGTCTGGGGCAGGGGATGTTCTCTGCGCCTAACACTACACTCTCGATGAATAGTGTGCCGCCGGAGCAGCGTGG
>DAOTTJ010000171.1:0-12129 GCA_034437695.1 Ktedonobacteraceae bacterium
TAGATAGACTTTCCACGCACGCAGCCAGCGCACGAGCCGCTACCTACAACAGCTCATTGATCGCGTCTTTGCCCGCAGGAAAATAACTCATCAGCCAGGCATCAAGCTCAACAGGGAGAGAAGCTACAAATGTACGAAGACGATTCTCTGGATAAGCTTTAAAACTCAGCCGGAAGGCGTGAAGGAATTGGCGGGAAAGAGCCAGGGCTGGACTCCCTGTCCAGGTCTCGGGCGCGTAGGTAGGATCGCCCACCAGTGCATAGCCAAGCGCGGCCAGGTGAGCGCGAATCTGATGAGTGCGCCCGGTCAGTGGGCGCACCGCCAGCAGAAAAAAGTCCTCCTGTCTGGCAAGCACGGTCAGCCGCGTCGTCGCTGCCTGCCCGGCACACCCAACTATACAGCGTCGTCGATCGGCTGGATCGCGCTGAAGCGGACCATCCAGCACCAGAGAGGTCGCCCCACAGTTCGCCAGGTCTACCGGCCAGGACAACGACCCACCAGAAGCATCAGACTGCACACGCAACGGCACGCGTGGAGAGGCCCAGGCAGGCGCACCGCGATACGCGACAGCCAGGTACACCTTCTCCAATGTGTGCGCGGCAAATTGCTGAACAACATGCCGGCTCGCCCGCGTCGTTCGCGCCAGAGCCACGACCCCAGACGTATCTTTATCCAGACGATGAAGCAGGGTCGGACGTGGCAACCACCCTTCTTCCTCCTGCTGCCTCATGCGCCGCTTCTCACGCAACATCTGGCGCACCTCTTCAGGCGCACCGCGCCACGCCTCCTCGTCCGGGAGATCGGGCGGCAACCAGCCGTCACTCTCTACACCGGCCAGATAGGCCAGAACCGCGTCCCACATGGTCCCCCCGCTATGTTTATAGGTAGGATGGATGACCAGGCCCGCTGGCTTATTGACGATTAGAAGATGATGATCCTGATAGATAATCGCAATACCACTCTGTTCATGCTGCATAGGACAAGTATAGATCCCTAGTCAACTCTCACTTTTTAAGCAGAGCTATGGCAATGCTCGTGTAGCTTCACCCCCTGAACACCCGGTGACGAATTCGCCACCAGAGTCTTTTCTCGATGGATCAAATCAAGCTGTGACGGTCGCCCACAGCTTGATTTGATCCATGTCTTAACCAGGAGTGGGGTCGACAGAGCCAACAAAGGGGGATTCTCAAAAGTCATCAGAAGCAGGAGTCCAGAGGGCGGCAACCCTTTGCCGGCACCCTGTCCGGGGGTCAGGGAAGAGGGGTCTTTGACACAGGTAGGTTTTTCGCTGAACGCTTCGCTATAGCGAAGCCAGACCTCATCGTGCAGGAAGGCGTTGTGCGGGCGCAAGCCTTCCTGCACGATGAGGTCTGGGGTGGGCGGTTCCGACCAAGCGTCGAGGGAAGGACAAAAAAACTACCCCTGAAAAGGTCGGGGTCTCACCGAAAAACCTCTTTTTCCTCTTTTGCCCGCCGCAGGCGGCAGGGCGGACATTACAATAGCCCTGGGGGATTCAGATAATAAACTTGACTTTATCTATATAAAGCTACTACAATCAATCATAGGAAGCGGCATCAATAAAGAAGGAGCCTGGTAAAACCTTATGGCCCGGATTGGTCTGCTGGAAGACAACATTCGTATCTCGAAACTTTGTGCGACAATGCTTAACTACGCCGGTCACGATGTTACAGTTTATGCAAACGCCAGTGAGTGTTTGGATGCACTCGATATCCTTGATGGTTCGCTGGCGCACGTCTTTGCACGCGGAAACATACAAGAGCGTGAGCACCTACCGATAGACGTGCTTATACTCGACCTCCACCTACCCGCTATGACCGGACTGGAACTGCTCAGTATTTTGCGCTCTTGCACCCACACTTGCGGCTTACCACTAATCTTCTGTACGGCAGCTACCGCCAGAGAGGTTGCTCAAGCCTTTGCCATCGCGCCGAACGCAATGCTGGTTGAGAAGCCCTTTCGTCTGCAATCGCTGGTCTCGGCTATCTCGGAGGTCCTGATAGTCGATTGATCCCTTGCGGGCGTCTCCTCCTCTCTTTCTTTTGGAACCAGCCTGGTCCAGGGTCGTTTCATTCTCGTCATGTAGCCCCACCCCCAGAATACAAATGGCAAGGCGAGGATGCAGGGAGCGCAGCGTCCCTGCCGGCACCCTGTCTGGGGGGCAGGGAAGAGGGTCTCCCCGAAAAACCTCTTTTCCTCTTTTGCCCGCCGCC
Organism: Ktedonobacteraceae bacterium; assembly: GCA_034437695.1. Classification (GTDB taxonomy): domain Bacteria; phylum Chloroflexota; class Ktedonobacteria; order Ktedonobacterales; family Ktedonobacteraceae; genus Paraktedonobacter. Next base: position 2,232 of record DAOTTJ010000171.1, read on the forward strand.
GCAGGCGGCAGGGCCACTTTGCAACAGCCCTGAGCCAAAACTTGCTGGCATGGGAAAGCACTGGCACATGTGATACAATATGCAGTAATATAGATCAGATCCGGGTCGCAGCCTCGCACGCGCAACCCAATGGAAGGTTCCATAGGAAGTGCTGTGTCAGATGAGTATTGATGAACAGGATGCCAGGGCATTCGATGCCTACTCACACTCGATTATTACGGCTGCCGAGAGTGTCGGACCAGCCGTTGTACGTATTGATATCGAACGCGAAGGTGGACGTTACCGCAACTATGGTCGCCAGGACCCCGGTGGTCTCGGTTCCGGCTTTATCTTTGCTTCCGATGGTCAGATTCTTACTAATGCGCACGTTGTCAACCACGCTCGGCGCATCCGTGTGACGCTGGCCGATGGGCGGACACTCGATGCAGGACTGGTCGGAGCCGACAGCGAGGTGGATATAGCGGTGTTGCGCATCGGCGCAGAGCGTCTCCCCGTGGCCCAGATGAGCAGTGCGCAGTTAAAAGTCGGCCAGTTGGTGATCGCTGTAGGCAATCCCTATGGCCTGAACTGGACCGTCACCGCCGGGGTGGTCAGCGCACTCAATCGCACGCTGGACGCGCCAGGCATACGCAAGATGACCAATCTGGTCCAGACCGATACACCGATTAATCCTGGAAATTCGGGCGGTCCACTAGTCGATAGCCGCGGACGCGTGGTCGGGATCACTACTGCTATGATGCCGATGGCCCAGGGTCTGGGCTTCTCTATCCCCCTCGATACCGTCACATCGGCCGTGGCACGCATCAACAAGCATAACAATACCAGCCCCACAGGTGTCTCTCTGGGCGTACGCGGGATGCGTATCCAGCTCGACGAAACGCTGCGGCGTACCCTCAACCTCACCCAACAGTTCGGTATGGAACTGCTGGAGATCAGGCCCGATGGGTCCGCCGACCTCGCCGAGATGAAGCGCATGGATGTGATCATTGGCTGTAACAATCAGGTAGTCAACGAGCCGCGCGATCTGCAACGCATCGTAAAGCAACATGTCACAGAACAACGCGTTGTGCTCAGTTTTATTCGTGGTGGAAAACTGCGCAAAGTCACCGCTGTACTGTAGACAATGTCAGCGCTACCATAGACAGAAGGGTGCGTGCAAGCGCCTGAGCGCATCCTTCTGCACCCACCGACTCTCCCCTTGCCCACGCTCCAGACCGTGCGCTCTCCCTGCCGATGTTATCAATTGTATGTCAGTTTTCTGCCAATGTCAGATTGATGATCCAGAATTTTTAGTTTAAGCCTGGCTCCCCGTCTTTACTATTGAACGACGTAAAACACAATACAATGCAACTAACGGACATTAAAACATCTGGTAAAGGAGAAACACAATGGTCATTTCCCTGCTTCTGGTCCTGGCGCTCGGCGCAATCGCTTTTGGTGGTTACCGCTTTACCCTGCATCTCTATTCGCTTGACACGGTCAGTACTGCTTCATATGCTGGAAGCCGTCGCGAAGAAGCAGTTGCGATCGAGGGTCTGCCCATCGAAATCGCTCAGCGGATGGCCAAACGTGAGCGGGACGACGGTCTGCGCATCGCCCGCATAGGTCTCTTCGTTAGCTTGTCTGTCGTAGCCTTGCTCCTCGTAGTCGGGATCAGCGCTCTTTTTCATATCTAGTGAAGGGCGCAAGAGATGAATACCGGACAACCTGTTTACAGACAAGGCAATCCGTGGGACAAGCAAAGCTTGCCCACGGATCTGTTTTTTGGAAGTGAGAGAGCATGTGCGTGGTCGGTGAAAGCGTCTGTCTGGCTCAGTCCAGTCTGGGGTTCATGCGGGCAGACCTGCAAACGCTTTCACTCACCAGGAGACTTTATGAGGCGAGAAAAGTGCCTATCTCGGTCAACGCAGCCATTGCACGACAGGTAATCTCGATCGATTCATAGTACGGCACGCCCTCTGTGCGCAAAATCTTGAGGGCCGGGATGTCGTAACGCGCATAGATGGTCTGCACCAGGACCGGTTTTTTGTATTCGCGCACCAGGCGACCCAGCTCCTGAGCCGCAGCCTCTTCGCGGGGACCAAAGTCTGCGGAGAGCAGCCAGCGATAGCCGCCCATTAACCCGGTAATGATCACACCGTCCACCTCGGGGTCCTTGAGACAGATCTCGGTCAGCCAGGCAAAGGCCAGCGGATCTTCGTCGGTGGCACCCGCGACATCGATCGGATTGGTCGCGGTCGCTCGCGAGGGCATCAATGCACGCAGCGCTGTCTGCGTTGCATCGCTCAAGATAGGAACCTCCAAACCAGCGCGGATCGTGGCATCGCCACTGGCCACGCCGCTCCCACCGCCATCGCTGACAATCGCGATCCGCCTACCACCCAGAGGCGTCGGCGGCTGCACGGCCAGGGCTTGAGCTACGGGGAAAAGCTCGTCAGAACGCGTGACGCGCACGACTCCGCTACCGAGCAGACGCGTATCGTCGTCGGGATAGACCTGCGTGGCCGTGCCAGTATGGGCCTGCGAGGCACGGACGCCAACCTCGGTTGCTCCGCTCAAAAAGAGCACTACCGGTTTATAGTTGCCGCGCTCGCGCATCTCACGCGTGACCTGCTTTAACTCTTCCACGTCGATCGACTCGGTGTAGGAGGCGATTACGCGCGTCTCCTCGTCGTCGGCCAGGTAGTGAATGTATTCGGGCAACTGCACATCTGCGGCATTCCCCACGCTCAGAAAGGTATTAAAACCTGAACCGTCGAGCTGAGCCTGCGCGTAAAAGTACATGCCCAGATTGCCGCTCTGCGACACCAGACCGATCGGACCAACCGGCAGGGGAAAGGCCATCCCCAGGGTGTTCAGTCGCGCACTGTGGACGTAGAGACCCATACAGTTGCTGCCGATCACGCGGATGCCGTGTTTGCGACAACGCGCGACTAGCGCCGCTTCACGGGCGCGACCCTCCTCACCCGTTTCACTGAAACCCGCGGTAATGATGACTATACCCTTCACGCCTTTGGCGATACAGTCGTCAACCGAACGCTCAACATGAGAAAATGCGGTCGCGATAATCGCCAGATCGACCGACTCCTGGACCGCAAGCAGGCTGGAATAGGTTGGTCGCCCTAATACTTCGGGAACCGATGGGTTGATCAAATAAATAGCGCCGGGGAAGCCTCCGGCGATCAATTGTTTCGCTGCAACATTTCCCCATTTATGCGAGGTGCGCGAGGCACCCAAAATGGCGACAGACCGAGGATGCAAAACATCCTCAAGAGAGTAAGCCCGGACGTATGTCATGAGTTATCCTCATCCTCATCGAAATTTTGACGGTTTTGCTCGCGTTCCTTGCGCAGTAATTCCTCGACGCTGCGAATTAACGAATCCGCGCTTGGCAACGGTCCTGTACCCGGCACGCGATCCGGGTGGATGACCATGTCATCGGCGTTTTCTTCCTGATCCCCCTCCTCGTCATCCTCTTTTTCGTCGTCTAGGTCGCTGGCCTGTTCCTCCAGCTTATGGACATACGCCCTGGCCTCGGGATCGCGTTCAACCAGACGCGTAATCTGCTCGTCAAAACGCACTGCTTCCGACTGAATGTCGCGCAAATCCAGCTCTGTCCCCAAAAAGGTGTTGAGATAGGTGAGCAGAGCCGCAGTCACTTTGGTGTTGGGCGTCGCCGCCAGGTAGTGGGGTGCGGCCGCCCACAAACCAACGTTGGGGATATCTGCATGGCGAAACACATCCTGAAGGACCCCCACGATGCCCGTTGGCCCTTCATAGCGCGAATCCTGCACACCCAACTCGCTCAGCCGCTCTAACAGGTCGGGATGCGAGGCAAAACCTGAGATCGGCACGGTTGCCGAGTGCGGAATATTCGCCAGGAACGCGCCAATCAACAGAACCTCCGAGATGTGCAGATGCTGACAGACGGCAAGAAACTCACGCGTAAACGTCTTCCAACGCAGCTGCGGCTCTGGTCCCAGATAGAGAATAATATCCTGCTCACGAGCCGGGTCGATATACGCAAAAAAGCGCCCTCCCGGCCAGCTCAGACGACGTAACATCCCTTTGGAATACTGAATGGTCGGACGCGTCTCGGTAAAGAGAAAAAAGTCCTCGCCGTCCACTTCCGCAAAGCGCAGAGGCTTCCAGTGGTCGATTAAAAATTTTATTGCGGTCGTCGCAGCATCGGCGGCGTCATTCCACCCGCCAAATGCTGCCACCAGGATAGGCTTCCGTAATTCAGGTTCTTGCGAATATTCTATAAATGCCATAATGAAATACCTCTACATGTGCCAGGCGATAGACTGTTATCGGGCTGCTACTATTCTATCATCGAACGGTTCAAGCGAATACCCCTTTTGTTGGAGCAAAAGAAAACATGCCGATCGACCGGCTTCGAGTATACCAAGTTGTATGTGAGATACTGCTAAACCATTATAGCACGAACTTCGCAGATCTACGGTAGTTTAGCTTTTCCCCCAACGCTTTCCGGCTAACGCGCAGTCAGGTATACTCCAGACCAGTCCCCGAAATAGAAACCCATGTGGTTTAAACTTATCCCGTGAACCATCGCAGGGATAACTGCGGAAAAGATCTGGTGATCCAGCGGCAACCAACCGACATCGCTGAGCACATCCTGCTCGGCCTGCGCGTATAAGGTTAGACGCGATGCACCTGACGTTTGTTCGGCCTGTTGCACAGCCTGGTCAAACTGACTGCTCGCCCAGTTCCCAGCATTGGCCGGCGCAGTCGAGAGCAGGTTCATAGCCAGGACATCGTATGGGTCGGGAAAGTCGGCGCTCCACTGGGTAAAACCCAGTTGAATCTGGTGATTGGCCATCTCGATGTCATAGGCATTGGTCTCGACGGAGAGCAGGCGGATCGGAATCCCCAACGCACTCTGCCACATCTGTTGGAGCGCTCTGGCCAGCATTGGCGAAACCAGCGAGTTGGGGTAAGAGAAGGTAATAGTTGGCAACTGAGTCACATCAGGATATGCTTGCTGGATTAAGCTCTGCGCTTTGCTGCGATCGTAGGCTAAGACGTGCAAGTCGGGCAGACAGCCAGGCACGCCAGCGGGGATAATCGTTGGTGCCGGCACAACAGAGTTATTAAAGACCGCCTGCGCGATGAGGTTTTTATCGGTGGCATAGGCAAAAGCCTGGCGCATAGCTGTCTGGTTAAAAGGCGGAATCTGCGTGTTAAAGAACAGGACATCGGTCTGCAACAGCGATTGACTCATAAAACCGGCAAGACCACGCGCCGCGCTAAAATCTGTCGTCGGCATGCCCCAGACCAGACTATACTGTCCTCCCTGGTAGGTTTGAAAGGCTGTGTGTGGATCGGAGATAAAAATCAGGTCGACTTCGGTTAAACGCGTATGCTGACCAGCGTAATACGGATCAGGCACCAGCACCATCCGCGCATTGTGCTCCCACTGCTTGACAATAAATGGTCCACTCCCAACCGCGTTGCCGACTATATGGTCCGACCAGTTGGCCTCGCCGTACCGCTCAATGACTTGCTGGTTGAGTGGAAAGGCGATAGGGTTCGCTAAGGCGTAAAGGAGGTAATCGGTCGGCTGCACCAGGGTGATAGTCAGGGTCGAGGCGTCGACTGCTCGCACGCCGCTCAGGGTGCTGGTTTTACCGCTATTGACATCGGCCGCACCGACGATGTTGCCAAAGAATAACATGGCGTTGTCAGATTGTACCGCAGGCAATAATGCACGCGTCAAGGTATAGACGTACGTCTGCGCGGTAATCGCTGTTCCATCCGAGAAAAACAGACCCGCCTTTAAATAAAAGGTGTAGACCTTTCGGTCACCAGAGATAGTCCATGTCGCCTGATCCGCCTGGACCTGCAAATTCTGATCCTGCCGCACCAGCCCGCTATAGATCATCTGCATGGCCAGGATAGAGTTTTGATCGGTTCCCTGGGCAGGGTCCAGAGTATCCAGGTCCGCCACTCCTACATCGGGCAATACCAGGACCTGCTTGACTGCCACTCGGGGTGTCGCCGTACCGCTTGTGCTCGCAGCTCGGCCCGCGCAACTAGCGCATATAATCGCGCAGAGACAAAAAACAACCGCCAGCAGCGAGTATCTGCTCGCTCCCAGCCCTTTTATTCGGATCAAACTCATGATTTTCTGTCACCTACGCGTACATTGTTTCAGCCATAGTCTGTGCCATGAGAATAGCACGCCGCTCCAATCAGCGCAAGTACTCATCTGCTTTCTCCGTGTACCTTGCCTTTACCGGATATCTGGCTCTGCTCGCCAGAGACGACCCGAGCCAGATACATAGAAGAATATATATGAGATGACAGCAGAAAGCAATTGGTACGTCTCTGCCAACCAGACCGTTGGCCCCTGCTCGCGACCTGCCAGGCCGGGCGCTTGAGCACCTTCTGGATGGTATACTAACAGCAGGAATTTTCCACCTCGTTGTTTGCGAAAGGACACGTTCTTCATGGCAAATTCTCCCGAGCTATTTGATGCAATCGTGATAGGTGCGGGCCACAATGGTCTGGTGGCCGCTGGTTATCTGGCACGGGCAGGTCAAAAGGTGCTTGTACTCGAACAGCGCGACCGCGTAGGCGGGGCCTGTACGCTGGAAGAGCCATTCCCCGGCTTTACGATGTCACCCTGTGCCTATGTGGTCAGCCTGCTGCGCCCAGAGATTATCCACGACCTGGAGTTGCATCGCTATGGCTTCGATGCGTATGTCAAAGATCCGCAAATGTTCGTCCCGTTTCCCGATGGCAACCATCTGTTCTTCCGCGCCAGTACGACCCGCACTATCGAGGAGATCGCGCGTCTCTCGCCCCACGATGCCGAAGCTTATCCTAAATTTCTGCGCTTCTTTGATCGAGCCTCGGAAATCCTCAATCCAATCTTGCTTGAAGAACCCCCCTCGATCGCCGACCTCGCGGCGCGTTTCCGGGGTCCCGATGAGGAGATTTATCGCTATCTGATGTTTGGCAATCTCTACGACATGCTGGACGACTATTTTGAGTCCGACTACCTGCGGGCCGCCTTTGCCGGACAGGGGGTAATCGGCTCCTTTATCGGTCCCAAAACCCCTGGTTCGGTCTATGTGATGTGGCACCATATGTTTGGCGAGGTCAACGGCGAGCAGGGGATGTGGGGCTATGTGCGCGGTGGAATGGGAAAAATTAGCTTTGCGATGGCCGCCTCAGCCGAGGCTCACGGCGCAGTCATCCGCACAAATGCCCGCGTGGCAAAGCTGCTGATCCACAACGGCAGGACCGAAGGGGTACGCCTGGAAAGCGGCGAGGAGCTGCGTGCGCGGGCGGTGCTCTCCAATGCCGAGCCAAAACTGACCTTTCTTCAGCTCTGCGCAGATGCCAACCTCGACAAGGACTTTCTCAAACGCATCTCACGCTTCAAGTCTGAAAGCGGTGTGATCAAGCTGAATGTCGCTCTGAAAGAGCTTCCCAGCTTTACCTGTCTGCCCGGCACTACGCCCGGACTCCAACACGCCGGTTCGTGTGAGATTTCACCCACGCCCGACTGGGTACAGGAGGCCTACGAGGACGCAGCACGCGGCGAGCTTTCGCGCAAACCCTATATCGAAGCCTATATGCAGTCGGCCACCGACCCGACCGTCGCCCCCGCAGGCTACCATACTATCTCGATGTTCTGTCAGTACGCCCCCTACCACCTCAAAGGGCAGACGTGGTCCGAGGAACTCAAAAATACGATGGCCGATCGCATAGTCGCGACCATGACCGAGTTTGCACCCAACTTTGCCGATGCAATCATCGATCGCCAGATCCTCAGTCCGCTCGACATCGAACAGCGCTACGGTCTGCCCAATGGCAATATCTTTCAGGGCGAGATCACCCCCGACCAGCTTTTCTCGCTGCGCCCAACGCCAGAGTGCTCGCGCTACCGCACGCCGGTCGCCGGTCTGTATCTCTGCGGCTCTGGCTCGCACCCCGGCGGCGGCGTTATGGGAGCACCCGGCCATAACGCCGCCCAGGCACTGCTCAAAGACCTGGCAGCCCAAACATAAGGAGGGTGTTTTACACAGGCATAGACATGAAGTGAAGCAGGAGTGCAGAAGGCGGCAGCCCTTTGCCGGCACCCTGTCTGGGGGACAGGTAATCTGGGGTGTCCCCAATAAACTTTTTCTTCTATTTTGCCTGTTTTGCCGGAGGCAAAACAGGCAAAATAAGAGTGCAGAGGGTGTCCCACTGCTAAATCTATGGAGGCTACCATGCAACTCACCATCGCTCTCGTCCAATTCGCCATCACGCAATTCCAACCAGAGACAAACCTCGCCAGGGCAGAACACTTCATTCAGGAAGCGGTCACGCAACAGGCCGACCTCATCGTCTTCCCCGAGGATTTTATCATGGGTCCGCTAGTCGGGCGCGTCGACCTCGCGGACTTCGAGGGACGCTATCTTCAGCAGATGCAGAAGCTGGCCGTCCAGTACGCGATCGATATCGCGCCCGGCTCCATCGTCGAGGGCGATCTCTCCGGCCTCTACAATACTGCCTACTATATCGACCGCTCGGGCACAGTCCTGGGACGCTATCGCAAGGTCAATCTCTGGCTCTCCGAACGTGGCTACATCGAACCAGGTTACGAGGCCGTCGTCTGCCAGACGCGCTTTGGGAAGATCGGCCTGACTATCTGTTGGGACCTGGCTTTCCCGGAACTCTTCCGCGCACTGCTCGCTCAGGGCGCTGAGATCGTGCTCTGTCCAAGCTACTGGTGCTTTGAAGACGCCGGGATTGGCCGCCAGTACGCGCCCGACGCCGAGGTGACGTTTGTCGATGCACTCTGTACGGCCAGGGCCTTTGAACAAGAGATTATTCTGGTCTACGCCAATGCGGCCGGCAGTCTCGATCTCGACAACGAACATATGGAGCTGATCGGCCACTCACAGGTGACCGTACCTTTTAAGGGCGCACTCCAGCGCTGTACACATAATCGCGAAACCCTGCTCGTCCAAACCCTCGACACCACTATTCTCAGCCACGCCGAGACCGCCTACGAGATCCGTAGCGACCTGCACAGGGGTCTCTACCTGAGAACCAAAACGCAAAGCGATGCATAGACCGCAAAAGCTATCCTCCTGGATCTTGACTCTACAGCTTTTGCCCATCACCCAAAACACAAAGAGAGCCAGAAATCGGTAAAACCGACGCCTGGCTTCTTTGCTATCCCAAATCCCAGATTCCAGCTCCAACAAGCTGAGGGGCTACCCTGAACTCGCCCCTGACAGTGACCGTTTGCTCAGTGCGCTGATCGCCAGGCAGACCTGTCTGACGTTTTCAAATGTCTCAACCTCAGGCAACTCCTGCGCGGCAAACCACCGCGCACCGTCTACCTCTTCCTCGCACAATGCCAGCGCGTCCGCCGGACGAACCGCAACGACATAGATAAAATCGATATGTCTGTGCTCGCCTTCGCGTGAACTCGCAGGAATCGGCTCGGCAAGCACACAGAAGGGGGCAGGCAACTGTTTCACGCCTGGCGTATCCACATTCGGCGCACGCAATAGATCAACAATCTTCCCCTCCAACCCAGTCTCTTCCAACAATTCACGCAACACACCCTGGTGCGGCTCCTCGCCTGCATGCAAGTGTCCCCCAGGCGACATCCACTTCCCTAGCTTTTTGTGCAATATCAGCAAAAAACTATCTGTACTATTGTTATATATATAACCAGTGGCCGAATAATGCTGGACTACATCCATACTATCTATACCTACCTCACTAGATAAAAAGTGCTGCTTTTCTCGACTACTATACGCCAAACGGCCATGAGGGGTTAATCTTAGAAGCGCAAGAAGCTTTGCTCTAGAGATGCGTGAACGACGGTCACAAGTTCTTGTGTGGAAAACGGCTTGCTTAAAGA
>DAOTTJ010000172.1:0-65754 GCA_034437695.1 Ktedonobacteraceae bacterium
GCAAGGCCAGAATCGCTAGACGACTTGCTTCGTCCAACGCCCGAATCTCGGTATCGATAATAAAAAATTCCGCCTTGTAGGTGGTATGCAAACGAATATGGTTGGCAATCGCCTGGTAAAGCTTCTCGGCAATACTCTCCGGTTGCGCCAGAATATGCTCCAGATTCGTGTTTAACTGGCGCATGTGCGTGTCCATAATCTCAACCAGTAAAGCCTGCTTGCTTGGATAATGGTAATAGATACTGGCCGCCTGGATACCTGCCAGGCTGGCAACGTCGCGTAAAGGAGCCGCGTGGTACCCCATCTCGGCGAAAAGCCGGACGGCGGCATCGCGAATTTTCTCGCGCACCGAACGAGTATCGGGCAGCATTCTGCTCTCCTCTTCTCTTGTAAAACATTTTCTCTTGTCACTGTGCATTCTAGCAGAAAAGATTCTATACGCCTACTGCAAATCTCTCTGTCTCCAGGACCATTTCAGGCGAGAGTTTTAGTATCGCCTAGCTTAAACATGGAAAAAGCTCGCAGATATGACGTCTCATTGACTGTTAGGTGACTTCTATCTGTTCTTGTTTCTGCCATGTACGCCTTCTATACTTGGCAGGAGGTAGGAAAAATGTGATTTTTCTATCTCACAGGCGAAATACGCTAGCGGGACCTGCCCAGCAAATCTGGCAGTTTCCGCACGTTTCACGCTCATACGCGTGATTCCATAGGCAGTGTCTGGTCTGTCACAGCCGCGAACAGGATGGATATCTGTTTGTCACGAGTGTTCCCGATAGCAAGGACGCGCACTGGCGCAGCGGGAATACTTCTCTCACAGTACCCTAGTTGCACCCTAAGGAGGGGCAAAATGCGCCGTATCTCAGAGGGCAAACTGCGAGGTTTGCTCTTCACAAACAGACTTCGCAGTCTGATTTTACTCATATGCACGCTGTTCTTGGTTCTGGGCAGCTTCTTCGTTAGCACCTCGGTTACACACGCAGCCTCGTACTGTCAGGTAACCTACACCGTGAACAATCAATGGCCCGGTGGCTTCGGAGGAAGCATTGTCGTCCAGAACACCAGCGGCTCCGCGTGGAATAGCTGGACCCTGGCTTTCACCTTCCCGGCGAGCGGTCAGGCCGTCACGCAGGGTTGGAATGGTACGTTTACCCAGTCCGGCCAAAATGTGACGGTAGTCAATATGAGCTGGAATGGCAGCGTCGCAGCCAACGCCACTGTCAATCCTGGCTTTAATGGAGCATGGACGAGCAGCAACCCGATTCCCACAGCCTTTACCGTCAATGGTAACGCCTGTAATGGCTCAACGGGTGGCACTACGCCTACTCCCGGAACGACTCCCACTCCTGGGACGACTCCTACCGCTACACCTACCCGTGGCACCACGCCTACTCCTGGGACGACTCCTACCGCTACACCTACCCGTGGCACCACACCCACTCCCGGAACGACTCCCACGGCTACACCCACCAGCGGCGGCGGCGGCGGCCATGTCACCAACCCGTACGTTGGTGCTCAGGGATTCATTAATCCCTACTGGGCCTCAGAAGTCACAACCGGCGCAGCAACGGTAGGTGGCACACTCGGCGCTGCCGAAGCCCGTGTCGCCAACTATTCGACCGCTGTCTGGCTCGACAGTATCGCAGCCGTCAACGGTACCAACGGCTATCCGACCAGCCTGAGCGGCTATCTCGATAGCGCCGTCAGTCAGGCCACTGGTAGCTCACCGGTCGTGATCACGATCGTCGTGTATGACCTGCCGGACCGCGACTGCGCAGCCCTCGCCTCGAACGGCGAACTGCAAATCGCCAACAATGGCCTGGCCACCTACGAGTCTCAGTACATCGATGTGATCGCCAGCACGATCAACCAGGCTAAGTACAGCAAGTTGCGCGTCGTGGCTATCATTGAGCCAGATTCGCTGCCCAACCTGGTCACTAACCTGAGCATCGCAAACTGTGCCGCAGCCAACTCCAGCGGCGTCTATGTCCAGGGCGTCCAGTACGCGCTGAACAAACTGCACGCGATCTCGAACGTCTACAACTATGTCGATATCGCGCACGACGGCTGGCTCGGCTGGACCACCAACTTCCAACCAGCAGTCACTCTGATCGCTAATACGATCAAGGGAACTACCGCTGGCGGAAGTAGCGTGGACGGCTTCATCAGCAATACCGCCAACTACACGCCAACCACTGAGCCACTCATAACCGCCAACGAGTCCATCAGCGGCAATCCGGTGCGCTCGGCAACCTTCTATCAATGGAACGTCTACATCGACGAAGCAGCATACGATATCGATATGCGTACCGCATTCATCGCCGCTGGTCTTCCCAGCACGATCGGTATGCTGATCGATACCTCGCGTAACGGTTGGGGCGGTTCTAGCCGACCGACTGCCGCAAGCACGTCGACCGATCTGAACACGTTTGTTAACGCCTCGAAGATCGATCAGCGCATCGGACGCGGCAACTGGTGCAACCAGCCTGGTGGCATCGGCGCTCGTCCGCAGGCCAACCCGATCACTGGGATAGCCGCGTTCGTCTGGATTAAACCCCCCGGCGAATCCGATGGTTCAAGCTCGCTCATCCCAACAGGTCCCTCCAACCCCGGCGGCAAGGGCTTTGACCGCATGTGTGATCCGACCTTCGGCGGCGACGCGCTGAATAACAACCTGCCAACAGGTGCTATGGCCAATTCCCCGGTCTCCGGTGCCTGGTTCCAGGCCGGCTTTAACACCCTGGTTACCAACGCTTATCCCGCGATCTAAACGAGGAACACACCGACGCTCACCGCTCTGGTGAGCGTCTGGTCTCCCTCACACCACAGTCCAGGTTCTCTCGGCGCAAACCCCGAGAACCTGGACTGTGGCGTTGTATTTCTTGCGCATATTTGATATAAAGAAGCATGGTGCTCAATCACTGACTCCAGAAAACGTAAGAGCTATCTCCATAAGCACGCTAAAGAGGAAATACATGAACAGAAGAAGCATTCTTTTCTGCTATGCCCATCCCGACGATGAGATAGGGATTGTCGCACTCGCTAAACGCTATATGCACGAGAACGACGCTTATACCACGCTTATCTGTACCACCAATGGCGATGTAGGTACCGTCGATCCCGCATATATGCAAGGCTACACATCTATCACCGAACTACGCCTCGCAGAATTTACCTGCGCGACACAGGCCGCCGGCTTTCAAGAGGTCGTCACGTTTGACTACCGCGACAGCGGCATGATGGGCAGCAGCGATAACGAGCACCCCGACAGCTCCTGGCAGGCCCCGCTCGACGTAGTCACCCAACGCGTCGTCGAGGTCATGCGCCGCGTGCGCCCCCAGGTCGTCGTCACCTTCAACGACTTTGGCGCGTATGGCCACCCCGATCACATCAAGATCAACCTGGCAACCGTCGCCGCCTTCCACGCCCTGCAAAGCGAGCCAGAGCATCCCCAGAAACTCTATTATGCCAGCGGACCCGGACGACTTCTCCGCCTCGGTGTGACCTTGATGCGCCTGCGCGGTCGCGACCCACGTAAGGGTGGACGCAATCAGGATGTCGACTATGTCGCCGCGGTCGAGGCCATCACGCCCACTACGACAAAGATCTCGGTGGCAAACTATCTCAACCCTATGTGGCAGGCCCTCGACTGTTACGCCAGCCAGATCCAGCTCCCCCGCAGCGTGCGCCGCTTCCGCAAACTCCTGGGACGCCTCTTTCAGAACACTGCTACCCTTTCACGCGTCTATCCCACATGGCAACCAGGAGAGAAGATCGAACACGATCTCTTCACCGGAGTAGCGCTCACTGCACAGCCGCAATCCGCGCAGGCCTGACCGCAGCGAACATGCCAAGCCTGCGCATTTATTCACCGCACGTATTACCTCGGGCTGACTATACAGGACAGATGTGCGAGAACTCTGCGACGAATTCGTTGCGCTTCTTTTCTGGCTCGCACGCTCTTCTTCTAAATTAGTTGTCAGCAAGCAGCTTGCTGTCGACTCAACAAGCTTTCTACTCAATCGAGTAACCTGCACATCAAAGTACGACAGACACGGTAAATAGACAGGGATGTAGGGACGGTCCGGCAAGTTGTCGGACCGTCCCTGCATCCCTGGCGATGAAACCAGCTAGCACACGCTGGCGTGCTTAAAAGAGCAGATATTATCTAGAGAAACGAGAGGTCAATATATGCAAGGAGCAGTCAAAGGCAAAAAACGTGCCAGATTTAAGCACGAGATCCATAGAGTCGAGAAGCAGAGCAAACCGCTAATTAACCTTTTTAACAAGTTCAATAACGATTGGGATATGAACTCCGCATCTGGATTAGCCTATAACCTGATTTCAGCAGTCATACCAATCGTCATAGCCCTGATTGCTATCCTCGGTCTGACCATCGGGCAACTGGATAGCCAGACTAACGCACAGCTTATCGCCCATATTCAACAGCTTTTACCAGCTTCCCTGCACACGAATGATATCGTGAGTATTGCGCTGAAATCGCTCAGTCAGAGAGCGGGCTTCCTGGGTATCATCGCACTTCTTACGGCTATCTTTGGTGGCTCACGCCTGTTCATCTCGATCGAGGGCTACTTCGATATTATCTATCGTACCGCACCGCGTACGTTTATTCGCCAGAATATCATGGCTATTCTGATGATGCTGGCTTTTCTCGTCTTGATCCCGCTGATGGTTTTTGCTTCATCGGCCCCGGCCCTGCTGCAATCGATCGCGAGTCTGCCCGTCCTCAACCAGCTTCCTGGCTTTGTACAACTGACCAACAATGGCTTTTTTGTCAGTCTGCTGGGTATCTTAACTGGCCTGTTGATCGGCTGGCTACTCTTTGAAGCGATCTATATGGTGGTTCCTAATCTAAAGATCAGCTTTAAGCATAGCTGGCGGGGGGCGCTCATCGCTGCCATCGCTCTGGAAGCCTTTATGGCCCTCTTCCCCTTCTATATCACCCATTTTATGGGAAGCTATACAGGGACCGCAGGCTTTGTCCTCATCCTTCTGGTCTTTTTCTACTACTTCGCTGTCATCATGCTCTTTGGCGCAGAAGTCAACGCCTACTTTACTCTAGGTGTCAGTCCTCTGCCGAATAATATCGCAGTCGTCCTGCGCGATGCAATGAACCATCCATCGATGACTACAGCCACTGCAACCGACCCTCAGGTCGCTGAGAAAACGGCTGCAACCGACCCTCAGGTCGCTGAGAAAGCCACTGCAACCGACCCTCAGGTCGCTGAGAAAGTGGCTGCAACCGACCCTCAGGTCGCTGAGACTCCCCCTACATCTGAGGAGCCTATCTACCCGATGTAAAGCGATCCACTAGTTAGCGCTAAGGCATCTTCTACTCGCCTTGCATGGATTGCCCCGGACCGTCTGCTGCGACACGAATATGCGAAAAGATACCAGACAACATATGATGCCGGGTATCTTTTCTCTTGGGGTCTGGAACAACGCTACCAATAAAAAGATCTTGTATGTAGCAGGGCTATGGAATGCTCTGCAAGCCAGAGGCTTGAAGTGAAGCGGGAGTGCAGAGAGATGCTCTCTGCTACCTTCATGCTTATGGGTGGGGCCACACGCCGCGCATTACATAGCCCTGAATTCTGTAGGATAGGGGTAGCAGGACGATAAGCATCTATGCTAAAATTAGTATGAAAGACGTGTTATGCACATCTACGCCATTTTACCAAAGGAGCCTTTGACCATGCCTGCCCCCCGTAATCCTCACTCGGATAATTCGCATACCTATTTTGTACAGGATAATTCAAACAGAACAAATAAGGACGAGTTTGCTCGGCTACAGCTCCAGGGCCAGATGCTCACTACCAGTATGGGCGGAGTACTGCCCGAACAAACAGATATATCGACTTTTCAACATGTTCTTGATATCGGTTGCGGCACTGGCGATTGGCTGATCGCTACCGCCGAAACGACACCAGTCCCTACGCGCCTCCTGGGTGTCGATATCAATAAGAAGATTATAGAATATGCACAAGGCGAAACGCAGGCCCATAAGCTCGACACAAGGGTGCAATTTCAAGAGATGGATGTCCTGCGCAAACTTGAATTCGCCGATGATTCATTCGATCTGGTCAATATGCGCCTGAACCAGAGCTTCGTACGTACCTGGGAATGGGGGAAACTCTTACGCGAGTGCCATCGCGTCCTCAGACCCGGCGGAACGATCCGTCTCACCGAGGCCGAAACGGTCTCGCTAAGCAGTAGCGCAGCGGTAGTGCAGCTCGGCCAGATCTTCGCACAGGCCCTCCACGGCGCTGGCAACTACTTTACACCTGACAGCGAGGGCATCACTCTACATCTCACCCGCCTCCTCGGCGTCGCGCTCTTCCGCGAGGTCCAGACCTGTCCCTACGCCCTTGAATGCCGCGCTGGCACTCTCGCAGGCGAGCGGTTCGCGCAGGATGTTAAATATCTCTTCCGTACTGGTCTACCTTTCTTTCAAAAATGGACCCGCATCCCCGAGAACTATGAAGAGATCTATCAACAGGCGCTGAGAGACATGCAAAAGCCCGATTTCGTCGCTACCTGGAAACTGCTCACAGCCTGGGGCAAAGGCCGCTAGCCAGGAGGAATAGCGCCCCGAGACTCTTACGCTGGATCAGGACAGAAAGGCTGGATGAGCGCTGGCGCTTCTCCTGTGAGGAACTGTTCTGTCAGGCATTGACCAGTGATCCCGCTCAAGAGAATACCTGTACTGTTGTGGCCGGTGGCGAGAAAAACGTTCTCCCAGTTGGGCGACCTTCCCAGCAGCGGACGCGCATCAGGCGTGCGCGGACGCAAGCCGCTCCAGATTGCTCGCGGTTCGCTTTGCGCCAGCTCAGGCACCAGCCGCCGCGCTGTCTGGAGCAGCCAGGCCGTCCCTTCAGGCGCTATCTCGCGTGCAAAGCCGCGCTCCTCTCTGGTCGCTCCGACAATAATCACTTCGCCGCGCGGTACCAGGTAGATCCCTTCTCCAAAGAGAATCGCACGCAGGGGTGCGATGGTCTGAGGCAGTGTGAGCAATTGACCGTGCAAGGGCGTCACAGGCAGGCGTAGCTGCAACCAGTGCTCCCACTGAGCACTCCAGGCTCCCGTGGCGAGAAAGAGCGCACCACAGGCAAACTCTTCCTGCTGATGCGTACGCACTGCGACGACACGTTGGCCTGCATGTATCAATACGTCGACCTCTTGCTGTTTCTGAAACTGCGCCCCAAGCTGTCTGGCGGCCAGGGCAAAGGCTCGCGTCATCTGTACGGCATCGACCTGCGCTTCTTCGGGGACATAGACTGCGGCGCAGAGCGCGGTGGTCAAACGGGGTTCACGCTGTCGGGCCTCTTCAGGACTCAACCAGTCCATCCGCAGTCCCAGAGGCTGCCAGCGCTCCCAACGCTTGCGCAGATGCGCGACGCGTCTCGGACTGCCTGTCGTACGCAGCGCACCTGTTTGCGCATACTGCACGTGCAGACCCGTGGCCGCCTCAAGCTCAGCGACCAGCGATGGGAACTGTCTGAAACCGGCCAGCAACAGATCGGCCAGGGGTCCAGGTCCAGACAGGGGTCCAAGCGGCGCAAGCAGACCCGCCGCCGCCCCTGAGGCCTGGCTGCCAGGCTCGGTTTTCTCCAGCACAATAGTCGTTATGTGCTGCTTCTGGAGAAAATAGGCCAGCGCACAGCCTATGATGCCTCCACCAACAATCACTACATCTGCGGTATTGCTTGCAGCCACACGCGTGCCTCCCTTTCTTCTCTGTCCACTGCAATCACTAGATCAGTCCACGTTGTCGCGCACAATCCAGACAGTAGCTACCAGCGACGACGTTGATCGTGCGATGGCAGTCGTAGCAGCGGTTTTCCCAGACATCGAAGAAACCCTGCATCGAACGATTAAAGCTCGCCTGCGAGCTGGCAATCCCTCCCAGCACATTGTTCGTCGCAACAGCATTGGCATTGGCCCAGATATACTGCTGCTGCTGCGCCGTCCGCATGGCATCTTGCTGCATCTGGACCCGCTGGGCGCGGGCCGACTCCAGGTCGCGCTGGACAAAAGTCAACCGCTGGACGACCCCTGGATATCCTCGATTACTCAACCACTGCGCCCTGGCAGTCATGGTCTGAAAACGTTGCGCATACGTATCGATCCGACCGACGATCGAGGCGAGCACGACGGCTGACGCGTTTGCCGGTACAGCTCGCAGTTCAGCCAGGAGCTGCTGACTGATGGCCTCGATCTCAGCTAACGTGGTCTGTTCCATAAGAGTAGGAGACGACGAATCAAACATGGACCTTTTCCTCACTATCTTGTAGTGCCACCAGCCGGGTGCAAGATGCAGATGAAGTCCGACCGACTATCAGATTGTATGTACAATGATCATCCACAAGCAAGCATAACCGATGCTCCACGTCCTTACCATGAGCTTGTTCACATTTCCTGGGTGACAGCAGCTATCCCATATCAACAGGTCCGCTAAAGTAAACCGAAAAGACCAAAGGCTACGAGCGGGACCAGCAACGCAAACAAACTACCACACACCGCCTGGATCAGTGTGTGCGCCTTCACCCGCCAGCGCAACCAACCTAGAGGCAGTAAGACAAGCGGCCAGAGTCCATAGAGCAAACACAGGGTCGCCACCGCACCGCTGATGCCGATCATATGGAGCGACAGCTTGTACCGCGCAAAGTGGGTGATCAGCGTAGCCAGGGCCAGCGAGATCAGACTGGCAGCAACAGCCGCGAGCAGTTGATGCGAGGCGGCCAGCACGAGCAAAAGCACAAAGACCAGCACCATACATCCAATCCCGAATGAAAGTGGTACCAGACGCTGTTCGCGGCGCGACACATGCCCGTCGGTATAACGTCCCTGAGGAACGCCGCGCAAGATAAAGCGAAATGGCTTCAGAGAACCGCCAAGCACAATCAACGCCTATAACAGCAGAGCGCGTCCAACATCTGCTGTGGTATGCAAAGCGACAAGCAGAAACAGTGGGATAGCAACAAAGAGTGGATTGGATAAGAGAGAGATAAAATGGGCCAGGCGGTCCGCACACGTTGCAAGCGTTGCCGGAGAAAATCCCTTTTCCGTAGAAACCATGTTTGACACAGAGATCCTTTCAGCAGAAGATAGGTATATATACATAGCAGAGATTGAGTGAGAGCTGATTGATCGAGTGCATAAAATGCAGCCGGGTCCAATTGAGAGAAGCACAGTCAAACTACCAGCATGCTTGCAGACAGATGCTTCGCCTTCATTGGCCCGGTCGATCGGTGCAAAAATCGCGCAAAGGTCTCAGGGAAAAGAGGCTTGGAAGGGTCTCCCCATCGGGCTAGAAGGGATAGCTCCTTCTTTTTTTATTTCTCACTTTTCCAGAGAGACGCAGTGAGAACAGACCTACCCCTATATGGTAAAACTTACCGTCACATAGGGCAGGCTCAATTGAGCGTTAGAACGCGCCCATGAACGGATCGCATGGGACACCAGCTCATTATCGCGAGGCTGACGTAACCTTTCCGGTTGGGCCATCTGCCTGATAAGCACCTGAACTTGCCAGCCCCCGTTCATTCGTTTCATCCCTGAGGGAATAGAGGTACCCAATAAGGCCGCAATACGAGGGGATTGCTGGTTGAGAATCTGTATAATCTCGGACCAGTGTTCATACAAAACTGACGTAAATCGTTCCGTAAACTCTTCTGTGCCAATGCGAGGTACTTGTTCCATAACGCCCTCCTCATCGAGTAAAATCCAGCGCAACCCAAGTATACCATATTGTATCTCTCTCTGCGCCTTCCCTGATTTGAGCGTCCGGGCGTTCCCTAAATGCGTGGTTATTCGAGCTTGATTGCATCTCAACTAATTCGTCGCATCCCTGACCAGCGACCAGACATGGATAGTTTTATCGCTTGAACCGGAGGCGATAAAGTAGTTATCTGGCAACCAGGCCACCGTTTTGACCGGCCCACTATGCCCTGTGTAGGTATAAATAATGGTTCCGTCATCGACCTTCCAGACTATCACTGTCCCATCGTCTGAAGCAGAGGCCAGATATTTATCGTCAAAAGACCAGGCTACCGCGTTGACATTGTCGCTATGACCTTGTAGGACCGTCATGCTCCCCGGATCGGCCAGCGGGTCAAAGATCAAGACGGTTTGATTATCGGTCCCACCAGCAAAAAGTGCATCTTCAGACGACCACGCCACACCACGCATAACCCCCGATCGACCTGGAAAGGCTTCATGGCTATTCTCAGACGCATTCCAGAGCTGTATCGTCGTATCCCACGAGCTAGAAAGAATCTGTACACCCACGTGACTCCAGGAGACTGCGCTAATTGCCCCACTATGCCCGGTGTATACCTGGGGCTGCCGGCTAACTATATCCCAGGCTTGCAGAATGGTATCCCTTGAACCAGATACTACGCTCATATTATCGGGCGACCAGTCTACCGCGGTGACTGCGTCCGTGTGACTGCGGTAGACGCTCTGCACCGATCCATCAAGGGTATTGAGCAAGACAACCGTACCGTCGTCACAGCCAGTTGCAATCATATCATCGCCAGGCGACCACGCGACCGCATAGAGCGGACCACGGTCGAGCTTGCAGCGGATAACGTTGTCGTTGGTCCGATCCCAGATGCGCACGGTCCCATCCAGCGATGACGAGGCGAAATACAGACCACTCGGCGACCACGAGAGGTCGGTAATCTCAGCGCTATGCCCGCTATAGATGGTGGTCCCATCCGGCGAAGGGGTGGATTGAGTGGCCCACCAGACGCTTACCGCTCCCGCCCCAAGCCCGAGCACCGCAAGACTGATAAGCAGGTTGCGCCTCGTAAAACGCCGCCGCCCCTTTCTCGTCCCCAATTGGACCGCCTGCTGCATCTGGATCTGAAATTGCGTCCCTACTGCAGGCGTATACGTTTGTGGCACCGGAGGCAGCCAGACTCGCCCGCTCTGAATACTCTGCTCACGCACACCATTCAAAGCCTGCACTACCATCACCACGCTGGCTGGCCGCTCAACGGGATTCGCGAGAAGCATACGCTCGACCAGACGCGTCAGACCCGACCTCTCTAACTCCTGGTTCAGCCCTCTCAACCCGCTCGCATGCGTGCACGTCGCGGGATCTTCGCCGGTCAGCAGCCGCTGCAAAATGGCACCCAGACTATAGATGTCGGCCTGAGGAGTCGTCTGAGCACGTCCGTACTGCTCGGGCGCAGCATACCCCGGTGAACCAAAGCGCTGCGTATCGAGCGCCTGTCCCACCCGGTAACGTCGCGCAATCCCGTAATCGATCAGGTAGAGCCTGCCACCACGCGTCCGCATGACATTCCCCGGCTTGAGGTCGCGAAAGATAATCGGCGGCCTCTGCTCATGCAAATATTCCAGGACCGCGCACAGTTGCAGACCAACCTCCAGCGTTTCACTCAAACCCAGCGGCCTGTCCACTCTCTCCGGCTTCTCCAGGTATTGTTCCAACGTCTCACCTTCGATATATTCCAGCACCAGATACCAGTGGGTAGGATCGCCAAAATGGTCGTAGAGTTCAGGGATCTGCTTATGGCGCAGTTCTCCCAGGAGCACAACCTCGCGATTAAAGGTATCGGTCGCTTCGATAGACTCTTCAGCGGTCAGACCTCCAAGGTTGATCTGCTTGACCGCAACAACGCGATCCGCGCTCTGCGTATCGATCGCCCGATAGACTTCACTAAAGCCACCACTACCTATATATGTCGTCAGTTGGTAGCGTTCGCGCAGCAGAGGAAACACCTGAGCGCCATGTGGAGCGTCAGGATCTGTATACTCTCCTCCACATGCGAAACAGACAGAATTGATGCGTTCATTAGCCGCGCCACATGTGGGACAAAACCAGTTCGTGAGCACAGGTAAAGCATCCTTTCATCGAGTCAATGTCTCTCTATTATAACCGGGAATAGCGTCTATCTACAGGCCATAAGCAAGCAGATTCAGACCCTTACAGGGGTCCATATTGCTCACATCTCGTCTATAATACAAGTATCGATATAGCTGCCTGGATAATCTCAAGTTAAACCCTGGCGTAGTAGATACGCCAGCTTGAATAACAAGCACTGAGAGGTTCAAAGGGATCACCGGTCTGGCGCAGGAAAACGGCGATCCATTTTCGCCGTACAAATACACCATAATACATCGCACTGGAGGACGCAACCATGTACGACCCCGACTCACGACGAGCACGCAGAAGGTACTACCGACGTAACAACCCCTTACGTGGGATGGCCGGCGGTCTTTTTCTGTTTATCATTATTATTGGCTCCATCACGTATCATAGCATTAGTAGCATCAATCCTTTATCGCTTTTTTTCTTCGGGATGGCCCTGTTCGCATTGATTGGCAGCATCGGCACTTCCAATCGCCGCGCCATCTATGGCGGCCTCCAGGGCGCAATCTGGCTGGCTGGTCTGGGCCTCTGCTTCCTGATCGGCTTCTGGCCCTGGATTCTCCTGCCCGTTGCGGTTACAGCCATCCTGGGCGCGTTATTCCAACCCATCATGGCCGGTCTGGCTTCCTCCAGTCTCCTGGCCGACCAGCCACCGCAACAATATCAGCCACCACAGCAGTACCAACCATCACAAACCTATCAATCCTACCAACCACCACAGGAACAACCGTCTTACGAACCCTACGAGCAAGGCTACCAGCCAGGCTCGATGCCACCAGTCTACCCACAACCCAAACAGGAATACGAACAACCAACCGTACAGTATCCTGAGCAACAGCAAGAGCTGCCTCCAATGGAGCAGAGGTAATACCAGCGTAGACAGAGATGAAAGAATACCCATACATGAGACGTCCACCTATTCAGGATTTTGGTTACAGCGGCCCTGAGAGCACCAACTGGAAAATTGCGAGCGAATGGCTGGTGCTACTAGGTTCCACCCGCGCTGTGCTCATGCAGGTTGCTCACCCATTGGTCGCAATGGGTGTCAGCAAGCATACGGACCACATGACCGACCCCTACGGTCGAGCGATCCGTACGTTGCTGCGTGGGGAGGAGCTAAACTTTGGCCATACAAGGCTGGCTCGTCAAGCGGCGTAGACCATCAATAACCTGCATAAGTCGGTCCACGGCGTTTTACCACAAACGGCCGGACGTTTTCCAGCCGGCACACCTTACGATGCGCGTGACCCCGAGCTGTTGCTCTGGGTCCACGCGACGCTGGTGGACTCATTCCTGCTGGCGCCCTGCTTGCCCACTCATCTACCCGCCTTGCCTCTAACACGAGAGTTGATGCGTGGAAAAAGTGAAGCAGATATCCATCCATTTACGCCTGGAAAGGTCTCTCTTTAGCCAGAGGCCGATTATCCACCGTGGTAATCGGCTTCTCATCTCTCACCTTATCCATAGAGTTGCGCAAACGTCACCATAAGCGAGATGATGCAAAAGTAGGAAGACCGGAACAAAGCGAGGATGCAGGGAGCGTAGTGGCTCCGAGCGCTCAACGGCATAGACCATTCTCCACAGATTTAGCATTTGTCCGCCTGAATGTTATATCCTGAAAACAGCAACCAGAATAGAGGTTACAAAGTGCGTTCTGCTTCGTGTTTAACACAGGGTTTCTCAAAAGTAGTCAAAAGCAGGGGTGCAGGGAACTGGTCGTCCTCTGCCGGAGTGCCAAGTGTCCTCCATTCGCACGGACGTAGCGGGATGGTTAAGTGCAGTCGCACTTAACCGGCACCCTGTCCGGGGGACAGGTAATCTGGGGTGTCCCCAACAAACTTTTTCTTTTGTTTTGCCTCGGCAAAACAGGCAAAACGGGAGTGCAGAGAGCACCTCTCTGCTACCTTCATGTCTATGGGTGGGGAAGCAAAGATATTGAAGAAGCCCTAGTGTTTAAACAGAGCAACTCTTAACAAAAAATGTTTGTTTACAGGAGGTTTTCATCCTATGCCCGATATCCACTCAGATGCCCTGGTCTTCTTTGGCGCAACCGGCGACCTGGCGTATAAGCAGATCTTCCCGGCGCTGCAAGCCATGACCAGACGGGGCAATCTCGACATGCCTATTATCGGCGTGGCCGGTCGTCCCTGGACCAGCGATCAATTACGCGAACACGCCCGTCAGAGCCTCACTGAACACGGTGGGGTGAACGAGGCGGCTTTTCAAAAACTCTCTGCGCATCTACAATACCTTTCAGGCGACTACAATAAGCCCGAGACGTATACTCATCTACGCGAAGCTCTGGGGGGCGCTCAGCACCCTCTTTACTACCTGGCCATCCCTCCGAGTATGTTCGCCCCCGTGGTCGAAGGTCTGGGCAAATCTGGCTCGGCCAGTGGCGCACGGGTAGTAATCGAAAAACCCTTTGGACGCGATCTGAAATCCGCCCGCGAACTCAACCAAATCATTGGTAGTGTTTTTGCCGAGACAGACATTTTCCGTATCGATCACTATCTGGGCAAAGAACCCGCCCAAAATATCCTCTATTTCCGCTTCGCTAATTCCTTTCTTGAACCAATCTGGAACCGCAACTATATCGATTGTGTACAGATTACTATGGCTGAAAACTTTGGCGTGCAGGGTCGCGGGAAATTCTATGAAGAGGCGGGCGCAATCCGCGATGTTATTCAAAATCATATGCTTCAGGTGGCCTCACTGATCGCAATGGAACCCCCCAATGCACACGACTCCGAATCGGTGCGCGACGCCAAATCGCAGATTTTTAAGGCCATGCGCCCACTCGATACCGCCGATGTTGTGCGCGGACAGTTTCGCGGCTATCGCCAGGAAGATGGCGTCGCACCCGACTCACAGGTCGAAACGTTTGCGGCAGTCAAACTCTACATCGACAACTGGCGCTGGGCAAATGTGCCTTTCTATATTCGAGCCGGCAAAAACCTCCCAGTGACCTGTACAGAGGTCCTGGTAGAACTCAAAGAGCCACCACACACGGTCTTCGACGAAAAAGGGTCGGCGCACAACCACGTACGCTTCCGCATGAGTCCAGAAGTACTGGTAGCCATCAGTGCTCGCTCCAAAGTTCCCGGCTCAGGTATGAAAGGCGAAGATGTCGAGCTGGTAGCCCGCCATAACGCGCTCGACGAGATGGCCCCTTATGAGCGTCTCCTGGGCGATGCGATGCGCGGCAATCCTGCGCTTTTCGTACGCGAGGACGCCGTCGAGGCCGCATGGAGCATAGTCGATCCAATTCTCGATACACAAACGCCTATCTATGAGTACGCGCCCCAAACCTGGGGACCAGGCGAGGCAGATCAGATCATCGCAGGTAACGGCGGCTGGCACAATCCTACCCCCACCGCGGTCGAGAAATAGCCACACCGGGAGAGAGGGTTTACACCTCCCTCCCGGTTATATTGCTCTGTCACGCTTCGCTTGACCAGCCGGGATGCAAGGGGGGCTACCCCTTGACTGGGGTCTGGGGCTGTGTCCCAGCCTTTCTCTCCCCCTGCTTCGCCGCAGGCGACGCATCACATGAGATGGAACAGAGCACTCTTGCTACTGTAGATCTCAATTAATACCGAAAGGAAGACAAAACTTTATGGAAGATCGCACAATCCTTCAACACATTGAAGAGCTTGTCAATGAGGAACACGCCCTGTCCCAACAGGCGCAGGGCGGCGGGCTAAATGAAGAAAATCATCAGCGTATGCAACAGTTAGAGGTAAGTCTCGACCAGTGCTGGGATCTGCTCCGCCAGCGGCGGGCGCGGCGTTCGGCTCATCTTAATCCCGACGATGCCACGCTGCGCGACCCCAGCATTGTGGAAAACTATAAGCAATAGAACCCGCTCAACTCAGCACCCACCAGGAGCCTGCCCGCCACCCGAGATACGCGCACTAAGGGGTGGTAGGCAGGTAGTGCGGCAAGCGGCGAGCATGTGTGTTCTGCTCAAAAGCATACGCCAGCTTGATCAGAGTGGGTTCGCTATAAGCACGACCGATAAAAGTTACCCCGACAGGTAACTCGAAAATCAGACCCGCCGGCACGCTGATAGCTGGATAGCCCGCCATCGCCGCCGGCTGGGTACCACCACCAACGAAATGATCGCCGTTGACCAGGTCTATCGGACAGGCCAGACTGATGGTCGGCAAGAAGAGTGCATCAAGCTGATGCTCATCCATAATGGCGTCAATCCCCTCCTGGCGGGCCAGGCGTTGATTCTCGGCCAATGCACCCAGGTAGGTGGGGTCGTGGAGATCGCTGGTGGCTTCCGCGTGCAGAAAATGTTCCTGGTCAAAATAAGCCAGTTCGACACTGGCGTGTTCCTGATTAAACGCAATAATTTCGCCCAGGGTGCGTACAGGCGAACTGGTCAAATCAGCCAGGTATGCGTTGAGATCGGCCTTTAACTCAAAGAGCAGGACAGTCTCTTCACTCTTCGACTGGCTCATCTGCTGGGCCGTAGGAATATCCGCAGGATCGATAACTATCGCACCAAACGCCTGCAATTGCTCAATCAGTTCATCGACTACCGCATCGACTTTGGGACTGTAGCCGTAGTAGATCTGTCGCGGAACGCCAATGCGTGCGCCCTCTAATCCATCACGCTGGAGAAAGGGCGTATAATCGCTATACACCTCGCCCTCACCAGCCTCCAGGGTCGCTGGATCGCGCTCATCAACACCGGTAATTGCCCCCAACAGAATCGCCGCATCGGTCACCGTACGCCCAAATGGACCAACAGTATCCTGGCTATGCGCGATAGGAATAACCCCGGACCGGCTGGTCAGGCCAACTGTAGGTTTGATCCCGACAACACCACAGACCGCGGCAGGACAAAGAATCGAGCCATCGGTCTCTGTTCCCAGCGAAACCGCCGCCAGATTGGCCGCGATCGCCGCCGCCGAGCCAGAACTGGAGCCACAGGGACTGCGATCAAGCACATAGGGATTGCGCGTCTGGCCTCCGCGAGCACTCCAACCACTCGACGACGATGTCGAACGAAAGTTGGCCCATTCGCTCAAATTGGTCTTACCGAGCAGCACCGCGCCAGCCTCGCGCAACTTCCTGACCACAAAGGCATCACGCGCTGGCTGCGAACCGACGAGAGCCATCGAACCAGCGGTCGTCTGCATACGATCAACGGTAGCAATATTATCTTTAAGCAGAACCGGTATCCCATGCAACGGCCCACGCGGTCCACGCTCCTGGCGTTCTCTATCAAGCGCATCGGCAATCGCCAACGCGTCGGGGTTGATCTCTAAGACAGACCGCAAAGCTGGTCCCTGCTGATCCAGCGCCTCAATCCGCGCCTGGTACATTTCGACAAGCTTACGCGCGGTCAATGTTCCAATCGCCAACGCCTCTTGGAATTCACCAATAGTCTTCTCTTCTAACTCAATAAATGGGATCTCATACATAGCTGGCACACCTTTACTGGACGGAGTGTCGAGAAATTTCCATTGCCCCTGGCATAGAGACAATGGATCGGACAAATAGGCCTGTTTGTGCTTTACACTTTATCACACCAGGTACAGTTTAGCTTAAACCTCAAACATACTAGTTACAAAAACCGAATTTATAGCTCACATGGCTCACCTTGACACTGTCTCGCTTGAACGCATATCATCGAAGAGATCAAGACGATTTTTTATTCGCTTGCAGTTACAGAAATGAAAAACAGTCGGGCATACCGCTGGCTCGTAGCTTGTGAAAATGTGTGGGTCAGGGAAGATCTCCTGTGCATCCTTGAGGACAAACTGAAAGTCTTCGCCCGGACCTAAAAACACGGGTGGATGTTAAGATAGAAAAGTGAGGAATCCCTATGCCTGGCAGCGCGGTCTCCCCTTTACGCTGGCAACGCGATGGAACGCAACCAGAGATATCTTCTCTCGCAATCTGGTGCGACTATACCGGCCAGTCCCTCGCCGAGGCGGCTCAAGCCGGGGCCTGGCTCAATGCCATACACCCCCAGGACCGCGCCAGGATCGCGCACGCGTGGAACCAGAGCCTGCAAACCTATACTACCCTGACGTGTTTTTGCCTCATCCAGCGAGCAAATCATGACTATCAATACCATAAAATGCTTGTCGTCCCTCTCTTTGAACACGCCGGTAGCTTGCAGCAATGGCTGGTCTTCCTGACCAAAGAGACGCCCCCTCTGTCGAACAACCAGAATTGGGAAGATCGGTATCACACCCTGCTCGCCACTATGCAGCACGAACGAGCGGAAGGCGAAGCACATACACGCCTGATAGAAACCGCGTTTGCCTCGATTACCGATGGAATTATAGTCTGTGATGCCACAGGGAAGGTCATCCATTCTAACCCGGCCCTGGCAAACATTCTCCACCTCAACACGCTGCCAGGTTTCTTAAACATGCCCTTCACTCAGCGCATTCAATACCTGCAAGCATTTCATGCCGATGGGCAACCTTTCACACCAGAAGATTGGCCGCTACAGCAGCTATTGCGCGGCACGACGCTGACAACCAGCGAGGCCGAAGATATCCGCGAGATCCTGCCCGACGGCGAGGAGATCTATGTGACTCATGCTGGCGCACCTATGCGCGACGAGCACGACCAGATTATTGGCGCAATTCTGGTCATCTGCGACGTGACTCGACGTAGGAGGTTAGAACTGCACATCCGCCAATCGCTGCACGCCCTGCTGGCTCTCGCCGAAGCACTCGTCCACATCCCAGGTCGGCACGCCACGGAGCAGTACGCCGACGCACAGACCACTCCCACGCTTTCGGTCGATGCGATAGGACAATATCTGGTTGAGCTAACGCGTGAGACGCTCGCTTACCAGTCGGTCGCGATTGCCCTGGTCGACCCCGAAATCAATCAGCTGAACCTGGTGGCAATCACAGGCTTCGCGCCAGTATTTGAAAACCTTGAGCACACATATGGCACTTCATTCGCGCTTTCTGACTACTTCGATCAGGCCGCACTCGCACGCCTGCAAGCGAACGAAGTGGTTCTCTGGGATCTCAGCCCACATAATCCCGCTGGGCAACCCTATACACTCCTGACAGCCCCAATGCTGCTGGATAAGCGCCTGACAGGTATCTTTAGCGTCAAAAAGCTGGGACCGCGCCAGGAGTATTTTCCAGAAGAGGTTCACCTGGTCAAAGCTGTCGCCAAGTTGATCCTGCTGGTCATCGAACGCGAACGTCTCCAAACACAGTGGATCGAATCACACTCCAGCGAACTCGCGCTACGCGAGACCAATCGACGCTTCGACGAGTTCCTTAGCATCGCCAGCCACGAACTACGCACTCCTCTGACCGGCATTAAAGGCAATATCCAACTGACTCTGCGCCGTCTGGCTAAGCTCAAAGTACTCGACCCGGCACATATACCAAACTTTCAGGCCAAACTGGAACATATAGAAGACAATCTCCGCCACGCCGCCCACCGCGTCAATATGCAAAATCGCCTGATCAGCGATCTGCTCGATGTTTCACGCATCCAGGCCAACAAGTTGGAACTGCTGATCCATCCATGCAACCTGGTAGACATTATCATCGAGGCCGTCGAAGACCAGCGCTACAACGAACCTGGACGCGTGATTACGCTGACGTGGCCCTCAGATCAGCCTTTGACCGTCGATGGCGATGCCGATCGTCTGGGCCAAGTCATCCACAACTACCTCACCAACGCACTGAAATATTCGCCTGTTACACAGCCTGTTACCGTCAGTATCACCTGCTCGCTCGACCGCGTGCGCGTGACCATCGATGATAAAGGACCAGGCCTGACACCCGAAGAACAGGCACGTATCTGGGAACGCTTCTATCGCGTAAAAGGGATTAACACGCAGAATAATGCCGACCCCGGCCTCGGTCTGGGACTCCACATCAATCGCACAATTATCGAAGCACATTACGGCACCTTTGGTCTGGCAAGCACCCCCGGCCAGGGATCAAGCTTCTGGTTTGAACTGCCTCTCCTGCAAGTAGCTACGCCCCACGCTCAGTCCTCTTTGGAACCCGCGCAGGATACGTGTTAGTTCCATCAGTCTCCGACGACGCATTCCAGAGGGAGCGCAAAAAACGCGTAGGAACGGCAAACGAGCAAGCTCTGGTATCTCCACAAACAGGCCAGTTAATGGTACAATTGCTATAGATCTGATTGTGTACATTCCGTGAGAGGTATTTTATGTCCGAACAGCCGCAGTCCACCGACGTGCCAGTCGAGCAGGGCGGGGTACCAGAGTCATTTCTCCGCCGTGGAGAAATGGTGCCAGCCTTTGTACTGCCAGGCGCAGATGGTATGCCACACGGCCCGTGGGACTATAAACAGCGCGAGAACCTGCTCATGGTCTTCCTGAGCAATGCCGAAACCGACGAGACTCGCAGCGTCTTACGCGAGTTAAAACAGCAGTATAAGGTCCTCAGAGAGGCCGAGTGCGCTCTATTGGCCGTGACAGGCAGTCCGGTGGTTGCCCATCTCCAGGTACAGGCAGCGCTGCAATTGCCCTTTCCACTCTTAGCCGATCCCCAGGGAACCGTCAGCGCACGCTATACATACAGAGATGCCCAGACGCGCCTGACCACGCCCAGCTTCGTCCTGGCCAATCGCTACGGAGTCTTTCAGGTCCAATGGCTCGCCACACACGAAGCGAACCTCCCGCCGATCACCGTCCTGCTGGACGAACTGCAATTTCTGAACACTTTATGCAATCCATAACAGGCAAGAGGAGCACAATGCGCGAGATTGATCCCGAGAATTGGAAGCTAGATACATTGTTTGTACACGGTGGCGAATACCTACGCTCCATGCAACAGAGTGGTGCGCCAACCATTCAGCCCATCTATACAAGTACGACATATCTGCACCCGGATACCGAGCGTCTGGATGCGGCTTTCAATGAAAACGCAGCCGGGGAGCAATCGTTCGTCTATAGCCGCCAGGGCAACCCCAATACCTTTGCCCTGGAAAACGTCCTGGCGCGGGCCGAGGGCGGCGTGGGAGCTGTCGTAAGCGGCTCAGGTATGGCCGCGCTGCAAGGAACGCTGATGGCGGCAGGTCTGGTAGCAGGCACAAAGATCCTCGTGGCTCAGGACCTCTATGGAGCCACGGCCAGTCTGCTGCGCACGGTCTTTGTTCCTCTAGGCGTCAATGTTGTGTTTAAAAACCTGTGTGGAAGCGAGGCAGGCGAGACTATCCGCGCGGAAGAACCCGACGTGGTTCTGGTGGAAACGCTCTCCAATCCACTGGTCAAGCTTATCGATCTCGATATGGTCAGTACCGCCGCCCGCGAAGTCGGAGCGCTCTCGGTGATCGATAGCACGTTCGCCACGCCCTACCTGGTCCAGCCGCTCCTCCACGGCTTCGATGTAGTGGTCCACAGCGCCACCAAATACCTCAGCGGCCACGGCGATAGCATCTCCGGGGTCGTGATCAGCCGCACCAACAGTTTCCTGCAACAGCTACGCACCTATGCAATCCTGCTGGGCGCAACGCTCGGTCCATTCGAATCCTACCTGACAATGCGCGGACTGAAGACCCTGGCCTTACGCATGGAGCGGCACTGCGCCAACGCCCTCAAGGTCGCGCACTTCCTGAGCGCACACCCCGCAATCGCCCGCGTCCACTACCCCGGCCTCACATCCCACCCACAGCACCAGCTCGCCACTACCCTCTTCCGTCCCGGTCTCTACGGCGGCTTGCTCTCATTTGAACTGCAAGCCCAGACAAAAGAAGCCGCCTTCATCTTCATGGACCAGCTACAGCTCTGCCTGCCAGTCACCACTCTGGGCGATATTCACTCGCAGGTCTCCTACCCCGCCGTCTCTTCACACCGCAATTTGAGCAGCGAGGAACGGCTGCGCTACGGAATTACCGACGGCTGTATGCGCCTGTCCGTAGGCATCGAGGACATTGAAGATATCATCAATGACCTGGACTACGCCCTCGGACAAGTATAATTGTCATTAACGAGCTTACCAGGAGCGCGACAACGCAGCCGCTCCTGGTCCGCCCGACCTCTGCATGCCCTAATTTTTTTTACCAAAGTACGTCCCACGTTTACGAGCAGGATCGGGCAAGAAACGCTCGCTCTCGGCAGCTTTGGCCCGACCAGTCAGAATCATCTCATGCGCCCAGAGCAGATCTTCAGCAAGCACCAGAGCACGATTCTCGTCCAACGCATGCATCGCACCCGCGATACAGACCTCGCGAAAATGGCTCCCCGGCTGCCTGAGCAGTTCAAGCGCAACGCTGCTGTGCTCTTCCTCGTTATAGGCCTTGTCCAAAAAGTGACGCAGGAAACGCAACGCCAGCTCCACCGTCGTAACTACACCCACCTCGATTAAGACATCGATCCGCCCAGGACGATCGCGAATGCGTAGATCAATCTTCTCAGGATCGTTGCTGGTAGCCAGCAAGAGCGTACCCGCAGGATTGTCGGGCGTGGCAACACCATCAAGCGTATTGAGCACAAGCTGCATCTCTATAGGATTGGCCACAAAAAGCTCGAAATCCTCAACCAGCACTAGCGCGGGCAGACGGCTCTCAGCAGCAAGGTGCAGCGCATGCGAAAGTTGCAACCACGAGGTAGTGCTGCGCGACTGCGTCGGGGCGCAGACATAATAGACCAGCCCGCCTTTCCTGGCATGATTGGCTCCCTCGGCCTTGAGCAGCGTCGTCTTACCCGTACCCGGCGGACCAATCAATAATACTTTACGTAACCGCGGCACACGCAGCGCAGCATAGCGACTCAAGATCTCCTGGTCAAAAATGCGACGCTGGGCATCTACCTGTTTCAAGGTCTCCTCGTCGAGCACCAGATCAGCAGAGGACGATTTGCGAATCACGTCAGCCAGCTCATCGTCGCCACCCACAATCTCAATCCGCCCACGCCGGGCCTTGCGCCAAAGCGAATCGTGCAAATCATCGAGCAACTTTAAAAAGGCCAGCCACTCATCCTGGCGTCCATCGGGAATAGCAGCCAGCGCCAGCGTATCGCTCGTATCATTATCATAAAAAAAGACCGAGAGAGCCTTCCAACCAGCACTAAACGTATAGCAAATCCAGCTATAGGGAGCCGAAGGAAAGGTATTTTTATCGCCAGCTTCCGCACTACGCAAGAGATCAGCCTTCAAGAGTACACCTACCTCTCCGGTAGCCGCAATGCCCTGAGCATATTCAGGAGCCTCCAGGTTCTCCCACACCTTGAGCTGACCAACCTGGACTTTTTTGCGCTGCGCACCACGCACCACCAACTGATCCAGCAGCAATGGGTGATGCTCGGCCTGCATCCTTCTCTGCATCGGCGAGGCAAAGATCAGCGGCTTGCTCACGAAACCCCGTTCCTGCCAGAGTTCTTTCAACGCCTGCGCCACTACTTCACGGCGCCGCGTAGGCATATGACGGGCCACACTCCCATTCACTGAATGCGCATCATGTCGTATGGATGGCAGAAACATCTGGTCGCCAGGAGTGAGCTTTTCAATGCTTTCCATTGATCTTCTTCAGTCCGCCTTTTGAGGTATTTAAACAGATAGTCGATAATATGTCGAATGGAATAATACCCTTCACCTCACCATCTGTCAATAGAGGATGCTTGCTACCCAGGGCTATGTCATGCTTCATAAGCCTCTGACTTGCACTCCACCCCAGCCGAGCATTACATAGCTCTGCTTGCTACTCAGGGCATTCCCATTCTGGCAGGGCTTGCGCCGAATTGGAAAGCCGCAGGCCTGCTACCACAAGACTAGCCAAAACCAGCAAAAAAGACTACAATAAAAGAAAAGAGGAAATCCCTGATGTCACAATACAACCACCCTACCCCAACCTCATTTTTCCTGGATGAAGAACAACGCCTGCTATTCCTTAGCTGGAGCGACGAACACGAGAGCGTCCATAGTTGGGAAGCATTGCGCTGGGCCTGTCCCTGCGCCTGGTGTGCTGGCGAAGGCGGCCAACCCGGTATGCTGGCCAGCAAAAAGAGCCTGAGCACCGAGGAAACGACCCTGGCCAATCTCGAACCAGTTGGCCGCTATGGCCTGACCCCTCTCTGGAGCGATGGACATAAGACCGGCATTTATACCTATGAAAAGCTACGCGCCAGCTGTGAATGCTCTGAATGCCGATCCAAACGGTACTAAAATAGTCCATCTGTGTTAATCCTCCACCAATCTTCCGTTTTGATCTCTAGAGAGATGTATTTGTGTCTCTCATTCCTGGACAGGGATGTCCGGGACTGTCCCGGCGAGATCATTTCGTTGAAGCGTTGATTTATCATGGAGCAAGTGCGCATGAGTACATCCTCAAAAGAGGTTCATAACCAGATTACCGGGCGTCGCCGCAAACAGATCCCGGTCTGGGTCACACGGATGATATCCGTGCTGATCGCCCTGATTTTAAGCCTGATTATCGTCCTGTTCTTTTTCCTTTCAGGCGCTGTTTCACGCTAGACACTCTCCCTTCTGTCCCGGCCACACCCGGCGGCCAGGCAAGGGAGGCAAGCGCTGGTCAGATCTTTTATGCTTACTAGCCAATAGTGGATATGCTTATAGTAGCGCAAAACCCGGCAACGAGTGCGGCCCACATTTCGCTTTTGCCTCGTATATTCTACCTGTTGTGGAATTGACATTTCCATATATATTTGTTATACTCACCACTGGTCAATTTCAACAATACGACCTTGCAAACAAAACGAGGAGTACACCAGGATGCCAGGCAACGAGAGTTATTCCGGTCAAGTTGTGGGCAATTACCTGATCCAGGAAAAGTTGGGCAGCGGCGAGTTTGGCAGCGTCTATCGAGCACAAAATAAGCTGATCGCCGAACGCGTCGTCGCTATCAAATTGATTAACGCTAAATACGTCAGCTCACCAGAGGAATGTGCTCATTTCCTGGATGAGGCTCGTGTATTGCTTCGCCTTCAGCACCCCTACATCTTGCCCGTCTTCGATATAGGCGAACATAACGCTACACCCTATATCGTGATCGAGTTCGCTCCAACGGGTTCATTGCGCAGCGTTCTGGAGCACCAGGCCAACCGCCGCCTCCCCACCGATAAAGCGCTGACAGTCCTCAGCCAGGTCGGTCAAGCACTCTACTTCGCTCACCAGCAACGCGTAGTCCATCGCGATCTGAAGCCAGATAATATCCTTTTCAATACTAAAAATGATGCGATGCTGGCTGACTTTGGTATCGCAGTCGAGGTTGCAACTTCAACCAATCGCAACGCCGCGATTACTGGTACCCCTCCTTACATGGCTCCCGAGCAGTTTCAGGGCATCGCCAGCATCCACAGCGACCAATATGCGCTCGGCTGCATCGCCTACGAGCTGCTGACAGGAAGCCGACCTTTTCAGGCCAGTACCTTTACCGCATGGGCAATCAAACACAGTCAGGAGACGCCCATACCGCCACGCCAACTCAATCCAGCCATCCCCACCTACGTTGAGCAGGCGATCCTCAGGGCAATGGCCAAAGAGCGCACGCAGCGCTTCCCCGATGTCTCAGCCTTTGTTGCCGCACTCTCACCCCAGGGCGTCTATCCAACCACTACGGCCAGAACGGTGCTGCGCAGTCCAGCCGGACAGACGGTACTTGGTACGCTCGACGTGACGATTGGCCGCGCACCCGATAATACCTATGTCATCAACGATTCACAGGTCTCCGGCCACCACGCTATCATCCGCCAGGCAGACCAGGGATACGTGATTATCGATCTCAAAAGCACGAATAAAACCTTTGTCAATGCACGCGCTATAGCCGCGGAGACTCCTCATCCGCTGCATCAGGGCGACTCTATTCGCGTAGGCGCGACGACCTTTGAGTACGCCAACGATGCCTCTGTCTCCCCTACGGTCGGCGTCGTTCCACCTACGATAGCCGCCGCCGCCGTACCTCCACCACCTCCACGCGCCGCACCTACGGTCGCCGTCGCACCACTACCGCTACCCATCCGCCCGTCGGGGCAAACCCCTCAACCCATTTACAACCAATCACCCGTCTATCCCTATACTCCACCCCTGGTGCCGCAGCAACCACAACAGCCGCCTTCCCAGAAGCGCCACCTCACAGGTCTGTGGATCACTCTCATCATCATCGGCGCACTGGTGCTCTCTTGTGGACTCCTGGGGATCGTTGGCTATATCTATAATCAAAACCAGGCAACAGGTACACCGAAAGCGCTAGATCTCTCTACGACATACACAGGCATGATCACCGACAATCAATCCCATAGTACCTCCCTCAACTTGAAATTCGAGTCTGAGGTCCAGTCAACCGGAGATATTCAAGTCGCTCTGCTTATCCCCTGTAGCGTGATCGCCTTTTGCACCGCATCTCAAGGCTCGCTACTCTCCGGCACTGTCAACCACCAGGGCGAGGTCAAGTTCACTATGCCCCTCACTAACGGGACGCTGATTAGCTTCGACGCAACTGTCAACAGCGATAATACGTCGATCACTCATGGTACCTATACAGGCAGCGACGGCGAACAAGGCACCTGGTCAGCCCAGTAACTACATGACACCAAAACCCCGGTTGCCTCAGGCAAGTCATCTCGCCAACTACAACCGGGGCTTCCCTCTCCACTTCACTCAGGGAGATATATGACGATATTAGTCAAAACACCATGAAATATCGATATATACCTATTTACTCGACGATCATTTGCGCTACCTGGGCCAGCGCGGCGTCACTACAATCAGACTGTGTACACCAGTAGAGGCCAACTATCACCTGCCCTGCATTGGGGGAGGTATAGTCAACGTACCCGACGTCATCTCCATCCTCGATGGTCAGGATACTACTGGCCAGCGGCTGAGAGTTGAGGTACCATTTCGAAAGGATATATCCAGCCTGGCCCGCCATTTTGAAGGTGACGTACATTTTGTCAGCCGTTGTAAAAGTCGTCGTCTTACCGACCGGCCCATAGTTTTCATCGATGCCGGTCGCGGTCTGATAGCTGGTGATCATTGTGGCTGCGGTCGGATCTATCTGACCACTCGTGGGTACTGTTCCTGTATCCCCAGGAGTTCCCGTCAGATCACTGGCGAAGGTGGGAACCGCCGATTGATAATCCGAACTAGCGGTTGCTACGGCACTGCTCACTTTGTGGAAGGCGTAATACCCGACTCCGATTGCCGAACCAACACCAACCACTAGCAGAATCAGCACGACGATCAGGGCGATAGCACATCCGCTCAGACCCTTCTTCTGCGGTGGCTGCTGGATCGGCACAAACTGCTGCGGTGGCTGCTGGTAGGTGCCTGGTGCTGGATAAGGCGGCGGCGTTCCATAGGGCGCATTATATGGGACCTGTTGCTGCGCATAGGGACTATAAGCAGGCGGCGGCGTTCCATAAGGGTTTGCCGGCGGGAGATCGCCATAGTTGGTCGGCGGCGGCGGCGTTCCATAGGGGTCACCTGCCGATGCAACCATCGTCGGCTCTACTCCTTGATTGGGAGATGAGCCGGGAAAACTGGGCGCTCCGCCCGAGGCCGCTACCGGCGCACCACAATTTGGACAAAAACCCACGCCAGCGGGCAATTCAGATTGACAATTTCGACACTGCATATGGTTACCAGGTTCCTCCTACGATAGAATTTTCAAAGGCTAAAAAGTCGCTTCCATACATTCATCGATCCAGGTCACCATATTACCATACTCCACTGAAAAAGAAACGTTTTTTACTTCACAATCCTGGCGGTCATTTTGCACACGCTTTCGCGCAGAAAAACATGCCTTCTTTCCTGCCTTTATCTCTCTCTTTCACTTTTTCGTGCTATACTTGAATGGACAAACGTTTCGTTTAGATGAGAAGGAATGTAGCAAGTGGCAAACGTTACCTCTACTGCTGTCATCGGCGCTGGTCCATATGGACTTGCTATCGCGTCCACTCTACAGGCCGCGGGAGTACCCGTCCAGATTTTTGGCCAGCCCCTGGAACTCTGGCAAAAAATGCCGCTCGGTCTCTTTTTAAAATCGGTCTGGAGCGCCTCTAGCCTGACTGCTCCCCAATCCCGCTATTGTCTCGATGACTATCTGGCCTCAACCGGAAAAACACGCGTCGAGCCGATCCCGCTGGCTTTCTTTCTGGACTATGGAGAGTGGTTTCTCCAACAAACTAGTCTGGACATCCATTCTACCTACGTACAAATACTGTCCCGACACGGGCGCAGCTTTCATCTGGAACTGGCCAACGGCAGCCACTCTTCCGCCGATCGCGTGATTGTCGCAACCGGGATCGCTGACTTTCCCTCTATACCCGACTACGCCAGAAACCTCCCGCCAGAACTGGCCACACATACACACTATCTTTCCGATCTCTCTGGCTTTCGCGAACGACGCGTGGCTATCGTCGGCAGCGGACAGAGCGCCCTGGAATACGCCGCCCTTCTCCACACCGCTGGCGCAGAGGTGGAGGTCATTGCCCGCAAACACTTTATCTGGCATTCACGCCGCCTCTACGAACATACCGGACCTCTCCGTCCTCTCTTTTATCCACCCGGCGATGTGGGACCACCGGGGGTAAACTGGCTGGTTGCCTCCCCCAGCCTGTTCAGCCACTTGCCCACATATGTCAAACAACGACTCCACCAACGCGCAACCCGACCCGCTGGCGCAAAATGGCTGCGCCCTCGCGTCGCTGAGGTGGTACGCCTGACACCCTCGACGCAAATCGAACAGGCACTCGCCCACGGCCGGACGCTCTCTCTCAAGCTCAGCGATGGAACTTCACGCGAGGTTGATTTTCTCGTCCTGGGAACCGGCTATCAGCCAGATCTCAGACGGCTGCCTTTTCTCGACGCTCTGTTGCGCGATCAGATCCAACTCCGCGCTGGCTATCCGGTCCTTAATTCCGGCTGCGAATCTTCGGTGACTGGTCTGTACTTCGCTGGCGCACTGGCCAGCCAGACCTTAGGACCAACCTGTCGCTTTCTTTCAGGCGCTCCCGCGCTGGCCCAGCGCTTGACTCGCCATTGCATTCAGTGAACCAACACACACGTGGCACGAAAGGGGAATATGATGGTTGCACAGACCACTGGCGCAGTGGTGATCGGCGGCTGCTATCAGGGACTTGGCATTGTACGCAGCCTGGGCCGCCGCGGCATCCCTGTCTATGTCCTCGATGATCAGCCGGCAATCGCCGGCTACTCGCGTTACGCCACTCACTCGCTGCGCGTAGCAGACCTGCGCGACGAACAACAGATCGTCGAGACGCTCTGCACTATCGGTCGCCAGTACAAGCTTGAGAACTGGGTCCTGTATCCAACACGCGAGGAGCTGGTGGTCGCGCTGGCCCGCCATCGCACTACGCTCACTCCGCTCTTCCGCGTCCCTACACCCCCCTGGCAAACGATTCGCTACGCCTGGGATAAACGCGAAACGTACCAGCTAGCCCGCACACTTGGCATTCCTACACCCCACATCTGGTTGACCAACAACTACGCCGAGGTCTCCACGCTGGCAAACTATCTGCCCCTGGTGCTCAAACCTGCCATCAAAGAGCACTTCTTCTATGCAACCAGGACCAAAGCCTGGCGAGCCAATACGCCCGCTGAACTGGCCGCCCACTACCTCAGCGCCTGTCAACTGATGGACCACCAGGAGATTATCCTCCAGGAACTGATCCCCGGCGACGGCGACCAGCAGTTTGCCTTCTGCTCCTTCTTCAAAGACGGCGAGGCGCTGGCTAGCATGGTCGTACAACGCCGCCGCCAGCATCCCTACGAATTTGGCCGCGCCAGTACTTATGTAATATCGCTCGATCTGCCCCGGCTCGCGGAGATGTCGTGCAGATTTCTCAAGGCTATCGACTACTACGGACTGGTCGAGATGGAGTACAAATACGACCAACGCGATGCTACCTATAAGCTCCTGGATGTCAATGCCCGCACATGGGGCTATCACTCGCTCGGCGCACGCGCAGGCGTCGATTTCTCGGCCCTGCTGTTTGCCGACCAGCTAGGCGAGCCTCCCACTCGCTGTCAGGCCACACCCGGTCTGCACTGGATTCGCCTGCTGACCGACCTCCCTCTGGCTCTGCAAGAGCTTGTACACGGTCGCCTCGATCTCGCCTGGTACCTGTCAACACTGCGCCAGATCGATGTCGAGGCGGTCTTTGATCGCACAGATATCCGACCCGCGCTGGCCGAAATCCTGCTTGCACCGTATCTCTACTTTAAACACGGCTTCTAAACTGCCAACTACCTAAAGACAGGCACATGACCGTATCTCCTGCTGCCGCAATGCGGTCTCTGCCGCAACCAGAATACGCACTACCTCTAACCCAACCTCTCCGGTCGCTCGCGGAGGCCGACCCGTACGAATGGCGCAGGCAAAATCTTCAACCTCCAGGCGCAACGGCTCAATCCAATCGATGTGTGGAATGGTAATCGCTCCGTAACGATACGAGACCACTGGATCAGCATGAATGTCAGCTCCCTTGTTATAGATCTTGAGCATCTCGGCAGGGTTGGTATCATCATAGACGACCATCCGCAGATCGCCAATCACTGTCACTCGCCGAATTTTACAGGGGTGCAGCCAGCTCACATGTATATGCGCGTTCATCCCATCGGCAAAATCCAGGTCAAGGTGCGCTACATCCTGGATCTGCGGCTGAACGTGTGCGTGCGCCTGCACGGTGATACGCTCCGGCTTCCGACCAAGCAGGTAGAGGAGAATCGAGATATCGTGCGGCGCAAGATCCCAGATCACGTTTATATCGCGCCGAAAAAGTCCCAGGTTCATGCGCTCAGCCTCGATACAGTAGATCCTGCCCAGGTCCCCACGCGCTATCATCCCCTTTAACTCGTTAACAGCCAAGTTGTATTCAAATGTGTGGCCAACCATCAAAACCAACCCACGCGTCCGCGCCAGGGTCACCAGCTCTTCTACTTCCGAGATACTGGTGGTGATCGGCTTCTCTACCAGCACATGCTTCCCATGCAAAAGCGCCTCCCTGGCCAGTTGATAGTGCGTACATACCGGCGAAGCAATCACTACTGCATCCAACTCAGCAGCAAACAGATCTTCCGTCCGACTCGTGGTCTGTATCCAGGGGTAAGCAAGTTTAGCCGACTGTAAACGCTGCCCATCCAGATCAGCCACCATCAAGATGCTTGAGCCTGGCAATCCTTCCAGGTTGCGAGCCACTTTGGGACCCCAATAGCCCCAGCCAATCACGCCAAATTGCAATTCATGTAGTTGCATACTAAACACTCCCAGAATTCTCCACACGCCTTCACATGCCTCCACGGCCACAGATCATCACCGGCACCGTGAGGATGACCAGCTTGAAGTCCAGCAACAGCGATTGCTTACGCAGGTATTCAAGGTCCATCTCAACCATCTCAGCAAATGTTACTCGACTCCGCCCATAGATCTGCCAGATACCGGTCAGACCTGGCTTGCCCTTCAGGCGCAGTTTATCGCGCACGCTATAATACAGAACTTCGTAGACCAGCGGCGGACGCGGTCCAACCAACGACATCTCACCCCGCAAGACGTTAAACAACTGGGGAAGCTCATCCAAACTGGTTTTACGCAAAAATCGGCCCACGCGCGTCACTCGCTGGCCCTCCACTACCTTGTAGGAACTGCCACTAGCCAGCGAACTATCCACATCCACTGGCGCTCCCCGAATAAATTGCGCCATCGCCCGGCGATGCTCTCCATCATCCCTATGCATATACATCGAACGCAACTTCAACAGCTCAAAGGTCCCTTCGTCCTGACCAACACGCTTTTGCCGAAACAGCGCCGGACCCGGCGAGTCAAGGCGTATTGCCAGCATAATGAGAAGGAGTAGAGGAACACAGAGCGGCAAAAGCAGCAACACAATAGATAGATCTACCACACGTTTGAGAGCACAATACACCGGATCTTGCCCGCTCTCTTCTTGCACAGACGAGGTTTGTACTGACATATTCGTGCTTCCCTTCCACTAGAGAACTGCTACTCCAATAAACCATATCTCTCCACCGCCAGATGTATGAATGACATATATTCTATCTATCAGTATAATCAATAAAATGCTTTTTACAATTATGTCTGAAGCTGAATCGCCGCTTTCTCTCTCCGCTTGCTTTTCTCTCGTCTGGCTTCTCACAGTAGGTGAAGAGATTTTTTGCAGTCACAAAAAAACGCGCAATCTGTCTCAGGCAGACCCTCTCGCTCGCCCCCAAAACTCCTGTTCACCTGCAATGATGAGCGCAGAGCCGCCTGGGGCCTTCACTTCCTGGATGGTATATAATAGAAGAAGACGCCATGCTTCAGCAGATGAAGCACAACAATGGAGGTCAATGCACGAGAAGGAGCTCACACTAACCATGTACGAAGTAACTCACTTTCTCTCCACACAAAATAAACTGGGTGAAGGCTCTCTCTGGAGTCCCGAAGAGCAAGCACTCTACTGGGTTGACATAGATAATCAGCGATTTTTTCGCTTTTATCCCGAGACCCGCCGCTACGATACCTTTGACGCTGGCGTGTCTGTCGGGGTGATGGCACGACGAGCTACGGGCGGCCTGGTTATGGCCACGCGCCACGGGTTCGCAACCTGGGACTTTCAAACGAATAGGTTGACTTACCTGGTCGACCCCGAGGCCGGACTGGCACACCACCGCTTTAACGATGGAGCTATCGACTGCCAGGGACGCTTCTGGGCGGGTACTCTGGTCGAGCAGGACCCACATCCCGCTGAAGGGGTGCTCTATCGCCTCGATCCCGACGATAGCGTTCATGTGATGGAAACCGGCCTGCTGGTCCCCAATGGCATGTGCTGGAACGCAGACAATACGCTGATGTATCTGACCGATTCCGACAACTTCACGATCTATGTCTACGACTTCGATGCCGCCGCAGGTACTATCGCCAACCGCCGCCCACTGATCTCCACTCAGGGTCAGCCAGGCGTGCCGGATGGTCTGGCCATCGACGACGAAGGCTTTCTCTGGAGCGCCCATTGGGGCGGCGGCAAGGTCATTCGCTATACACCCGATGGCAAGGTCGAGCGCGAATTTCCTGTCCCCGCGCTTCACCCCACTAGCTGCGCCTTTGGCGGTCCCGCACGCAATGAGCTTTTTATCACCACTGCCTGGACAGCGCTCAGTGAGGAAGAACGGAAAACCTATCCACTGGCAGGCGACCTCTTTCATATTGTGACAGATGTAACTGGCACACCACGCCGGACCTTCGCAGGCTAACCAGGCGTTTAACTCACTCAGGAGCAGCCGATGTACCGTTTGCTGGCCATCGATCTGGATGGAACTCTGCTTCATCCGCGACCACAGAAAGTCATTACTGAACGTACGCGTCTGGCTCTCCAACGTGCCGTCGACGCCGGGATACGCATTGTCATCGCCACTGGACAAAGCATGGCGGTGTTTCAGTACTATTGTGGCGATCTACCAATCGAGGGGCCGCAGATCCTTGAGAATGGAGCGCAGATTGTCGATAGCAAAAGCGGGCAGATCTACCACGAACTGCTCCTACCCGCTTCGTCTGTGCTCCCAGCTCTGGCCGCGCTCAAAGCTGTCAGCTTCCACCGCGTCTATCACACCCGCCAACGCGTCTACGCCGACTATGAGACTCCCCGCGTGCGCACATGGTATAAACCACCGGTTCCACCAGTCATCGAGCTGGAAGATGTCGCCAGTCTCTTCCCAGAACCGTGCATTAAAGTCGTTGGCGTCTGCTCAGAAAGCCAGATCCGCGCCCACCGCCCCGCCCTGATCGATATGTTCGCCGACCAGCTCCACCTCGTCCAATCGGCCTACGATCTCCTGGAGTTCCTGCACCCGGCCGTCTCCAAAGAACGCGGACTCCAGACTATCGCGCAAGACCTCGGCATCGCACCCGCCGAAATCGTCGCAATCGGCGATGGACACAACGATATCGGGATGCTCCGCTTTGCAGGTCTCGGCGTGGCTATGAACAACGCCCATAGCGAAGTCAAAGAGGCAGCAGACTATGTGACACTCAGCAACGCCCAAGATGGCGTGGCCGCCGCTATCGAGAAATTTCTTCTCTAGGCCTCTTTCTTTGCTGCGTTCCGATGGTCCCGGCAGGGCTATGTAATGCTCAACGCTCACAACCCGATCCCCAAACCCTGGGGTGGGGGTCGCAAGCCAGAGACTTGCGGAGCATTACATAGCCCGTGATTACAGCAGGGCTGTTGCAAAGTCGGGAATACAAACGGCAAGGCGAGGGTGCAGGGAGCGCAGCGTCCCTGCCGGCACCCCGTCTGGGGGACAGGGAAGAGGGGTGTCCCCGAAAAACCTCTTTTTCCTCTTTTGCCCACCGCCGCAGGCGGCAGGGCGGACTTTTGAATAGCCCTGCATTATAGCAAAGCAGCTTGACAAAGTAATCGCCAGACTCTACAATAATCTGGCTTGGCCTGGATATTTCAACATATCTGGCAGGCAAAAAGCGCGAGCACGCAGAAAGAGACGCCGTTGTATTAAGATCAGCCAACAACAATAACCAGAACGATGAAACACTATATGACAAATACAGGAGTACACACGTGGAAACATTTCACATGCAACGTACAGCCCTGCTGGTGATTGATGTTCAGGTCGCCCTGATCGACGGCACCGAGCCATCGCACAATAAGAGCGCGGTTCTGGCCAATATCGCGAGCCTGCTCCACAAGGCCCGCACAAAGCAGATACCCGTGATCTACATGCAGCACATAGGCAGCGAGCAAGGTCTGCTGACTCTCAATGCACCTGGCTGGCAGATCCATCCCCAGGTCGCTCCTATAGCCGGCGAAATGGTGCTTAGCAA
The DNA here is from genome assembly GCA_034437695.1 of Ktedonobacteraceae bacterium. GTDB lineage: Bacteria > Chloroflexota > Ktedonobacteria > Ktedonobacterales > Ktedonobacteraceae > Paraktedonobacter. Next base: position 34,715 of record DAOTTJ010000172.1, read on the forward strand.
GCGTGCCTCTGACTCATTTTATGCGACTCCACTACAAGAGCAGTTGGAAGCCTGGAACATCACTCATCTGCTGATCACTGGCTGTCGCACGCAGTTTTGTGTCGATACGACCAGCCGACGTGCTATAAGTCTGGGCTACGACGTGACGCTGGTCAGCGACGCACATACGACGGTGGACAGCGAGACGCTGACCGCCGCTCAGATCGTCGCCCACCACAATGAGACGCTGGACGACTTTGGCACCGATGAACACGCGATTGTCCTCAAACCAGCCCTGGCAATCGCTTTCTAAACCACGCTTGAGACCGAATACACTGATTGCCAGGCAGGACAATGAACTTGCATTGTCCTGCCTGGCAATCAGTCTGGGGTCGCAGAGTAGAGCTGTTGCAAAGTTGGGAATACACCGATAAAGGGAGGGTGCAGGGAGCGTAGCGTCCCTGCCGGAGCGCGAGACGTCCTCGCAAAAACCTCTTTTTCCCGCAGCCGGCAGCGCGAACACTGCAACAGCACTAGGAAATGATCACACTGAGGATGTTTCAATCCTTGAAAAGGTGCTATAATAAATTTTGTCAATTACATACAGTACATACAAATCTGAGAATGAAACCTTTTTCCGAATTTGCGTAACCGATAAAGAATTTTGTAATTTTTGTCTTCCATATGAGACATAGTAGTTCTGTTTTTGCAGGGATAGGTGTAAATGAAGAAAAAAGGAATGCTCCGAGCAATCACTACTTTCCCGCTGATAATTATGCTCTCTTTCTTATCCAGTTGCGGCGCTAAAGCAAAAGTAACGTACCAACCGCCATTTATTCCAATCAACTTTTCAATTGATACAACTGGTACTATTTCCATTCAGGGATATGGCTCCGTTGAAACCCCTGTAGGAACGTTCTCTATAAGTACAAATGTGTTTACACAGGTACAACCGGAAGAGAACATCCTCATTCTGGTGATTAGGCATAAAGAATATGGCTCTATTGTGGATACCGAGTACGAGATTCAGACCGGTCAGGAGGATGTAAAAGTTGTAACCAACGGGACTACAACAGTAGAGGTGACACAACAGAAAATTTTCATCGACGCTTCAAATGGAGATATCCAAACTATAGAGGTGAAAGGTGATAATCCGAGTTCGACCGCACCACTCACCTGTAATAGTGTAAACTGGACAGACAATCAGTCTATTAACGATACCTCTAGCAGCCTATCGCCTGCCCTGGCTGTTTTTCATGGCACTCTCTATATGGCTTTCATAGATACTAGTAATAGTAATAGCATCGCGGTTGTCTCTTCACAAAATGGTATTAACTGGACCCGCAACCTCTATGTTGGACCAACTAGTGATACACCGCCTGCCCTGGCTGTTTTTAATGATACTCTCTACCTCGCCTTTGCAGAAAGCTATACCCTCCAAATCATCTCCTCAAAAGATGGAAGAACTTGGACTAGTGCTCAATTTGTTGGACAATACACCAATCACGCTCCTGCTCTAGCGGTCTTGAATAATACCCTCTATCTCGTTTTCAGAACGGTAGATATCGTCAACGATGATCTCCTACTCATTTCTTCGACAGATGGCATAAGTTGGACAAACGATCAATCTATTAGCGATACAACTGGCAGCTTATCTCCTACTCTAGTGGTTTTAAACAACCTTCTCTACCTGGCCTTTGTGGGAGACAACAATAACGATCTCCTGATAGAATATTCAACAAATGGTGCGAATTGGACAGGGATTCAAGAGGTCGGGCAATTTAGTTCGGCCACTCCTACTCTAGTTACTTGGAACAATTCCTTTTGTTTAGCCTTCACAACTAATGATTCTAACCATAATCTTCTCACGATATCCTCAACAGATAGCGTAAACTGGACAGACAACCAAACTGTTGGACAAGGCAGTTGGGCAACTCCCGCCCTAACTCTTTGGAATAATACTCTTTACATGGCTTTTATAGCGAATAATTCTAGTAATCAGATTCTGCTTGTTAAAGGCTGGTAAGTCAAAGAAAACTAGAGCCAGGACTAAAATCCTGACCCAACAGTGCCGGAAGCATATATGGATTTCAAACTCTTCACTGAAAAGATCGGGGTACAAAGAGTTTTAGAACAACCGTAAATGCTAATGCACAATTTCGCCAGGGTCTTAGTCTTGCCTCATATACACCACAAATATCTGTTTCTGACTTATAAGGTATAAGCCAGAAAAACGATGCTATCGTCAATCAATAATATCTGCTCGATTTTATTAGAAATCGCAAAGGGATTGAGCAGATAAACGGTATAACACGCATTGAGATGTTTAGATTTAAATCTTCATGAAAAGGAACTGGCGATCCTTATCGTAGCTGGATAGAACCCCTTTGTCGTCCTTTTTCACTCCTTTATTTAGCTGAGAATTAAATAGCCCTGGGCCTCACACCCAAGCTCAGGAACGCCTGAGCCATTGACCCTGCGGCTCTCCGCTGATCTGGCCCTCGCTGTAGACAAGGTTGCCACGCAAGAAGGTCGCGATTGGTCGCCCACTCAACTCCATACCTTCATAGATCGACCAGCGATTCTTGGTGAAAAGATCTTCTTTGCTGACTCGCCAGGGCCGCTGCATATCGACGACGACGATATCTGCGTCTCTTCCCACCTGCAACGCGCCTTTCTGTGTAAACCCAAAGATGCGGGCGATATTCTGCGACGTGACCTGCGCAATCCTCACCAGTCCTTCCTCCAGATTCTCCACACCAAAACGTCTGATCCAGTTGCTCAACAGGACGGGCAGCGCTTCCTGCAAGCCCGGCATGCCAGAGGCGACCTCCCATACGCTGGCCACCTGCTTCTCGGCCAGCGTGTGCGGCGCGTGGTCGGTGATGACTGCGTCGATCTTGCCCGCACGCAAGAGCTGCCAGAGCCGCTCCCGATCCTGCGGCGTGCGCAATGCCGGCGCGATATTGACCATGTTGCCCCGCTCGGCATAATCGTCAGTGCTAAACGTTAGGTGGACCGTGGTGGTCTCGCCAGTGACATCGACCCCGATGCTGCGACCAAACTCGAGTGCGGCGAACTCTTCAGGCGTCGAGAGGTGCAGCAGATGGAGCTTGACGCCAAAGTGCCGCGCCAGGGCAATCATCTCCAAAACTGATGTCAAGACCACTGAGAGGTTGCGAGCCTCGCTCCAGGCCGCTGGATCGTGGCGACCCTCCTCACGCTTCTGCTGCACAAAGTAGTCGATGAGTTCCTGATTCTCGGCGTGGACAATCGCCATTATGCCCCGCTGACCCAGGATCTCAAAGATCCGCGCCAGATCGTCGAGACGCGGAATCGTCGTCAATGCCGTGCCATGCCCGGCAGCAAAGATCTTGACACCGGTAATCTTCTCTGGATCTACTAGGCGCAATTCTTGGATGTCCGCACGCGAAACTCCCATGTTGATGGCAAAGTCGCAGTACGAACGACCCGTATAGCGGCTAATCTGCGCGTCGAGCAAGGCCGCCGTGGTAATCGGCGGCCTGGTATTCGGCATGTCCAGGATCGTGGTATACCCACCGGCCAGTCCCGCCCGCGTGCCGTGCGGGATGTCTTCTTTGTGTTCAAGACCCGGCTCACGCATATGGCCGTGAATTTCAATCAGACCCGGCAGCAGGTACTTCCCGCGCAGATCCAGGATACCTTCCGTCTCAGACGGAAAACCTTCGTCGATCCGCTCTATCTTGCCGTCGCTCACCGTCAACGTCCCCTGGAGCACACCCCCCGGCAACACGATCGACCCCATAAGTACACGCGACATAGACCTCCCCCTTTTACAGATATTCACGCCAGGATTTGATCGGTATGGTATTGAGGTCTTTCTCGGTCAACGCGCGTATAAAGAGACGGGCCTGCTTGACTTTGGTGAAAAGCGGAATATTGTGATCGATTGCATAACGCCTCATGGCGTAACCATCGTCTTCATCCATGATCGCCAGCTTGTTGATCACGTTAATCGCTAGGTCTATCTGCTGGTTGCGAAAATACGTCAGGATATTCGGCTCTTTCTGCTCATGAAGCTTATACAACATTATCGTCTCAATCCCGTGTTCACGCAGGTAGAGACTGGTACCCGAGGTCGCATAGATCGGTAGCTCCAGCGTCGACAACAGCCGAGCACTCTCTAAGAAAGCTTCTTTCTTGTTTTCTCCCCCCAGACTGACAAAAACTCCTTTGGACGGTATACGCCCGCCAGTCGCAAGAATCGCTTTGAGATAGGCTTCCGGCAAATCTTCGCCAAAGCAGGCCACTTCTCCGGTCGAGGCCATCTCAACCTGTAAGACGGGATCGGCTCCGGTCAAACGCGAGAAGGAGAACTGCGGCGCTTTGACGGCGGTAAAGGTTAGATGCGGGATCTCAACCGTCGCTACCTCTGCGTTAAAGAGCGTGTCAACAAAGAGTTCGATCAGATTCACTCCGGTCACCTTCGAAATGAACGGAAAGGTGCGCGAGGCTCGCAGGTTGGCTTCGATCACATAGACCTGGTCTTCGCGGGCCAGAAACTGGATATTAAACGGTCCGGTGATCTCCAGAGCACGCGCCACCGCCCGACCTACCTGCTCAATTCGCCCCATCACTTCGCCACTGAGCGTCTGAGGCGGCAGTACAATCGTTGCATCGCCCGAGTGAACGCCCGCGTTCTCGATATGCTCAGAGATGACAAAGGCTTTGACTTCGCCGCGCTGCGCCACTGCGTCCAGCTCGACCTCTTTGACACGTTGAAAAAACTTGGAGATCGTTACGGGATACTCCGGCGAGACGGCCACTGCCGCTCTTGTATATTGTTCGAGCTGCTCCTGGTTGTAACAGACCTTCATTGCGCTGCCCGAAAGGACATACGAGGGCCGCACCAGCAAGGGATACCCAACCCGACCAGCAAAGATACGCATCGCTTCCAGATTGGTAAATGAGGCCCATTCCGGCTGACGAATCCCCAGGTTGTCCAGCAGTTGCGAAAATTTATGGCGATCCTCGGCACGGTCGATGTTCATCGCTGAGGTCCCCAAAATCGGAAAGCCATAGTTGTGCAAAGCCTTGACGCGGTTATTGGGCGTCTGGCCACCCACCGCAACGATCACCCCGTAAGACTGCTCAAACTCACAGATATCGGCGATCCGCTCAAAGGTCAGTTCCTCAAAATACAGGCGATCGGAGGTATCGTAGTCGGTCGAAACTGTCTCGGGATTGCAATTGATCACTATCGCTTGCCTACCATACCGCTTGAGAGCGCTCACGGTACTGACGCTTGTCCAATCGAACTCCACCGATGAACCAATCCGGTAGGGACCCGACCCCAGGACAATCACTCCCTTTTGCTGGAAAGGCTGCACGTCGTTGTGCTGCGCGTTGTAGGTCATATAGAGGTAGTTGGTGTCGGACGGAAACTCGCCGGCCAGCGTATCGATCTGCAAGATAGCTGGCACTATGCCCAGCTGTTTGCGCAGCGCACGAATCTCCAGACCAGTTTTGCCGGTTAATTGTCCGATGCGCTTATCCGAAAATCCTAGCTGCTTGAGGGTCACCAGACGCGCTTGTGAGAGATCCTGGTCACGCTGAAGGGCCTGCTCGTTGGCCTGGATATATTGAATACGCATCAGAAACCAGGGATCAATACCGGTAATCTTATAAATCTGCTCGACGGTCAGTTGATTGCGCAGAGCGACCGGCAGGGCGAACATCCGCTTGGGGGTCGGCGTATACAGATAGGCCGCGATGATCTCCTGCTCTGTCTGTTCGGCGGCAAAAGGACTGAGCGAGGTAATACCCTCAAAGCCCAGATCGAGCATGCGAATCGCCTTCTGGTACGCCTCCTCAAAGGTGCGCCCGATACCCATAACCTCGCCGACCGACTTCATGCCGGTCCCGATGGTCTGGTCTGCACCCTGAAACTTATCAAGATCCCAGCGCGGGATCTTGACGACCACATAGTCAAGGCTCGGCTCAAAGCACGCCTGCGTCACACCGGTCACGCGGTTGGTCAGCTCGGTCAGTCCATAGCCCAGACCTAGCTTGGCGGCCACATACGCCAGCGGATAACCGGTAGCTTTGCTGGCCAGGGCCGAACTGCGCGAGAGACGGGCATTCACCTCGATCACATAGTACTGCGAGGTCACCGGATCAAGCGCATACTGCACATTACACTCGCCTACAATCCCCAGGCTGCGCACAATCTCGATAGCGGCCGCTCGCAACATATGATACTCGGCGTTGGTCAGCGTCTGACTCGGCGCAATCACTACCGATTCACCGGTATGGATGCCCAATGGGTCCATGTTCTCCATATTACATACGGTAATGCAGTTATCAAAGCGGTCGCGCACGACCTCGTACTCGACTTCTTTAAAGTGATGAAGGTACTGCTCGATCAATACCTGCGGCGCAAACGCTAGCGCTCCCTGCACAATATGGCGCAGTTCGGCTTCGTCGTGCGCAATTCCCGAACCCTGACCACCAAGCGCAAAGCCCGCTCGTACCATCAACGGGTAGCCAATCTCCTGCGCAATGATCAATGCACCCTCAAGCTTTTCAGCGGTGCGGCTCTGCGGCGTGGGAATATCGATATGCCGCAGATGACCAGCAAAGGCCTCGCGATCCTCGGTCAAAATGATCGCCGAGATCGGCGTCCCCAGGATCTGCACGCCGTACTGCTCCAGGACACCACTTTTGTAGAGATCCATGCCACAGTTTAGCGCGGTCTGCCCACCAAAAGAGAGCAAGATACCATCGGGACGCTCGCTCTGAATGATCTTTTCCACAAAAAATGGAGTCACGGGTAAGAAATAGACCTGGTCAGCCAGCAGCTGAGAGGTCTGAATGGTTGCAATATTGGGATTGACCAGAACCGTCGCAATGCCCTCCTCCTGGAGAGCCTTCAAGGCCTGGGAGCCGGAGTAATCAAATTCCCCGGCTTGGCCAATCTTCAATGCGCCCGCGCCCAACACCAACACTTTCCGTAAATCAGTCACGTGCTTATACGCCCCCTTTTTCAACTGCAACTCGCTCGAGAAAGTAATCAAAGAGCCAGTCGGTGTCGGTCGGTCCAGGCATAGCCTCCGGGTGAAACTGGACCGAAAAGAACGGCAGCTCGTCGTGGTGTATCCCTTCATTGCTGCCATCATTCGCGTTGGTAAACCAGGGCTGAAAGCCGGACGGGAGCGTGCCAACGGCAAAGCTGTGGTTCTGCGTGGTAATGTAGCAGCGCTTGCTAGCCCGCAACAGACACGGCTGATTCTGACTGCGATGACCAAACTTGAGCTTGTAGGTATCACCCCCAGCCGCCAGGGCCAGCAATTGATGCCCCAGGCAGATGCCCATCGTCGGCACACGACGCTGCATCGCGGTACGCAAGGTCTCGATAGTCTTTGTCGCCATTCTGGGATCTCCCGGTCCATTCGAAACCAGGATACCGTCAAAGGCAAAATCGCAGGTCGGCGCGAAAAGGTCAAAATCCCACGGGACCGTCACTACTTTGACACTGCGTGCGAGCAGGCTGCGCGAGATGTTGCGCTTGGCCCCACAATCGAGCAAGGCGATGGTCAGTCCCCCTTCGCCCTTGATCTGTACCTCGTGCGTCGAAACTTCAGCCACCAGATTATCCTGATCGGGATCATGAAAGGGAATGCTCTCGTCAAAAACAATCTTGCCCAGCATCGTGCCGTGCGTCCGAATATGCTGGGTCAGACGCCGCGTATCCTTGATCTCTAAGGCCGGCACATTCTCGCTCTGTAACCAGCTCCCCAGGTTCATCGTGCTCTGAATATGCGAGGGCGTGGCAATATAGTTTGAAACAACCAGCCCGGCTACATGAATCTGACTATCCTCCCAGTAGGAAGATTCGGGGACCCCGTAGTTCCCAACCAGCGGATAGGTCATAATCAGAATCTGCCCACGATACGAAGCGTCGGTCAGCGTCTCAGGATAACCTACCATCCCGGTACAAAAAACTACTTCACCAGCAATCGGCGTCTCAGCCCCGAAAGAAACCCCTGCAAACTGCGTGCCATCCTCCAGGATCAGCATGCCTTGTCGATACATAGGCAGCTGGGTACCATCCAGCGACGTATGTTCGGACTGCTCGGCCGGCGTGAAAGTATGTTGAGATAGTGCCATGCTTTCTGTTGAACCTTTCCATACATGCAATTGATTTTCCTATTCCCTGCACTATACTTCACGCACAGCGCGGCGGCAGAAAACTCATATCTGCGATTCTCAACGATTCACCGACGAACCTTGCAACAAAACTAACGCCAGCAGCGCCATTCGCGTATAGAGGCCATTACGAATTTGCGAACGCAGATATACCGCCCGCTCGTCCTGATCGACATCGGGATCGATCGTCCCAACGCGTGGAAGCGGGTCCATTAAAATCATATCTCTGCTAGCCCGCCGCGTCAACAGTTCAGGCGTGACAACAAATTTTTCAGCGACCAGTTTCTGGTATTCTTCCTGCGAAGCAAGGCGCTCTTTTTGAATACGCGTCCAATACCAGAAGTGACAGTCCGGCGGGATCTGCTTTTCGCTGGCAATCTCAACCAGTTCCACACCCCGCGAGGTCAAAGACACAAAGTCGTCGCGCGTTAAACGCAGCTTCTCAGGAGCCAGCACATAGAGCCGGTTGCCCTGGAAAAGCGAAAGACCACGCATCAGCGAGTGCATAGTACGGCTATTCAATGCGTCTCCCACCAGCAGACCGTTGAGGTGGTCCAGGCGTCCAAATTTCTCGTAGATAGTACACAGATCAAGCAGGGTCTGCGTCGGATGCTCGTTTGTCCCATCCCCCGCGTTGATCACCGGCACAAAACGCGCCGCCTCCGCCGCCACACGGGCAGCCCCCGAACGCGGATGACGCAGGATTATCGCGTCGGTGTACGCCTCAAACACTTGAATGGTGTCCTCAAACGTCTCTCCTTTATGCACAGAAGTCACCGTCTCAGGGTTCTGAATATCCAACGTCTGCCCACCTAGACGCTTGACCGCACTGGCAAACGAACCAAAGGTCCGACTCGATGGCTCAAAAAAGAGCAGCGCCACAAGCTTGCCCGCTAACATCTGCCCAGCCTCTCCGCTCAAAACCCGCTCCTTCATCTGCATGGCCAGGCGAAAAACGATAAAGAGATCTTCTACACTAAATTGATCAAGAGAGAGAATATCCTTGCCCTGAAAATTTCCGTGAATCGCCTCGCTCGTCGCGGAATACATGGCGACATTACTTATGCTCATAGAAAAACCTCCTGCGATGTTCGCTCGCTATCTGCATCCACAAAAGACAACAGGTTGACAGGTCATCATTTTCTTCTCCGCCAGAATCCTCGCCCCTGCCTGCCACCCCGCACGCTACACCTGCACTAAAAACCACCCTCGCTTTTCTCTTTGAACCGCTTCGATACCAGACCTTTCACAAGTTCCCTCGCTCGGGCAAGGCCGCTAAAACCCGATACCCTCTCCCTCTCCCCCGCGCACACTGGACTGCGCAGTTCAAAAAAAAGCCTCTCCCGAATCAACGGTGAGAGGAGAAAAAGAAGACTTTGCGAACTCGACCCGTCCTGGAAACAGGAAAGGCGATATCTGTCTGCCTGTATCGCCTGTATTGTCCACAACCTCCTGGTCAAGCCCATGATGATACCGCGCCTTCTCAATCCTTGGAATATTTGGGAACTCTGTTCAAATTGTGAAGATTATACATTCCAATCAACCAAAAGTCAAGGTCAAGATCGATCTCGCTCGCTATTTCAGCCCGTGTATGCTAACCAAAGAGGCATATTTCACCCTTACGACTGCATGACGAGACATTTTCCTGGAGGAACTTTCGTATGAACAAACACGAACAACGGCAAGTGTATACCGCCTTGCCGCAGACGTTTCTTCTCACCGTTTTAAGTCTGAGCTGTCTCCTCTGGCTCAACGCCTGTAAAGACTACCAGCCACACCAGGTTGTCCACCCCCACACGCCCGTAGCCACGCTTGACCCCCGACTGCTCAACGCGGGTCTGGCTGCAACCAGCACCTTTCAGATCTGGATCTCAACGCTTCACACGTATCACAGCGATACTAGCCAGTACCAGCAGGAGTATCACAGCGACCAGCAAGCCCTGACCAGCTCACACACCAATCTCGCCTATCAGAGCGCGTTACATACCCTCAATCAGCACATCGCCAGTATCAAGCTCCCCACACTCCAGGGCGAGGCCCGTCAGCTCAGCCTACAGCTCGCACAGAAGGTCAACGCCTGGGAACAGCAACACCCGTTTTACGACGCCTATAACCATCAAACCTACCATCTAGGCTACGAATACGGTCCCGACGGAGCAGGCGGCCTACTCACAGACAAGATAGCTCAAGCAAAAACCCTGACCGACTATCAAAACGCTATCGCAACTGCCCAAACCACCCTGGCCAATTTACAGGCCTACGAGACTAATCAACACGATACGACTGCGTGGAATCGTCCACACCAGACCGACCTCCAGCTCTTGCTGCGCAATCGCGTTATCCAGACCAGAGCGATCGTCGTCTCGCTCAATGAACAAACCCTGCGCGTCTATGACCACAGCACATTGATCCGCTCCCTGTTGATCACCAGCGGTCGACCCGAACGCCCAAGCCTGCCCGGCCTCTGGACAATCACAGCCCGCCTGGCACCGACCCTCTTTAAATCGGTCGAAGCGCACGGCTCACTCTACTGGTATCCCCCAACACCGATCAACTACGCCCTGCTCTATCACAGCGGCGGCTACTTTATCCACGATAGCTGGTGGCGCGTCGACTACGGTCCACACACGCAATTCCCCCACCGCGACTCCAGCGGCGACTCCTTTTCGTTCGATGGCTCCCACGGGTGCATCAATCTCGCAACCACCAGCGCAGCCTGGCTCTACCACTCCACAACACTCAATACGCCCGTCCTGATCTATTAAAACCAGAAGGCAAAGCATCATCCATAGGCGGGATTGTTAAGGGCAGCAGCCCATAACTGGGCTTGGGGTGTTTTACACGGGTAGGTTTTTTTCTGGATGCTTCGCTGGCGTGAAGCGCCTTCCTTCTTTGGGGGGGAGCGGTTCCGACCAAGAGTCTAGGGAAGGGCAAAAACCTACCCGTGAAAAGCTTGGGGTGTCCCCAACAACTTTTTCTTTTGTTTTGCCTCCGGCAAAACAAGCAAAACGGGAGTGTAGAGGGTGTCCCTCTGCTAAAGTCCAAGCGAATGAAGGGTATCCCCTCAGAACAGAAATGAACCCCCTTGCTCACTTTGGCATCACCAGCACACTGAACCCATTCCAGAAATTGCTAAACTGATCGCGTGTCATAATACTGCGATTGGCAGGAGACGAATCGACGACATAGACATAGTTCGCATCTCCACCTTTGACGACCATAATGTGGCCAGCACTACCAACTATCACCGGGTTTCCCTTGTTCGCAGCCGCAATCAGACTATCAAGCGTACGCGGCGGCGCAACCGTCTGGAAGCCAAAATAAGCCGCAGCCCTCGCCATCCCAGATTCACCGCCCGTCAGACCATCGTAGGAGTCCCAAATACGCATATTAGACTCCACCTGGAGCACATCAGCCGCAATATAATGGCGACCATATGCGTTCATCACCTCTTCCAACGAGATACCCGAACAGGAAGAGTAGGACCAGACCTGGTACTGATAGTCGGTATAGTACTGCTTTCTTAGCGCCGAGTCCACACGCACAATCTGCGCACTGGCACTATAGGGCGCAGCTTGAAAAGCAGTTTGCAGATCAATTGTGGAAACTTGACTGGAAAAATTTAAACTCAAAGCCAGCGAATGGAAAACATCGCCCGCCGCACCCGTCTCAAGCAACAGACCAAGCACAACCATCGCCAACAAACCAAGCGAAACCATCGTGCGTCTCCGATTATACCAACTATGGCTTAGATGAGCCGAAGGTACGACTATAGGTAACTTATTCGTCACCTCTACCTGATTCTCGATCCCCATCACCGAGCCATCCAGCAGCTGCACTACTACCATCATCCGGCCGGTTGTCGTTTCCAATTCTTGCCTCGGCGTCTCTTTTAAAGCCTGCATATGACTTCGATGAGCCAACCAGGCACTCAAAAGAAAACCTCCAATGATCACAAGTACCATGATCAGTAAAAGGGCCGTGACTGTAGTAGACGGCATACATTACCTCCGTGCAAAATACGTAACTCTTGTTAGTATAGCCCGCTCACGCGCTGGTAACCGAGTTTCTCTACCCGCATCACCCTATTGTGCTATTCACCAACACAAATCTTAACCCAAAACCCGAAAAAGGCGCTGGCGGTCAGCCCCCCCTCGCTAAGCATAGCCAGAAATTCCCATTCCAACCTGCCTCACGCGACCTCCCGTCTTCGCCTTCATTCAGATTAAACGCAAGAAATAGACTCTACCGGGGGTTTTTCTTCACAGTACGTTTTTCTTCACAGTACATTATGGAAAAGACCATTTTCTGTCGCGTCAACTCCACCCCACGGGACTAAAGGATCGGGTTGCGAGTGTGGCCGCGACCACAATCCCAGGAGCACTACATAGCCCTGTGGGCTTGGCAAGGCTATGTAATGCTTGACATGTGGCCCTCCTCCTGAACAACTGATCGGGTTGCGAGTGTGGAGGCGGCGGCCTCCACACTCGCAACCCGATCCCAAAACCCTGGGGCGGGGGGTCGCAAGCCTCTGGCTTGCGGAACATTCCACAGCCCTGTGGGCTTGAGATATTCATTTTGAATACCCACCACATATATGCTATACTTTGATACTCAAGCTCGATGGCTAGAAAAGAGAACCATGCACAAAGTTTTGTTGCTCCTGGGAATGTTGCTCAAAGGCCCGCTCTACGGCTATCAACTTCACCAGATCGTTAGAGCGCACGGCGAACTATACGCCGATCTCAAAAAGGCCAACCTGTACTACCTTCTAGAACGCCTGGCGCAGGACGGCTACCTGGAGACAGAGGTCGAGTCAGGCACACGCGGCATTCGCGGTGAGCGCGTCATCTACACGCTCACCCAGACTGGCCGCGAGCATTTTCATGCCCTGCTCCGCTCAACCCTGGTCGACTACAAACCGGTCCACACAGGGATCGAAACGGCGGTGGTCTTTCTCGCCCATCTCCCACACGAGGAGGGCCTGGCACTCCTTGAGGAACGTCGCACAATCATGCAACAACGCCGCCAACAGGTCCTGATCGACTTTGGCGACCAGGAGAAAAATGGTCCACTAGTACGCATCGCTGGCGACCATCTGCTCAGCCTTATCGACACCGAGATAGCCTGGATCGAACGCTCACTCGCTCTCCTGCGCACCACATGGGCCACTTCAGAACACTAAAGTTAGACCACCTTCACGCACCTCTCTCAGCCTGTACTGCCCTCTCTTGCTAACCATCCAAAAGAAAAACACTATTTTCTGTCACGTCGACCTCTATCTATAAAGAGGTCAAAACAAGCCGCTAGCAGCTTGTTTTGACCTCTTTGCAAAATGGTCGATTGAGGAAAGATGCACTGGTCAGCTCATACGATGACGCTAGCTCTGCGTATCAACCCGAACCACAATCGCGGTAATATTATCGGTTCCACCCGCCTGATTGGCGCAGGCAATCAGCCGGGCAACGCTCTGCTGAACTCCCGCGCCGAGGATGATGTTCAACATCTCTTCGTCTCTGATGAGGTTGTAGAGACCATCAGTGCAGAGTAGCAACAGATCTCCGTCCTCTACGCTTTCGCTAAACAGATCTACTTCCTCTACTGGCTGATAGCCGAGCGAACGATAAATCTTGTTGCGCTGCTCGTGCTGCCTGGCCTCTTCGGCGGTGATCTCGCCAGCGCGTACCATATCGGCCACCAACGAGTGATCGCGCGATACCTGGCGCATCTCTCCCTTGTGGATGACATACGCCCGACTATCCCCGACGTTGGCCACGACCAGCTCATGTCCCTGAAGGACCGCCACCACACAGGTGGTCGCCATACTCTTCTCAGTGTCTTCCTGTTTCAAAGCGACGTTCGCGATGTAAATGCGCCGATTGGCCTCTTCAACCGCCTGGCGCAGAGCCAGCCCACTCTCTCTCTCAGCAACCTGATAATATACTTCACGTATGGTTGTCACAGCCAGCTCGCTGGCCCGCTCTCCCTGGGTCTGACCACCCAGACCATCGGCAACGACAAAGAGCATTCCTTTTTCGCGTTGAACCTGCGGATCGTCCGGCAAAACCGCCAGCAGTTGATCTTCGTTTAAACTCCGCACAATCCCTCTATCAGTCCCCTGAGCCATCTCTAAGTACAACAGTCCACTCAGGTCCTGCATCCCCCAGCGTACATCGCGCTGAACATGTACATGTTCTTTACACGAAGTGAAAAGCAGATCAAAAAACGTCAACACAAAAAAACGTGCTACCCCCGCGTATCCCTCCTGTGCAAAGATCTCGTAGCAGGCATCGTGAAAGGTGTACGCCATCTCTTCAGCATAGGCACAGCGAAAATCAGCCGGGTAGACCCTCAAGGCAAGACGATACAGATGCTCGGCCAGCATGACCGGACGCGGCGCAACAATTGTACCCATTTAAAAACCTCCCTGGACATCGGCCAGCAACTGCCTGGCATGAGCCACACGTAAAAGTTGATTCAGACGCGCCGCCTCCGCTCGGGCAACGCTCCGACCAGCTTCGGTCAACCGATAGTAACGCCTCCGCTCATCGTCCAACGCCGGGTTTGGCCGCGTCTCCGCTACAGCAATCAAACCACCCTCAAGCAAGCGCCCAATCGAACTGTACAACGTCCCTGGCCCCAAACGCATCTTGCCATCAGTCAACTGACCCACCTCTTTCATAATGCCGTATCCGTGCTTCTCCCCACCAGCCAGCGCCAGCAGGATGTGAAAGATAGCAGGCGTCAACGGCAAAAACTCTTCCGTCTCCTTCACCTTTTCATTCATGGGTTTTCTCCAATAGCTCTCTAGTCGATATATCATACTGTGTTATATCCAATGATGATATAGTACCCTATACAAGCCAGTGTTGTCAAGGACAGAAACGCTCAGTTTCGCTGAACGCTTCGCCAGAGCGAAGCCCAGACCTCACCACCCAGAAAGGCGCTTGTCAAGCGCCTTTCTGCACTTTCTTTTCTTTGGGGGTGGGCAAGCTTGCCCGACAATTAGGGAAGGGCAAAATAGACGTGCAGAGAGATGCTCTCTGCTACCTTCATGCCTATAGGTGGGGCGAAAGCCGCAGGCTTGAGCAGAATGAGAAAGCCCTCTATAAAACTGCCTGCCTGGTTGCCCTCAGCCAGTCTTATGGCGTACAATAAACGCGACTCACATAGGGCGGGACCGTGGGTAGCGCATGAGAGATTATATCTACAACCCATACATGAGGCTGGTCACTTTTCGCTCACAATAGCAGAGTTTTTAGAAAGCTTAGCTGATGAGCAGCGGGAAAAGACAAAACCTGAAGGAGTTTTTTTGCACATGCTAGAACAGTCTATATCTCTGGCCGGGAAAGTGGCTCTGGTTACGGGTAGTAGCCAGGGAATCGGGCGAGCAACCGCAGAGCGTCTGGCCAAAGCCGGCGCTGATATTGCAATCAACTATCGCAGCAATGTCGGAGCCGCAGAAGAGGCCAAAGCCACCATCGAAGCCCTGGGCAGACGTTGCATAGCCGTCCAGGCCGATGTCAGCCAGGAGGAAGAGGTCGCACGCCTCTTCTCCCAGATCACTACTCAGCTCGGACCAGTCAGCATTCTTGTCAATAATGCGGGTACAACCCGCGACAAACTTATTCTGCAAATGTCCCTCAACGACTTTGAATATATCCTCCGCACCAATCTACACTCGGCCTTCCTCTGCACGAAAGCAGCACTACGCAGCATGATGAGAGCACGCTGGGGACGCATCGTCAATGTCTCCTCGGTCGCCGGTCTGCTCGGCAACGCCGGTCAGGCCAACTATAGCGCCTCTAAATCAGGCCTGCTCACTCTGACCCTCAGCACCGCTCGCGAGATGGCCAGTCGGAATATTACCGCCAACGCGGTCGCTCCTGGTTTTATCCCGACCGAATTAACTTCGAACCTGACCGAGCAACAAAAAAAAGCTATGCTCGATATCACACCCCTTGCTCGTTTTGGCACCCCCGAAGAGGTTGCTGCAACTATCGCTTTCCTCTGCTCACTCGAGGCAGGCTATATCACCGGTCAGACGATTCGCATCGACGGTGGCATGGCTATGCATATTTAAGGAGATGGTCCCATATTCCCTATCTCACTTCTATCCCACACAGACCTTCGCTCACAGGCACGGATGAGAAATGGGCTTATTCGTGTCTATCCTTTTGCAGAAGGATGAAACAAAATCTAGCAAATCTTTCTCTAAAAAGAAAAGCAACAGCAAATAACGCCGACCAGCTTATCAATTCATAGGAGGAGAGGGCATTCATGCTCATTGAAACTGAGGAAACTAATCAATTTACGTTTGAGCCTTTTGCAGCACATGCATTCTATACAAAGGTCAATCGCTCGCTCGTACACCAGGCACTTGCCTCACTGCAAACCCGTTCCACCAACCACCCGTTGACGATTGTAGATATGGCCTGTGGCACCGGAGCCGTGACACGCCTGATCGCCGAAGAATTACGCGAGCTACGCTGCGAGGCACGCATCATCGGCGTCGATCCTTCCGCCGAAGCCCTGCGCCTGGCCCAAAAGGGGATGACCGAGATCAATGCCTCAGCCGAGTTTTTTCAAGGCGACACCGACGACCTCCCTCGCCTCGTCCATGATGTCGATGCAGCTTTTTTCTGTAATGCCATCCACTTGGTAGCAGATAAACGCTCTGCCTTCCAACTGATGGCCAGTATCCTGGCACCTCAAGGCATCTTTGCTTGCAATAGCGCATTCTATAACGGTGCTTATGTCGAAGGCACCGAACGCTTCTATCGCCTCTGGACACGCCGAGCCATCGGCTGGCTGCGCAAAGAACACCCCGAAGCTCACGTCTCACGCGAAGCCAAAACAACCGCTATGCAATGGATCAACGCCTCCGACTATATCCGCCTCCTGAAAGAAGGCGGCTTTCAGCACGTCGACGCCATTCAGGAAGAAGTGATGATGACCGTCGAATCCTATCACGACATCGGTCAGTATTGGCTGTTTATCGAAGGCGCTCTGCCTGGTATCCCCCTGTCCCTCGGCGCTGCCGCCCTCGGCACAACGGTCTACCAGGTCGGCGAAGAGCTTCAACTCACCGATATACCACGCAACTGGCTACAAATTATCTCATATAAAGAGTAAAAGATACGATCTCAAGTTTCCAACGCGAGTTTTTATCAATGGATCATCTACGCCGCAACTCTTGCATGTCTGAAGAAGCTGTGCTACACTACGCTGTGCTTCTAAACAGAGAAAAATCTGAGTGTCTCGACAGATTGTTGCTGTACGTCCTTTCTTTCATAAACTCTTGAGCAAGGGACAGGTGGGCAAACCCGCCCACCTGTCAGGGCGCGTAGGGTTGGGATGTCCCCATTCTACCTTTTGATCTGTTCACAACGCATGAGCATATGTAGGGGATAACCCGGAGAAAGGTACTTTCTTTTCATAGAGGTTTGGATGATGTTTGACAAAGAACCAGAGAATTGGCGAGAGTTGCTCGGACAGATTACCAGCGATCCGACAGGTATGCAACACATCATACAGGAATTAGGCGTCCGCGAAATTACGATTAAACGCTGGGTGAGCGGCATTTCAGAGCCTCGCCATCAAAATCTCCGCCGCTTATTGACCGCACTTCCCGAATATCGTAACCGCTTCCTCGATTTCTTCGAAGAGGCGTTTGAAGATTTCTCCGATCTCCCATTCGATGAGTCTCACCAGGAGATCTCCGCCCGCTTCTATACTCACGTCTTTCAAATACGCAGTACTATCAGCAGCACACAGCGCTACTGGTCGCTCGCTAATCTTATTATCGGCCAGGCCCTCGCCCAACTGGACCCCGATAATGTGGGCCTGGCCATCAGTATAGTGCGCTGTATGATCCCTGCATATAAAGATGCCCAGACAAAAATCCTCAGCCTGCGCGAAAGCGTCGGCCAGGCAAATACCTACTGGCCCGGCAATCTGGAACAACATGCGATGTTCCAGGGCGCAGAGTCGATCGCCGGACAGGCCGTGGAAAACTGCCGCTCTTTCGAGGTGCCAAACTACAAAACTGAACCTCACGCTCCCTATGGCCACCAATTGGACCGCGTGCAGAGTTCTATCGCCTATCCTATCCTCTATTCCAGTAAGATCGCCGGCTGCCTCCTGTTCTCAAGTACCGAACCCGATTTCTTTCTCCCACCTCAACGCCAGAACCTCGTCTGCGATTATGCCCATCTGATCGGGCTGGCGTTTTACAATGAGGAGTTTATCGATCCATCGCGCATCGAACTACGCATTCTGCCACCGCAAAACGAGCAAAAATCTTACTTCGCCTCTTTTCGCAAACGCCTCGCTGATACACGCGCCAGGCTGTACGATCTGAAAGAGGATAAAGACGCGGAACTCTGCGTCTGGGAGGAACTCGAAAAGGAAATCCTCAATTTGAACTAATCGATAAGGAGAGTGCGCCATTAACGATTTTCCAGCTATGCAACTGAGTCAACATTGGACCACTACGACCCTGGGCAACGCCCGACTTGAGGTGGTGGATTCCGCTCTGCGTATGACCCTGCCAGACGTTCGCGCAGGATCGTACGCGGATGCCCAGATCGACGATTATGGTCAGTTGCCTCGCTCGCAGTTTCTTTGGCGACCTCCCTTGCACATGAGTGTGCGGGCCAGGGCCTCGCTGCCAGCAGCCACGACTAGCAGTACGATCAACGACCCCATACTGCGTGGCACCGCCGGCTTTGGCTTCTGGAACTATCCTTTCTCGGTACGCGGCGATCTGCTGATGCTGCCCGACGCGGTCTGGTTTTTCTACGCTTCACCTCCTTCCAATATGGCCCTGGTCCCGCATAGCCCCGGCTGGGGCTGGAAAGCCCAGGTCGTCCACAGTATGCGACCCGGCGCACTGCTCTCCGTCATACCCATGACCCTGAGTACAACCCTGGCCCTGCTAACTAACGAGACCCGACCCGCCGCACGCTGGATGCAACGCCTGACAGGCGCTCACGAATCTCTCCTGACAACCGATCTGACCTCTTGGCATAGCTATACGCTCGATTGGTTCGCCAGGGAGGCAATCTTTGCTGTCGATGGTCAACAGGTCCTGCGTGTCCCTCATCCTCCAACGCGTCCACTCGGCTTTGTGGCCTGGCTCGATAATCAGTTCGCCATCGCAACCCCGCGCGGCTCCTTGCGCTTTGGCTCGCTGAGCAGCTCAAGCCAATGGTTCGAGATTAGCAAACTCACTATCGAGCCACTCAACCAGACTCAACCAGCCGCTAGCTAGAGCTTCTCAGCCAGTTGCAGAACATCGTCGATCAAACCATACTCGACGGCCTCCGCAGCGCTCATAAAGAAGTCGCGCTCGGTATCGCGCTTGATGCGCTCCAGCGGCTGACCTGTATGCTTGATATACAGACCATTCAACATATCCCGCGTGTGCAGAATCTCTCGCGCATGAATATCAATATCGGTCGCCTGCCCTCCCAGTCCTCCCTGGATGAGCGGCTGGTGCATGTGAATGCGTGCGTTTGGCAGCGCACGCCGCAGACCCTTATCGCCGGCCATCAACAAGACCGTCCCAAAGCTGGCCGCATACCCCACACAGGTGGTGACAATCGGACAGGGCAGGTGACGCATGGTATCGTAGATCGCCATCCCGGCATCGATCACGCCCCCGTGCGAACTGATGTAGATGTTGATCTCGCGCTCGCTGCTCTCTGAGGCCAGAAAAAGCAACTGAGCCACAACCAGACCAGCCATGTTCTCTTCAATAGTCCCGTTGACCATAATGATACGCTCGCGCAACAGGCGCGAATAGAGATCATACGCCCGCTCTCCACGCCCAGTAGTCTCGATGACGGTAGGAACCAGTAACGATGTCATATGCTTGACTCCTTCTGGTTTGTTTTATACTTCCTGTTTTAGGCTTCGCTCAACTTTTCACGCACAAAATGATAGTGATAACGCCTGCCAGAGCTACCTATGCTCTCTTCAAGAATGGTGGTCAAAAGCCAGCCCTCGCTCCCCAATTCGTCGAATTGCGCGGCAACGGGCAACGCCTCTTCGCGTGCATCGACGCTCAACACACGATACTCCCAACACACGCGGCTGGCCTGCACGCGCTCGTATACCATTGGCACGCGTAACGATGGCCGCATGTCATCCTGTCCGGCTTTAGTCAACCACGTAGCTGACGCAAATTTCATCTCTCTCTTTCCTTTCTTGCAAAACACAAGCTCTATTTCATACCCCACCCCAGGGGTTTGGGATTGGGTTGCGAGCGTGTACGCTCGCAACCCAATCCTTTTTTAGAGGGCAGGGCTACACGAGCGTTCCCTAACCCTGTAGAACTTCCAGAGCTTGCCAGCCCTCGCGAGGCAAGCCACAGGCTTGAACAAAACCAGAAATCCCATAGGGCCTTCCTCTTTCCTCTTGAATGTATCACGCCCAGAGCGTATACTTATAGAGTAAATCTATGCTTTTAGCATAGGTCAAACCGATATATGCCAATAGCATAGAAAGGGACACCTCTCATGGACGCGCAAGAGATCCTCGGCCATATCATTAGACGCGAACGCCAGAGCCGCCGCATGACGATTAGAGAACTGGGCGAAAAGGCCGGTCTCTCGGAGATCTATGTCGGTGAGATCGAGCGTGGCCAGAAGTGGCCCTCTTCGCGTGTCCTGGAAAGTCTGGCCCACGCGCTCGACCTCGATCTCGCCGACCTCTTCGAAATGGTTGCCGAGGAGATCCGCTACGAACGCGAACCCCGTACGGTCAACGCCATCGGCTTCGCTCTCCCGACTACACCCGGCCAGCCACGTCGGATGGCCGTCAAACGCATAGTCAACATGCTCAATGAGGGAGAGGTCGAAAGTGTCGCTCACTTTAGCGCCTTCTTACTTTCACAGCAGGTCAAGATCGAGTGAAGGCCCTGGCGCGACTCAACTGCAAGCCTCTCTATGGCCAGCGCGTGCAGCGTCACTCGGCGTTTCTCTAGCTTGATCCTCTTTGCTCGCCTATTCGTTATATGCTCGTTTCTAGTTGCCTTCATCTCTGCTTTTTGTAAGCTTAAATCGTAGAATAACGCAGAGAAAAGGAAACTGGAAAGCAAGGCTAATTGTCAGGTATCCTCGACAACACCCCCTTCCTCGGGTATAATAGCAGCGAATGCGTCTCACATTCCCAAAGTAGGAGCAAGCACACCAGCAAGGAGCGCCAAATCCAATGTCTACTCCTCAAAATCCTCGCCCGGAGTCGACCGGTACATACTTTGTGCCAGGTCGCTCTCACAAGCATGAACTTGGCCGTATTCAGTTTCAGGACCAGCTCTTCACCGCCAGCATGGGAGGTGTCCTGCCCGAGTTGCCGGACCCCCCGGTCCTGCAACGCGTCCTGGATGTCGGCTGTGGCACAGGCGGCTGGCTGATCGAACTGGCCAGGCACTGTTCTACTATCCGCATGCTCGTCGGGGTGGATATCAATACCAAGCTTATCGATTTCGCACGCATACAGGCCACGACACAACAGATGGACGACCGCGTCCAATTCCATGTCATGGATGCCCTGCGAAAACTCGAATTTCCCTCCGCTTACTTTGATCTGCTCAATCAACGCATGGGCAGCAGCTATCTCCGCACCTGGGACTGGCCCAAACTCATCCAGGCCTACCAGCATATCCTTCAGCCGGAGGGCCTGGTCCGCATCACTGAAAACCATATAGTGGTCGAAAACACCAGCCCCGCGCTGACTCAGATCAATCTGTATATCCTGCAAGCTCTCTACCAGGCCGGCTATCTCTTTACTCCCAAACCAACGGGGATCACCGACCGCCTGACTCTGCTGTTGCAGCAACAGGGCTTTCAGGAGATACAAACCCATCAATCGACTCTGGAGTGCCGCTCTGGGACGCCCGAGGGACAACACTTTGTTGAGAGCAATAAACTCTTCCTGCAAACTATACTCCCCTTTCTACGCAAGTGGACTCGCGTACCAGAGGCCTATGAGAAACTCTCTCAACAGGCCCTCATTGAGATGCAACAGCCTGGTTTTCTCGCCACATACCGCTTCCTGACGGTCTGGGGGAAAAACAAGAAACTGTGAGTTGTTGGTTGTAAAGCTCTACCGCTACAAATTTGGATATTGCAGACAACCTCTCCTTACGGTATGATTAGAACAAAAGAGGCCAGGGCGAGAGGGTAGGTGTTCCTTCCCTCTCCAATCAATTGCAAGAGGGCCTGGGTAAACACAGCCGCACCTGGGAGAGTGGGTTAGCCTCACAGGGGCAGATTTTGTTATGCCCATTGGGAGGATAAGGGTGACACTCAAGGGATTACTCACACTGCTGGCACAGCGGCCAGAATTTCGCCGCCTGCTCAAAAATCTTCAAGAAGCGACTGGCGTCCCTGCTTTGAATGGGATTACAGAGGCCGCTCGTCCATATATTATTGCTGCGCTCAACAAAACGCTTCAACAACCACTGCTGGTAGTCGCCGTTGATGAGTCTCAGGCCAGCCAGCTTACCGATATATTGAAACTGCTCGCCGAGCAACCGGAAGATGTCCTTTTTTTGCCCGACCGCGACGCTTTGCCCTACGAACGCCTGATCAGCGATGCGCAGACGATGCAGCAGCGGATGAACGCGCTGGTCTGCATGGCCGAACAGGAGCGCAACGCGATAGTCGTGTGTTCCGCTCGCGGTCTGACGCAGCCGGTCATGCCGCCGCAGGAACTGGCGGAGGCGCTCTACTACCTGCGCACGGGCCAGGAGATTGATCTGACGCGCATGTTGCAGCACCTCTACAATCTTGGCTATGTGCCGGTCACAGAGGTCGAGGAACCGGGTCAGTTCAGCCATCGCGGCGGCATCATCGATCTCTTTCCACCAACGCTGCTGCGCCCGGTGCGCATTGAGTTCTTTGGCGACGAGATCGAGTCGCTGCGTACTTTTGACCAGGCCACGCAGCGCTCGCTCAATCAGTTGGATAAATGCGTGATCGGACCGGCCCGCGAGGCCCTGCCTGTCCGTGGACCCGAGGCGGCGCAGGAGTTGGAGCAGCTTCACATCGATATGCTGCACCACGATGCCGAGGAACGCCTGAAACGCGACCTGGAAGAGCTGCGCCAGCGGCGTTCGTTCGACGATATCGCCTTCTATATAACGTATCTGCACCACGAGGCCAGCGTCCTGGACTATCTGCCGGCCAATGGACTCCTGATCCTCGATAACCCGGAAAGTGTGCAGAACCATATTCTTGACCTCGATGCTCAGGCCGTTGAGATGAAGGCTCGCTTCGAGACCGAGCGCGAGAATCCGACGCGTCTGCGCGACGCTCATCTGTCGTGGACGAGGCTTGCACCACAACTGCAACAACATCGGCAACTGCGCTTTGCCGGCATTCTCTCCAGCGCAGGCATCGACGAAGGCACACTCAACGGGACCGAACATCTGGTGCCGCAGTTTACGAGTCCCGGTTCCTACGGCGGTCGCCTGCGAGCTTTTGCGCTGGACTGCCGCAAGGCGCTCGATAGCCGCGAACGCGTGGTGATTGTCACGGCTCAGGCTCGCCGGCTCGCGGAGGTGCTGGGCGACGAGGCCGCGCTGGGCAACGCGACGATTGTAACGAATCCATGCGCAAACATCTTTGAATTGCCTGAGAGC
Source organism: Ktedonobacteraceae bacterium (assembly GCA_034437695.1). Classification (GTDB taxonomy): domain Bacteria; phylum Chloroflexota; class Ktedonobacteria; order Ktedonobacterales; family Ktedonobacteraceae; genus Paraktedonobacter. The sequence continues at coordinate 58,536 of DAOTTJ010000172.1, forward strand.
GGCACGCTGACCCTCGTGCAGGGTCACCTCGCCGAGGGCTGGCAGTCGCGTGCCATTGCCCTCCAGGTCTTTACCGATAGCGAGATCTTCGGCTGGTCGCGTCAGCAGAAGACGCAGCGCCGCAAGGTACTCACGCCGGTCAATTTTCTGGCTGAGGTCAACCCCGGCGACTACGTCGTTCACCAGGAGTACGGGATCGGACGCTTTGAGGGTCTGATGAAACTCGACTCGACGGGCGTCGAGCGCGAGTATCTGCTGATCCGCTACGCCGGCACTGATAAACTCTATATCCCCACCGATCAGCTCGATCGCGTCACACGCTATATCGGCATGGGCGATACAGTACCGGCTCTCAGCAAGCTGGGAACGACCGAGTGGACGCGAGCAAAATCGCGGGCGAAGGAGACCGTGCAGGAGATTGCCGGCGACCTGCTCAAGCTCTATAGCGCTCGCGAGGCTGTACCGGGTCACGCCTATCCCTCCGACAGCGAGCAGCCCTGGCTGCAAGAACTCGAAGACGCCTTTCCGTACGACGAAACCCCAGACCAGGAACGCGCAATCGCCGAGGTCAAGGCCGACATGGAACGTCCGCGCCCGATGGACCGCCTGGTCTGCGGCGACGTTGGCTACGGCAAAACCGAGGTGGCGCTGCGGGCGGCCTTTAAAGCCGTCCTCGATCAGCGCCAGGTGGCGATACTCGTGCCAACGACCGTGCTGGCGCTCCAACACTTTAACACCTTCAGGGAGCGTCTCAAGGCCTATCCGGTACGGGTCGAGCTGCTCAGCCGCTTTCGTTCGGAGAAAGAGCAGAAACAGGTCCTCGAAGACCTCGCCCTGGGCAAGGTCGATATGATCATTGGCACCCACCGTCTGCTGCAAAAAGACGTGGTCTTTCTCAACCTGGGACTGCTGATCATCGACGAGGAACAGCGTTTCGGCGTCGTTCACAAGGAGCGTCTCAAGCAGATGCGCAACGAGATCGACGTGCTGACCATGACTGCCACGCCCATTCCACGCACGCTGCACATGTCGCTGGTCGATGTGCGCGATATGAGCGTGATCGAAACCCCGCCGCAGGAACGCCTGCCGATCCGTACGGCCATCCGCGAGTACGAAGAGATCCTGATCCGCGAGGCGATTCTGCGCGAGATCGACCGCGGAGGACAGATCTTTTTTGTCCACAACCGCGTGCAGGGTATCCAGGTGATTGCCCAGAAGCTGCAAAAGCTGATCCCCGAGGCGCGGATCATCGTGGGACACGGGCAGATGCCCGAAGATCAGCTTGAGCGCGTCATGGTCGACTTCTCGGCGGGGGAATACGACGTACTGCTCTCGACGACAATCATCGAGAACGGTCTCGATATCCCGAACGCCAATACGATTATTGTCAATAACGCTTCGATGTTTGGTCTGGCGCAGCTCTATCAACTGCGTGGACGCGTTGGACGTGGTACTCATCAGGCTTATGCCTACTTTCTTTATAATAAGGATACGCGCCTGACGCCTCTGCAAGAGAAGCGTCTGCGGGCCATCTTTGAGGCGACCGAGCTGGGCGCTGGCTTCCGTATAGCTATGAAGGATCTGGAGATCCGTGGTGCGGGCAATCTCCTGGGGGCCGAACAATCGGGTTTTATGAACTCGGTTGGCTTCGATCTCTACTGCAAACTCCTCGCCGAGGCGGTGGAGGAACTCCAGGGAAAACGGGTCGAGTCGGTCAGCACGCAGAGTGTGCAGGTCGATCTGCCGCTCGATTCCTATCTGCCCGACGAGTATGTCGGCGACCGCGCACTCAAGGTCAAGTTCTATCAGCGCCTGGCCAACCTGAACACCATCGAACTGGTCGAGGCGATGGAGGCAGAACTCACCGACCGCTTTGGACCACCGCCTGCGCCGGTCCAGAACCTGCTCGCGATGGTGCGCTTAAAGGTTCTGGCGAGTCAACTTGGCTTTGAAGCTATCGCGGCCAAAGACAACGATTTTGTGCTGACGGTGAAACGCACGATAGTACCCAATCGCATAGTGCTCTATCGGCGCTTCCGCAACGAAGCTCGCGTCCAGCAGGGGGTTATCCGTATCCCGCGCCGCCTGCTTGGCAGCGATTGGATGGAGCAACTGCGCGAGCTGCTCCCCTCGATCACTGCCGCAGCCTGAGGACTGCCGCCCCCTGCTAGCGGATCAAGCGGGGAGATAGAGGGCGATGGCCTCTTCCACGTAGGGTCGGCCACTGGCACGCATGATGCGTATCAATTCGTCGATATCAAGGGGGACGTGACGAAAGGTAACGCCAGTGCCGGTGCTATCGTGGGTGAGAAGCGCATAGTCGGCCCAGGGGTCGACCTTCATGCCCTCTTTGGAGCGCTCCCAGTTGTAGGGCAGACTGACGCTGCCGGGGTTCAGGTACCAGTTCTGGCCGACGCGGCGCAATTGCTGGGTATGAGTATGACCACCGCTCAAGAAGGTTGCGTTGAAGCCGCGCATAAACTGGCTGACGGTTTCATCGGAGGTGTCTGGCAGGATGATGTCGTCAAACGAATGGGGCGAGCCATGAAAGCAAAGCAGTTGACAATCCTCGCCTAAAGAGATAGCGACGGTTGGCTGAAACTGGCGGATAACGTCTTGGTCGCTCTCTGAGAGTTGAGCTAGCGACCAGGCTCTGACCGCCTGCTGCTGCTCGCTGGTGGTTTCGGCGGGCGAGGTCTCCTGTCCTGAAAGCAGCCAGGCGTCGGCGTTGCCCATAACGATTGGACAGCGCAGCTCGCGCAGCCGTGCGAGGGTCTGAGCTGGTTGTGCTCCCCCCTGAACTGTGTCGCCCAGGCAGACGAGCTGATCGACCCCCTGACGTTGAATATCGTCCAGGACGTGCTCAAGCGAGAAGCAATTTCCGTGCATATCAGAGATGATGGCGATTTTCATAGGTTTTTTCCTTTCGGTTTATGGTCAATCTCTACGTTGGAGGCGCAGGATACAGCTGGTAAATGAGCTGACGTAGGTGAAGCTCTCTTGGAGTGGGAGTGGGAGGCCGCGAGCCATGAGCGCGGTCCCTGAATAGACGGGGGCGGCGGGTGTGCTCTGCGGGTTGGCGAGACGTACCTCGGTCAGGGTGTAGAAAGTCGCGGGATCGAGGTCGCGCAGGCGCAAGAGGGGCAGAGGCTCGCCCAGCGCACGGGCGCGATAGAAAGCGAAGAGAACCGCGTCGTCGCCGGTCGCGGAGGTGTACTGTACAGCGGTCAGCGCTCCGCGCGTCTGCGAGGGCGCGAGCAGCCAGGTCTGATCGCCGTCCTGGATCAGCGGGCGCAGCTCTTTATACACAGTGATCCAACCGGCAGCCTCGTCCAGCTCTTCGATGCTCCAGGTGAGCAGATTACCTCCAATCCCCAGCGCTCCAAGCATGGCTACATGAAAGCGGAAGGTGAGGGGGAAGCGCTCGCGGTCGCCATCGGTGACCCAGGCACCCAGGACGCGGGCAGGCAGGGCCAGGGCAAAGCCCTCCTGGATAGAGAGGCGGGCCTCCGGGTGGGTATTATCGCTGGTCCAGATCTGATCGGTATAGTGCAGCATGCCCAGGTCGGCGCGTCCGCCGCCGCTTGCGCAGGCCTCGATGGTCAGGTGGGGATGGCGGGAGCGCAGACTTGCGAGCAGGGAGTAGACGGCCCTGGTGTGGCGCACCCAGAGTTCGCGGACCTCGCCGCCGTGCTCCAGGTGCTCCGACCAGCCGGGTTCGCTGAGTGGACGGTTCATATCCCACTTGAGAAAAGCTATTGCGTGACGGGTCAACAGACCATCCAGCAGATCAAAGAGGTACTCCCAGACATCGGGGCGGCAGACGTTCAGCACAAGCTGGTTGCGCAGCTCGCTGCGAGCACGCGTCGGAAAGGAGTAGACCCAGTCGGGATGAGCGCGATAGAGGTCGCTAGCGGGATTGACCATCTCCGGCTCAACCCAGAGACCAAAGTCCATCCCCAACTCATTCACATGCTTGATCAGGGGGTCTAGTCCTTGAGGAAATTTGGCGGGATCGGGCCACCAGTCGCCCAGACCGGCGTTATCGGAGACACGGTGGGCAAACCAGCCATCATCGACCACAAACAGCTCGACGCCCAGGCGCGAGGCTGACTCGGCCAACTGCATCTGGGCGTCTTCGCGTACGTCGAAAAACATCGCCTCCCAGGAGTTGTAGAGCACTGGACGCGCAGTCTCGACGTGCGGACGCGGCAAGACGTGCGCACGAACATAGCGGTGGAGGCGATGGCGCATGCCCTCAAGGCCATCGGATGCAAAGCCCGCGACAAAAGCCGGGGTTTCCAGCGTCTGACCGGCGTCGAGCACCCAGCAAAAATCGTGATCGGAGATACCACCGGCTACGACCGTCTGACCGTTTGTATCGGTAGTCAGGCGTAGCAGCCAGTTGCCACTCCAGGCCAGCGAGCCAAAGTAGACCTCGGAGGAGTTTTCGAGGGCAAACCAGGGCAGAGCGTTGGTGCTGGTGATGCCACGCCGCGATTCGAGCAGCGTCGTGCCAGCAACCAACGGGCGGCGCTGGATCTGCGCTTCACCGGCCCACTGGCCGGCCAGGGTGCTCAACAGGCGCGGGGTATAGACTGGGGGCAGATGCCAGGCGGCCGAAAAGACTCGCTCAAGGCGCACGGGCGCTGTCCCCTGATTGGTAAAGGTCGCCGAACGAACCACTATATCGTGAGCCGCGTCGAGCCGATAGGAGAGCGTGACAAGCAACTGATAGACAGCATCGCGCAGGCGTATCTGCAAAACCGGCAGTTGAGCAGGTGCAGTGGGTGGGAGCAGCGTATACTGCTCGAAGCGCAGATCGAGATCGCGCACGCCATCGGCAAAGGTAGCCTGCGCGGCCAGTTCACCGTAGCGCGTGCCGCCAGCGGCGGGATACTCCTCTCTGGCATCACTGAGCGTAGCGTCGTGCGAAAAGCGACCGGGGATAAACTCAGGCAGTGGGAGATCGGCAAACGCGGCCAGCCGTCCACCCCAGTGGAGATTGACCACATAGCCCTCGGGGGTCACGCCCAGAGCATAGGTACTGTGTTCGCCGACCAACGCCCAGAGGGAGTGGTGAGCGGATGTATGAATACCCGGTGCAAAGATGGGTGCCTGTGGAACGTCTTGCATATCTTTACCCTTTTCAAGTATGGATTACACATGCTGGCGGTAGCGTAGCTGAAAATCGGGTGGCTCGCCGGCAATATAGCGATACTGTGGCTGAGGCAAGGAGGGTTTGAAAGAGGCAAGGGCCTCGATCTGCGCGAGCACACCAGCGTAGCTGCGGCGCAACACGGCTATACTCAGGGGTTCGACCACAGTGGGATCGCCAGCGACTCGCGCATTCAACAGCCAGCGTCCGCCAGCGGCTAGCAGGGAGTCTGAGCGTTGTTGCCAGTGAATAGTCACCGGATTGGGACCAAAGGCGCTGCCCACGATAAGCTGGCGATATCCCTCGCCCGGTGCCTCCTCGACAAAGAGCTTGACATGAATAACCGAGAGATCGGCGGCCTCCAGAGCACGCACCAGAGCGGCCAGGAGGGCATCGGCCCAGTGCTGGGCAGACTTCTTACGTGTACTTGTCAGCGTGCCGCCGAGGTTGAGCCAGGCCAGACGAGTGCAGGCCCGCGCGTAGCGCATATAATCCAGATCAAGCAGTGGGTGAGGTGACGCCACAGCAGGTCGGGGTAGCTGCAAGCGGTCGACCCAGGCAGCCTGAGCGCTGCCCGGCTGGTCAGAGATCGGCAAGACCTCGACGCCAGGCAAGCAACTGCGCAACCAGTTCTGCAAAAAGGCCCGCTCGCCTTCCTGTATGAGGTCGCACTTGCTCAAGAGCACAAATTCGGCTTCTTCGATCTGACGAGCAAAGAGATAGGCCAGATCGTCGGTCAGCAGACGCTCCTCGCTCTCGCGCAGGAAAGCGAGGAGGCGGCGTGCGTCGACCACGACCGTCAGGGGTCGGACAAAGATGCGCGTGCGATAGAGGTATTCCAGAGGAACTATCACCGTTGCATTGAGATCAGCGCAGAAGCCAACTGGTTCGGCGAGGATAACCTCTGGCGTGAACTCGTGTTCAAGCTTCTCCACAGCAGTGAGCAGAGCGTCGAAATTGCTACAAAAACAACCAGTTGGCATCTCAGCGACCGGGATACCGTGCTTGCGGATCAATTCTCCATCGATCAGGCATTGGCCCTGATCGTTTATCAGGATCGCAACGCGTACCGCCTGAGATCTAAGCATAGTGGCCACGCTTACAATCGCCGTTGTTTTGCCAGCGCCTAAAAACCCACCGACGATGATCAGTTGAGAAGTCATTGCGCGTACTCCATATGTGTAGAGAAAGACTATTCACGTTTGAGCGAGGGGTAAGAGACCGATAGTAGCCAGCACCGCCGCCTTGTTGGGAGCCAGTTTGTAGTCGGCATAGATGAGTACTTTTAACTCCCTCTATTAGTATAGAGGATGTCTCCAAATGTCGTCTACAAATGATGAGCTTTTTTAGAGGGTTCTATGCCTTACGGATTGGGTTCGGCAGAAGCTTCACATAGAGAATAAAAGGCATGAAATGTGAACAAGCAGCACAAATCTGCTATCATTATTGGTGGTAGGTATCTATCATTCAATTCCAAATCTCCAAATTACTGAAGTTCACCTCTTTCAGGGAGGCAACGTTCCCAGCTGGATGTTCTGCGAAGAAAGAGAGGCCGGGGGGATTGTCCCAGGTCCGAGAAAAATCTGCTACTTGCTTCTGATTTACATAAAAAACAAGATCAGAGCTATCCTCTGATACACCTAAAGTATCGAATTCTCCATTTCCACTGAAAGATGTGGGGATATATTTAGGCGTGCCTTGCACATCATACGTATTTTGAGAGTAGCCCAATTGGATTATATACGTGCTATCGGAACAAAGTTCAAGGCTATAATTCGCTGGAGTATCATCTGTAGAAATATCAATAGCGCCGCAATAGGTACTCGCATCATCACTGTCACTGGCAGTGACTCCGGGAGTATACGTAACATTGAGTTGTGTTTCAAGAGCAAAGGTATCAGGCACCAAATAGGGAGCCTCGCAGAATTGAATCTCATTTGGAGTAAGAATATGCAGAGCGTCATTTGCGACCAAACAATTAGCAGGTTCGGAGAACTGCCAGTTATTAGGATCACTTAGAGGGTCCTGATCTACGAGTGTGCCTTGTCCAGCCGTATAAGA
>DAOTTJ010000173.1:0-7648 GCA_034437695.1 Ktedonobacteraceae bacterium
ACGTGTCCAGGACACATGGCCACAAATTTATTCGCTCACCATTACCCATAGATCCATCTCTCATGGAGTCTGCTCAAGAAATACACGATCAGTCGTCAAAGAACTACGCGCTCGCCGATATAGACACCCAGGCCCGGCCAGCGTTTATACCGGAGCACTCACCTGACCCTAAAAGCGCTCTCGCCGATCTGGAAACACGGAAAACCCCGGTCATTCAGCCAGCCCCCCAGCCTCAGAGCAACCTCTTTCACGCTAACGCACTCCAACAGGCCCGCGCAAGTCAATTGCGCCCTGCACCTGCCTTCAATGTCCCACCAGGTCCCGATCCCTCCATCCAGGACAGAAACAAAGCTCCCTCGCCAGCACGGAAACGCAAGCAACTTTCGAAACGTAAGAAGATTCAATTGCTCGTTATAGCTGCTCTTATTCTACTTCCTTCTCTGCTTATCGTCTTTGAGCTTGTCAGCACTATAAGTATGTATAAACGCATGGAGGATGGCATCGCTCATCTGCAAGCAGCACAGGATGCCTTCCATACTCCTGCCAATGGTGGCACAGCCAATTATTTAAATAGCCACAACCTCGATGAGGCACAGCTGAATATCGATGCCGCTCGCAGCGATTTCTCTTCCCTGAGCGACCAGCTCGATCACGATGGGATGATTGCGCTGGCCTCCAATCTACTGCCAACCCAGATAAGCACTGCCCGTGCGCTTGGCCACCTGGCCACAACCGGGATGGAGGCCGCTCAAGACCTCCTGCACACTGTGCGCATTATCGCGCCCTCGCTCGCTCCCGCTTTTCAAAAAAGCCCGCCAAGCAACGCGAATGCTCCCCTGCTACCCTACATTACTCCAGCTTCTTACGCGCAAATAACTACTCTCCTCACGACAATCGCACCCCTGGTCCATAAAATGACTATCGATACCCGCGGCTTGTCGCTCACTTCCCTGCCAATCAGCAACAAACAACGGGCAACTATCACCTCGCTCCTCCCACTTCTCCCTGTACTCGACGCCGCGCTTCCTCAGATCTACAATGCGCGGGACGTTGTGAGCTGGTTTCTGGGCATCGACCAGCAACGATCCTTCCTGGTCGAGCCGATGGATAGCGCCGAACTACGAGCCACAGGCGGCTTTACCGGACAGTTCGGCCAACTTACGCTGAATGGAGGCCATGTCGCACCCTTAAAACTCGCAAATCTGGGCAAATACGAAGAAAATCATACTGCCGAAGGCTCTCCACCCGACCCGATTGTGTATCCCAAAGTCGTCGGGCAGGTCGCACCCGCACCCTATGCGGACTGGTGGCCAATCGCCAACTTTGGTCTGCGCGATGCCAATCTCTCTGCCGATTTCCCAACCTCGGCCCAGATCATCATAGATCGCTATCAGTACGAGTTTGGCCCTACGGTAGATGGGGTCATCATGTTCACCCCTGTGCTGATCCAGCAGGTACTACACGTCACTGGACCCATTAAGATCCCGCTCTATAATCAAACGGTCACCGAGCAGAATCTGGAAAGTCTTCTCCACTATTATCAACTGGATAACGGCGGGATTACCCAGGAAGAGAATATTGAACACGTCAGCGACACGCAGGTCGCCCGCAAACTCTTTACCCAGAGAGTCACTCAGGCTCTGATCAGTACAGTTTCTCACCTGCCAATCAATACGATGCTGGCCCTGGTCAATGAAATGTTCCATTCGATGAAAACCAAAGATCTCCAGATATACGTCACAAACCCTCAACTCGAAGCCCTTATCGGCAAGTATGGCTCAACCGCCACGCTGGACCGCTCAAACACCCACGACGGGCTGTTTATCGTGCAGGATAATATAAGCGTCAGCAAAGCTTCGCAGTACGTGACCACAACCATTCAGGATAGCATCGCACTCGATAAGCAAGGCGGCGCAACTCACTATTTACACCTAACACTGGACTACCAACAAAAAGGCAATGTCTATGGCTTTGATACCTATCGCGACTATATACGCATCTATGTACCGCTCAATAGCAATCTGCTCACGGGCAATGGGTTCGACCAGCTCGGCAGGGCGTACTGTGGTGATGAGACTTCTGGCTATGCGCTCTGTCCCGCAGATGTCTATGGCGACGGCTCGCTCGTCTGTACCCCACCTGTGGAGATTGGCGATGCAACCTCGTACATAAACGACCCTTATGCTGGCCGCGATCACCCACTCGATCAAACCGGTCTGCCGACTAATCTCCAAAGCGATGAAACCGGTCGCGCTATGTTTGGCGGCTGGGTAGTCATTCCCAAAAATTGCACTATGAAGGTCACGCTCTCGTGGTACGTGCCACCACTGAGCACTCAACCCTACAGCCTGCTGCTCCAGGCCCAGGCCAGCGTCTACTCTCCGCTTGCCCTCACGATCAACCCCTCCAGCACCGTCTGCCCTCAGAACCAGGGCCAGGCACTCCATTTCTCACAGGTGATGGATGGCGAAGATCGCTTTTTTACACTTAAACAAAATGGAAAGAATTGCACACTTCTTTCTCAGTAGTGAGTCTCCTGAATTTGGGAGGATTTTATAGATGGATACGTATTCCGATGGCCAGCCTCAAGCAGCCAGAGAGGCCTCAGCACCTGAGCTGAACAAGTTGTTCCTGGATGTGCCAACACAGAAGTTGGAGGCGTTGCACAAACCAGTTAGCCTAAGACACAGGCGGACTCTGCTGGCGTCTTTGCTGGCTACAGGCCTGCTTCTGGCGAGTGCGTTCTTTGTCATCGTTTATCCACTGCTCACACAATCGCTGGCCTCCCATCGACCACACATAGCGGCGAAACCAACCCCACGTCCAACCCCACGTCCAAGTCCAACCCCCACTCCGTTTGACCCCTCGCTCGGAGCCGTGCTACCCACCCATCGCGTCGTGGCGTTCTACGCTATCCCTAACGCCGAGGCAACCGGTCCAGCCTATATCCTCAATGCATCGATGCTGGCCGCGCTCCAGGCGCAAGGCGCAGCTTACCAGAAACTCGATCCCACCCACCCGGTCCAACCAGGCATCGACCTGGTGGCCAGCATCCCCGACGGCTATCCAGGTCCCCAGGGCTACTATAGCCACCACCTCGACGCCGCTACAATCCAGTCCTACGTCAACTTCTGTCAGCAAAACAATCTGCTGCTCTTTCTCGATCTCGACTTTGGACTTGCCCCCATCAGCAAAGAGTTAGATTTCTTCCTGCCCTACTTGGAAAAGTATTCATTTGTCCATATGGCCGTCGATCCCGAATGGATGTTTCCCCGCCACGATGGCATCCCCGGTATCAATCTCAGCAATGTCCGCTCCTCTGACCTGAACCCGATTATCTCAGCACTGGCCGCACTGCCGATGAAGTACCACGTGCCTCGTAAGATCCTGATCATCCATCAGTATCGCTCCGATGGCGACGGCCTGAAAAATCCCTACGACGCCGGGCAGGCAGAGATCGCCGATAAGGGCAATCTACTGAACGATCCACGCGTCGATGTGGTGATCCACATCGATAGCGTCGGCGGCTATACCGGCGACCAGGCCGATAAAACCTGGCAATACAATACCTGGGTCGGCCAGGATATGCAAAAGTACCACAATTTTCGCTACGGAGGCTTTAAAATGTTCTACCACATCGAGGCCAAAACCTTGATGACTCCGCAACAGGTGCTGGCGCTCAATCCTCCACCCCTGGTGGTCACGTACGGAAACTGAAGCTCGCATTCAAAGCGGGGCCTGCACATTCAGTCCCCGCTCTGACTATCCTTTGATACTCCGGCAAATTCAATCCTCTCAACGATGCTCTGAAAGTACCAGAACTGCAATCGCTCGCTAGTCTATTACGTTTAGCATGATGAAAGACTTTATCCACTCCTGCTGATACTCTTTCAACAGGTAAAAGCGTTGCCTATCATTGTTGATCTTCCCTACACTACTATGCTTATCACACGACTTAATGCAGGTATCTGTCCTTTATTTTAGGAGTCTCTTATGCATATTTCTGACCAGCCAGACACTCATTCCTCAGCCACTGAGCTTTCTGAGGCTATTCAGCCATCTCATGCCTCTGTGTCACCAACGCCATCCACGGTCGCTTCCGCGCCTCCCTCTGTGGCGACCAGGAAACGCAGGCGCTACGTCAAACCTCTGGTTGTGCTGCTGCTCGGCCTGACTGTACTGGTGGTGACCGCGAGCCTGCTTGGTCCGCGCCTCCTCTTCAGTACACCCACCGTCCACAAAATAGCCCAACCGAGTTTTCCTGCGGGCGGCGGACCCTACGCGCAACTCCCTCTCTCAGCAAACGAGATTAACGCCATCCAACACCTGTCCACTCATTTGAAATATAAGACTCTGGCCAATCTCTATGTCGAACATATGAGCCTGGACGAGGAGATCGGGCAGTTGATGATGGTGGAGTATAACGAAACAAACTATTCCTCTTCTCTCGATACGATGATCAACCTGCTCCACGTCGGCGCAGTCATTATGTACGCCGGCCAGTTCCAGACAACTGCACAGGCCAGGGGCGACATCGCACATATGCAGCAACGAGCAAGCATACCCCTGCTGGTCGCGACCGACGAAGAAGGCGGCTATGTCGAGCGCATCGGGAATATCTATGGTCCACGCATGTCGGCCACGCAGATCGCTCAGACCGGCAATGTCAACGTCGCTACGCAACAGGGCCTCCACGTCTCCCAGGACCTGGCCGCGCTGGGCGTGAATGTCAACCTCGCTCCCGTGGTCGATGTCAGTCAGGTCAGTACCGGCGATCTGCTCGACCGCACGTTCGGCACAACTCCCACACAGGTGGTTAAGTACGCGGGCGCATACCTGCGAGCAATGCAGGCCAACGGCACGATCGGCTCCCTCAAACACTTCCCCGGCCTCGGCGGCGCTCAAACTGACCCACATTTTAGCCTCCCAGTGGTCAACAGCAGCCGCACAGAGATCTATAACACCGACCTCGCTCCGTTTAGAGCGCTCATCCAGGACTCCGATCCGCTGGTCAATCCCGGCATGGTTATGACCACCGATGTCCTCCTACCAGCCATCGACTCCCACTATCCCGCCGAACTCTCGTCTACCTTTCTGACGACAATCCTGCGCCGGGAAATAGGCTACGATGGCGTGATCGCCACCGATGCACTCTGGATGAAAGGCATCACCGATACCTGGAGCGTACCCACCGCCGCAGTCATGGCTCTCCAGGCCGGAGCCGATATGCTCCTGGGCGCAGATGGCCTCGGACAGGCCCAGGCAGTCTTCGACGCCGTCAAACAGGCAGTCCAGAACGGCCAACTGACTCGCGCACGCATCGATGAGTCTGTGGCGCGAATTATCGCGCTCAAGATGCAGTATCACGTCATGCCCGTGGTCTTTCCAGGCATGTAGCACTACCAGTCGCCTGACCGACCTTTTGTCGAAAAGCATCGTGTGCTTCTTTTCTCGGGAGCACGCGATGCTTGTGCTAATGTAACCGCAGGGTTGACCTTTAAGGTTGGAGAGCCTTCTTTATTCGTACCACTCAGGACGACTCTCTAGCCACGCTAGTATTGTGTAGACAGTTCGACAGTTTTCCTCGCCAAGAAGATTCTTGGGAAGTCACCGCGACCACCCTTTCGTTCCGCGTAGTAGCTACGCTCAGGCAGAGCCACACCGCCCGGAACGAGTAGAGTGTTACACGCTTTTAGAGCCTGGTGAATTATGGAGATCGCCAACCAGTGCTCGGCGTAAATGCGGCAGAAAGCGGTAGAAGTAGGTCTTGACGGTTGATACTGGCATCCAAGCATACGAGCAATTTCTCCAAAGCTTAGTTGATTAAAGGAGTACACGATAACTATCGAGCGAGAATGGGGAGGGAGTAAAGAAACGACCCGATGCAGCGAGCAATACAGATCGCTCCTCCCAGCCTACCAGTTTCGCTCCGCTCAAGTTGGCGTTGTTCAAGTCTGCCTCGCTCAGGTCAGCATTGGTAAGATCGGCCCTGGTGAGGTCCACGCCGCCCAGGTTTGCCTGGGCCAGGCCAACCGCCTGAAGGTCAGGCCGCGTATCAGGATAGTCCAGCCTCTATCTATTCCAGGCCTCTATAATGCCCTGTCTCAGAAAATCCAGTTGCTGCTGATTTGCCATTGTGCTTGCTCCTCCTTGCTATGCGGTCACGCCAGAGCGTTCCTTCTGACGTTAGAGATGGACAAAAGTGGCAACTATGCTGATGGGAGCAGTTCCTATGCCAAGAAAAGTGAGCCATACCAGCAGGTTTGACTGCCAGCCGCTTTTATACTCTCCCATGATGGTTTTGTTTCTGGCAATCAGGGCAATGATTACAATCAGGGGAACTGCCACCACACCATTGATTACCGCTGAAACTCCAAACAGGAGCGGCAGCAGATAAAGAGCGGTCAGAGTTGCCCGTAGCCAAACTGTGTACCTGCTTGAGCATAGGTTGCGATACCAGATGGATCGTCGTCCAAAGCACCAGTGATGATGCCTGGACCGAGGATCTTTAAGGCTTTTTTCAGGACTTTGAACATTTTTACCTCGCTTTTCTCTACCAGGATAAACCCACTGGCAGATTTTTCCACATAACAGCGACCAGATGTGCGCTTTCCGGTGGAGGAAAGGCAAAGCGAATGATAGGAACAGAGACCGCGAACAGGTCAGAGACGAACATCAAGGTCGACTGTACAAAGAAAGGGTTCTTCTGTTCCAAAAGATTCATCTGAAGCGTAGCATGTGTGCGTGAAAGAAGACGTGTTTATGGATGTCAAAAAGCCTGGGCCACGCAAAGAAGAAGTCTTATGCAGCCTCTTCTATGGGAAATTGTTCGGGATGGTTGTTCTCCCAGCGCCGCCAGAGGGCTACAATGATTTGCTGAAGCACACCAGCCACAGGTACCGCAAAGAAGCCCCCCAGCACGCCAAAGAGTTCAGCGCCAGCAAAAAGCGCGAAAAGCGCGACAATGGGATGCAAGCCAACGGTCTTACTGAAAATGCGCGGTGAAAGAATTTGTCCAATCACGACCCCCTGAAAGAGTGTCATAAAAATGGCTACAATCAGTATCGTGATCAATCCCTGTGGTAAGGCCGCCAGGATACAGAGAACTTCGGTGATATAGCCACCTATCACCGGCACAAAGTAGAACAGAAAGAAAAGAGCTCCCAGCAAGGCCGCGTATGGAACGTGTAACAGGGTGAGTACAACACCGACACATATCGCACCAATAAAAGCGATCACCAATGAACCGCGGAAGTACCCTCCCAGGCTTTGAGCGAGTGCGTGCAGCAGGAAGGTAATGATATCTCGCTGCTTTACCGGCGTTTTATGAGTCAGCCAGCCGAGGATGCGAGGGCCGTCAATGACGAAATAAACGCTGAGGGTGATCACAACCAGGAGGTTGATGAGATTGCTAAACAGCACTGTCAGGAATGGAAGAAGCCCGGAAAGTGTGTTGAGGGACTGAGAAAGCCACTGATTTTTGAACTGAGCAATCTGTTCTGTGGTAATACCAAGTGTACCCAGAAAGTCTGTCACCGCCTGAATCTGGTGCGCTCCCGCAGGACTTAAAAGAAACTTGACTGACTGGGCAAGCGAGGATGATTGCTGAATAAGAGCGGTGGTGACGATAAGCATGCCAGTCGCCACT
>DAOTTJ010000174.1:0-5860 GCA_034437695.1 Ktedonobacteraceae bacterium
CTAACGGTTCAGTTGAAATCATATCAGGCATAATTTTCCTCCAAAACACTTAAACCCAAAATCTCCCTCAAGGTGGCTCTTTCTCTATTCATGACGGATATCCACAAAAACGCTTGCGCAAGGGGTTAGAAGATAGCAATGACATACTTCACTATAACTTTTTTTGCGATTATATGTATTAATTTATCGCTAAGAATTCAGAGAAAGCTGTGAATATCGCGTGAACATTATAGTTTATCTATATACTCTCTATACGCTCATATCGGGAGAGAGAAAAAGAAAACGCAGGCTGAGGCTAAGAGATCTGCATCCACTGGACTGGATTAGAGGTTGCTGGCTGGTTGAGTTTTTGGGTCGTATTGCGAGTCGTATCGAGTAGATACATACCTGTGCCGAAAGAGATAAGCAATTGCGAAGGAGTCGCGGGCGACCAGGAGAGATCGTTTGCCGGGGTGGGAAGTTCGCAGCGGGCGGTCTGCTTCGCCTGCTGCACATCGACAACGGTTACACGCGCACCGGAGGTATAGGCGAGCTGTCGACCGTCGGCGGACCAGGCAGGGGAGGGGCGAGAGGTGATCTGGCTATCGACCAGGAAGGTGCTCCCGTTTGCCAGGTTGACGATATAGCCGTGGCCAATGCCGTCTGTCTGCTGGTCCAGATAGAAGACAGAGGTACCTGTGGGTGACCAGTAGGCGAGGCTGACCTGTTTGCCCTGACTCAAACGCACGAGCTTCGCGCCACGCGTGAGGTCGAGGCGTGAGATATCGCCGGCCTGACCATTGAGCGAGTCGACGACTAGCCAGCTTCCAATCCCGCCTGCGCCCTGCGGACTATAGAGCGCCTGAATATACGTGCCTTGCAAGAGCGCCTGAGGGACAAAGGTGCCTGCCTGGCCGACGCGGTGTATCCACAGGCTAGTAGTCAGTCCAACCGTACCGAGACTCCAGGTGAGTGCTGGCGCGTTTCCATCGGGCAGCCAATGCAGACTGAGGATCTGGCGGCTCGCGAAGCCCTGCGAAGCGGGTAGATTGGTCAGGTCGAGCATGCCCTGGCTCTGTATATTGTAGTCGAGAATATTCACCACGCCACTTACGGAGACCTCAAACGCCAGCCGCGTGCTATCCGGCGACCACGCCAGGTGAGAAACGCTGCCTGACAGGTCTGGTTGGATACGCTCGACCCTTGTAGTCAGCAGCGAATAGAGATAGAGAGCGGTCTGTCCATCGTCAGTTGGAGAAGCGACAAAGGCGAGTAGATTTCCGTCCCTGGACCAGGTCAAGCTACTCAAAATAGTCTGACCGAGCGGTGTTTTCCAGAGAGAAGAGGGCATGGTATGTGGTGGAAGCAGCGGTTGATTGACGAGCGTATCCTGTTGACCATCGCTGCGAATAACGTGTATCGAGGCACCGTGCAGATCGACATAAGCCAGCATGCCACCCGCATTATGGCCAGCCAGAGTTGGACTGACAACCCAGCCAGCGTCGACAGTCACATTGGTCGGGGTCAGTCTTGCGGGCTGGTGAAGTTGGGCCTTGAGCAAAGTGCTCCACAGAGCACCGGAGTGCAAAAACACAAAACGCGTACCCGCCGCCAGATGCTCACCGCTGCTGGGTCCAGAAGCGGGGGAAGTAATCGTCCTGACAGAGGCCACACTGGCCGTTGTCGACGTATGGTAGAGGGTCAGGCCTGAGACGCAAAGAGTGAAAATAAGCAGAGCGGCAACTACAACTTTCAAAGGGAAGCGCAAAGCTTGCTGGCGTACAGCAGAGGGAGATGAGCCGGGGTGTAAGATCATCGTAGGGGGAGTTGCGGGAACCTCCACCGTAGGTTTGAGAGGATGGCGTCCACCGGGCAGCGAGGTCAGGTGGGGCAAGAGATATGCCTCGCGGGCGCTCAACTGTCTGGGTAAGACAGAGTGGGTCTGTGGGCATTTGCGCTCGAAGGGAGGCGTAAACTGATCAATAAGCTCAAGTATTTCGGCAGAAGAAAAGATCCTTGCGTAGACAGCCGGGCGAGGTGAAACGCGAGGAAGCTGAGCAAGCAAAATATCATTTTGTCGTAACTCAGCCAGCGACATCATACAACGAGTGCAAGCTTGCAAATGAATAGCGATATCCCGACGTTCCTGGGAAGCGAGCATATTGTCAAGGTAGGCACTTAAACCCTCCTCGACCTGCTCGCAATTCATTTGGTGCCTCCTTGTTCCAATGCTCGATAATGTTCACGAAACGATTGTCGCGCCCGCGAGAGATACATCTTGACACCGCTCTCCGCAATATTAAGCGTATGAGCGATCTCACTATATGAGAAGCCCTCCTGAGTATACAGGAGGAGAGCAGCACGATATTGTTGCGGCATGCGCCTGAGAGCAGCCCGCACCAACTCGGTTGTTCCATAAATCTCCTGGGGGTCAGCGCTCTCTGCGTCGGCTGGCTCGTGATCGAGATCCTGCCAGGGAAGCCAGGCAATCAGTTTGCGGCGACGTAGCGCATCGTACGCAGTGTTTGTAGCAATACGATAGAGCCAGGCCGACAGCTTGAGGTTAGCATCCATCTTGGGAAGCGCACGAAACGCCTTCAAGAAGGTATCCTGTGTCAGGTCGTCTGCCTGTTCGCGATCTCCTACCAGGTGATAGACATAATTATAGATGGGTGTCTTATACTCGTCGTAAATTTGCTCAAAGGACCAGGTATTTTCCCTGGTTTCCACCCTGGCCATGCGCTACGTCCCTTCCGGTGGCTAGAGCTATCAACCTGTCCGTTCCATGCAGGAGATAGGCGGGCCACCTTTCCGGCTCCATAGCCCACGACCAGCCAGATGGCCAGCGCGAGGTACGTTGGAAAGGCTTTTCATCCTTCTGTGTAGTGGAACGGACAATCAACGCTTTCAGTAACATTCTGATGCGATCTAAATTACGGCAGTAGCATGATTCATTGTTCACATGGTAGCATATTTACGCGACACCCTGAAATGACAGAGCCATAAGTTAGTACTATTTGGGGGGAAATCGACTCTGCTGTGGGTCCTTGTCGTATGATACAATTGGTCGAACGGGATGCTTCTATGAAGAAAACCTGATCTAGAAGGATACAAAACATGGTTGCTGAAGCGCCACTTCCCAATGCCACACCCACCGTATACTGGGAAGAAGACGAGGCAGGGAGCGCCGTCTGCCTGCTAGACCAATCAAAGCTTCCGCACGAGGTGGTTTACCTGATGCTACGCCACGAGGAAGAGGTGGCGGCAGCGATTCGCTCGTTAAAGGTTCGCGGTGCACCCGCGATCGGCGTCACTGCGGCCTTTGGCATGGCGCTGGCGCTGGCGCAGTATGGGTGCAGTGCCGAGGCGGCAGTTTTTTCAGCGACAGAGATCCGTTCCCATCTGAACTCTGTAGCTGAACTGCTGCGTCAGACGCGTCCGACGGCGGTCAATCTGTTCTGGGCGATTGAGCGCATGTTGAAACGCGCCGGGGAGCTGCTGGCCGCTCAGGCAACGCTCGCTGTGTTGACTGCTGCCCTCAAGCATGAGGCGCAGGCCATAGCCGACGAGGATATGGCCGCGTGCCTGGCGATGGGACGCTATGGGGCCGAACTTATCGCGCAGGATGCGACGGTGTTGACCCACTGTAACGCAGGCTCACTGGCCACTGGTGGCATAGGTACCGCGCTGGCCCCCTTCTATGTGGCACATCAGAGCGGCAAGCAGATCCACGTTTTTGTGGATGAGACGCGGCCAGTGCTCCAGGGAGCGCGGTTGACCGCCTGGGAATTGCAGCAGGCAGGCATCCCACTGACGCTGATTACCGACAATATGGCTGCACATTTTATGCGACATGGAGGGATTACAGGGGTCTTTGTCGGAGCCGATCGCATAGCGCGTAACGGCGACGTGGCGAATAAAATTGGCACGTACGGACTGGCAATCCTGGCGCACACCCACGGTATTCCTTTCTATGTGGTCGCGCCACGTTCAACCATCGATCTGACGCTGTCATCCGGCGAGCAGATCCCGATTGAGCAGCGTGATCCATCCGAAGTCACCTCCTTTGGAGGCGTCGTAGTTGCGCCCATCGGCATTCACGCTGCAAACCCTGCCTTTGATGTCACGCCTCAGACCTATATCACCGCAGTGATTACCGAAGCAGGTGTGGCCAGACCCCCGTATATAGAGTCCCTGCCAGCACTGTGTGCGGGCTATCATCAATTTGAAGGGGTTTAATAGCGATGGAGTCCGAAGTCGTACAGGCTGTCGTGGAATACGCCGAGACGGTGATGGGAAAAGAGGGATTCCACTATATCAGCGCCGTCGTGGCAACGTGTCAGATGCTGGCCCTCGAACTGGAGGATCAGGGTGAGGAGGCAGCCAACCTGGACATGGATAGTCTGGTGCTCGCTGCTTATCTCCACAATATTTCAACCATTGAGTTTGGTTTCCAAGATCACCAGTTGAAATCGGCTGAAATGGCTGTCGAGTTTCTGCGGCAGCGCGAGGTGGCGGAAGAGATGGTGAGCAAAGTAGAGCTTATTCTACAAAACCATACCGTGGTCCTGCCCGACGCAGAGCGTCATACGCTGCCCCTGGAAGCGCGGATCATCTACGACGCCGACAAGCTGGGTCGCCTGAGCGGTCTGGCGGTGGTGACTTCTCTGATCGAATTTGGCGCACGCTACCCCAATCGCGCAGTCAACGGCGAGGTGCTCGGCGCAATTCTACGCCACATTGAGGAGCGTTTCGTCGAACTCTTTCAGTCGCTCAATACAGTCCCTGCCCGTGAGTTGGCGCGGGAGAAGTTCGGCAATACGCTGGCTTTCCTTGATGGCGTAATCGAACATCTCAGTGACGCAACGCCCATCTAGCGAACGCCGGGTCTGAACCGTCTGATCGATCCAACCATCTACCAGGAAGATCGATCCAAACGCTGTACAAGCAAGGACCTGGCACATAGTTTTACTTCTATACGTTGCTGGCGGGAAAGTGGCAGAGATACCTCCTCTGTAATTGTCCGGCAAGCAAACGCACTACACTTAGTTTAGCCTGAAGCTACCAAAAAGTATTGAAAGCGAGGGTGGAAACCTTGTCCATTCTGGTCGTCGGTTCAGTTGCGCTCGATACGATCGAAACTCCCTTTGGAAAAGTTACAGAAGTACTCGGGGGCGCGGCCTCCTATTTTTCTACCGCAGCCGCTCTCTATGACCGGGTAAACCTGGTCGCGGTCGTGGGAACTGATTTTCCGCGCGAATTTCTCGACTTCTGGCAGAGTCGTCCTATCGATCTTACAGGTTTGCAGATCTGCGAGGGCAAGACCTTTCGCTGGGTTGCCCGCTACCATACAGATATGAATGCTCGTGATACGCTGGATACACAACTGGGAGTCTATGCCGGTTTTCATCCGCTTCTCCCGCCAGCATACATTGAGAGCGATCTGTTATTTCTGGCCAATATTCAGCCTAAGCTTCAGTTAGAGGTACTTCAGGCGGCTCCGCACTCGCACCTGACCGTGCTGGATACGATGGAACTCTGGATAACTACCGCGAAAGAGCAACTGACCGAGGTGATCAAGCAGGTAGATATCCTGCTGCTTAGCGAGGAGGAAGTGCGCCAGTATACGGGCAATTCCAGCATACGCAAAGGCGTACGCGACCTCTTTGCGCTGGGCCTGCGCTACTTAATTGTGAAACAGGGAAGCTATGGCGCATTGCTCTTCAGCAGAGATGGACAATACTTCAGCGCACCGACGTATCCGCTGGAAGATGTGTCCGATCCAACGGGCGCAGGCGATGCCTTTGCCGGTGGTTTCCTGGGCTACCTCTCGACGGTCGCCTCAGAAGAGGATGGCCAGTACTCGTTCGATACCTTCAAG
>DAOTTJ010000175.1:0-14330 GCA_034437695.1 Ktedonobacteraceae bacterium
TTGCGACCCCCCACCTCGGGGTTTTGGGATCGGGCTGCGAGCGTGGAGCCGCGGCTCCACGCTCGCAGCCCGATCCCAAAACCCCGAGGTGGGGGGTCGCAAGCCTCTGGCTTGCGGAGAATTGAATAGCCCTGGCAGCTACACCAAATCCTCTTGACGCTCCCTGGTGAGTATGGTACGATTCTCCTGATCATCATACGATCTTATTGTACTTCCAGTGCATTCTCAGGCAGACGCCTGACTATCTGGCACCACCTGCGAGCGAGGTCCTTCTACTCGTTGCACTCTGCGCAGAGCATCTGTTCTGCATGCGCCTGTAGCCACTATCCAGAGTTATTTATGTTCTTTTTTCAGTGATGCATCTGTTTTTGCGCAAAAGCAAGGATCACCTTAACCGGTAGAGAGGAATCAAAGATGAGCAACAATCTCCGTTTTGAGGACACTGATACGATTCTCGTTGAGAATCGCCTTTTTGAGCCACCTGAAGAGATGAAAGAGAATTCGAACCTGCTGGCCTATATGCGCTCGAAGGGTTTCGAAAACTACGAAGATTTCTATCAGTGGTCGTTGCAGAACCGTTTTGAGTTTTGGGACGATATGGCGAAGGAACTCCACTGGTTTGAGCCGTGGCATACGACCTTTGAATGGACGACTCGCCCGTTCTTTAAGTGGTTTTCCGGTGGCAAAACGAATATTGTCTATAATGCTCTGGACCGCCATCAAGGGACGCCTACCTGGGATAAGGTGGCCTATTACTGGGAGAGCGACGACGGCGCAACTACCCGCACTCTGACGTATAAAGACCTCTATGTGCTGGTCAACCGCTTTGCGAAGGGACTGCAAAACCTGGGTGTGGGCAAGGGCGATCGCGTGGCAATCTATATGCCGATGATCCCCGAACTGGCCGCAGCTCTGCTGGCAGTGACGCGCCTGGGCGCTATTCACACGGTGATCTTCGGTGGTTTCGCGGCTCCCGCGCTCAGTGGTCGCATCAACGACGCTCAGGCGAAGGTAGTGATTACCGCAGACGGCAACTATCGCGGCGGCAAGCTGATCGAGCTAAAAAAGATTACCGACGAAGCAGTAAGCGATACCCCGTCGATCGAACATACCGTGGTGGTCAACCGCCTGGGACTGGATATTCCTATGCAGGCTGGACGCGATGTCTACCTGGAGGACTTGCTGGAAGACGTGCCAGAAGATACGGTCGTCCCTTGCGAGGAGATGGATAGCGAGGATATGTTGTATATCCTCTATACCAGCGGAAGCACCGGGCGGCCCAAAGGCGTGGTCCATGTCCACGGCGGCTATAGCGTGGGCGTGTATATGACCACAAAATTTGTCTTTGACATCAAACCCAACGATGTCTACTGGTGCGCGGCCGACATCGGCTGGGTCACCGGCCACAGCTATATCGTCTATGGACCCCTGATGACCGGCGCAAGTAGCGTGATGTTTGAAAGTACACCGACGTATCCACAGCCGGACCGCATCTGGAGCGTGATCGAGCGCTATAAAGTAACCGTGCTCTATACCTCCCCGACGGCTATTCGCGGTCTGATGCGCTTTGGCGAGGAGTGGCCGGCAAAGCACGATTTGACTACCCTGCGCCTGCTTGGGACGGTCGGCGAGCCGATCAATCCAGAGGCCTGGATCTGGTACCGTAAAAATGCCGGTGGCAATCATGTGCCGATCGTCGATACATGGTGGCAGACCGAGACGGGCAGTATCCTGATTACTCCCACGCTGATGATCCCCGCCAAGCCCGGCAGCGCGACGCGTCCTTTGCCAACCATTGAGGCCGATGTGGTCGATAAAGATGGTAAATCGGTTGGTTCTGACAAGGGCGGTTTCCTGGTGGTTCGCCATCCCTGGCCTTCGCAGATGCGCACGATTTACGGCGATCCCGCTCGCTACGAGACCTATTGGAATACCCTGCCCGATGTATACTTTGCCGGTGACGCTGCGACCCGCGATAGTCTGGGGTACTTCCGCATCCAGGGCCGCGTCGACGACGTGATCAAGGTCAGCGGTCACCGCCTGGGATCGATGGAGATTGAATCGAGTCTGGTCAGTCATCCCTCTATCGCCGAAGCGGCTGCAATTGGCAAGCCTGACGAAGTCAAAGGTGAGCACGTCAAAGTCTTTGTGATAGTCAAGACAGGCTTTGATGCGAACGACGAGCTGGCCAAAGAACTCAAACTCCACGTGCGTGCGATGGTCGGTCCCCTCGCCGTTCCCGACGAAATTGAGTTTGTCAACGCGCTCCCCAAAACGCGCTCGGGCAAGATCATGCGCCGTGTGATTCGCGCCCGCGAACTGGGCGAGCCGGTTGGTGACATCAGTACACTCGATGGCTAAAGAGCGCTCCAAAGAGCCGCAATAGTAAAAGCAAGGAAGGGCGCATGGCATGTGTCATGCGCCCTTCCTCGTCAGTTGGGCGGCGAGGCGTGTCTGCTCAGGTCAGCGTGAGGCTATAGTATTCGTAGGTGCGCTCGATCACAAAGCCGAGTGAGCGATAGAGCTGTAAGGCGGTGAAGTTGTTGGTATCGACCTCCAGCATCAGTGGCCGTTGACTGCTCTTGCGTACGGTGGCGATGGCTGTGCTGAGGATCTGCCGTCCATAGCCGCGCCCGCGATATTCGGGACGGACAAAAAAACCGTAGATACCCGCCTCCTCCGGCGTCTCTTCAATCCGCAGGGTTCCTACAGGTGTCTCCTCGTAGAAGGCGATATAGAAGCGCTGATTTGGACGCTCCCAGGCTCGCAGAACGTGCTGGTAGGCACTTTCCTTGCTCTGGGCAAAATCGTCGGCCAGGATAAATGCCAGATTGTCCAGGTCGCTTACCACCGCCTGACGAAAAAGTAGGCGCGAATCAGACCACACTGGCGGTTGAAAGTTTTGTAGGAGCATCCTATACTCGGCAAATTCGCGCCCACCGCCGATCGAGTGGATAAAGGCCTGACCCGCAAGCGAGGTGGTTTCGCAGGTGAGCAGCATGCGGTGAATGCCCCGGCTCAGACACTCCTTATGTGCCGCCAGGAAGAGTTGACGAAAAATTCCTCGGCGACGAAATGCAGGATGAACCAGACCATTGACCTCTTTGATATCGCTGTGATAGCGATCTAGCAGCAGGCAACCAACAAGCTGACCCGCGACATAGAAAAAGAACAGATCATTTGTCGGCAACATAGGTATATCCAGCATATTATAGTCGAGCCGCAGGAGCAGCTCGTCGTGGGTCTTGCAGAGCGCGACCAGGCGTTGTAGCTCGGTCAAATCTTGGATTGCCAGGTGATGCCTGGCGACAACTCCCTCTCGGGTGCCAGCGGCCATAACCTCTCTCTTTCTTTTATAGCGGTCTGGCGTGTCCTTGAATCCAGTCGATGATATCCTGATCCAACTGCGCACGGTTCGCCTCCAGTTCGGTGTCGTGAGCGTAGTCAGGATACGTTTTCCAGGTTTTATCGAGACTGGCCAGGGCATCATAGAGTTTGCGCGAGGCAGCGGCCACAACCGATTTATCCTGCTCGGCCTGTAATACCAGCGTGGGGATAGTAATCGTTCTGGCCAGGCGGAGGACCTGCAAGCGCATACGCAAGAGTTGGACAAAGAAGTTTGCGGTCAGATCGCGCCGCCAGTAAGGATCTGTCTCGAGCATTTTGAGCGCTTCCGGGTTGGTGGTCATCTGTTCGAGGCTGGCTGGATTGCGCCAGAGCCGCCGCGAACGTACTAGACCGCCGCCGAGAATCCCCAGGGTCATAGCGACAGGCACCTTTGTACTATCGGCAACCCAGGGATTGAGAAAGATCACCCCATCAAGCGTTTCACTGTGTTGTGAAGCCAGATACGTGGCGAAGATCCCGCCCATACTGTGTCCCAGAATGTAGAAGCGTGTGCGTTGACTGGCGGTGCTATGGCGTGCGCGAAGTTCGGTGATCACCCGCGCCAGATCCGAAATATAGTGGCTGGCGCGTTCGACGTGGCCGGGCAGACCTTCAGAGCGCCCAAAGCCGCGGTGGTCAACGGTATAGACCGTCAGGCCATGTGCGGCCAGGGTATTGCCCATATCGATAAACCAGCCGCTATGCGCTCCCAGACCGTGGAGCAGCAAAAGCACATCCTGACTGTCGGTCTGCCAACCGCGCAGAAAAAGCTTACAGCCGTCGAGCATAGCAAGCGTCTCTGTCGTCGATTGTATCTGAGCGCTTGTTTGTACACTGCCCCAATCGCCTGGAGCGTTGATATTATAGAGCACAGCCATTGTGCGCCTGCCTTTCTTTCAGCAAAGAATTGCTATCGCGAGCGGTCGTTCAGGTTCGTCCGACATCTCCCCAGCGCAGGTCGAGCACGGTCATATTCTCGTGGATGGGCATGTGCAGGATCTGCCGAATGCGCATAGGCAGTTGCTGGTCGTCGAGTTGCGCCAGTTGATGACCCAGCGCGTCGAGTCCCCCGGTATGGATGATCAGCGGTTCGCCGCGACTCAACGAACTGACGCGAATGGTCAGAATGCCCTGTTGACCCAGCAGAGTTGACCAGCAATTGCCCTCGCTATCCCCGTCGCCCAACAGTTGACACGAGCCGGGCGAGGCAAAGACGCGGGCAGTGACATGGCCCATCCAGCAGAGCAGCGCCGGAATAGCCTGCGGCGTGCGTGTAGTTACTCCATAGTCGATGCGCCCACAGAAAAAGACGGTAGCGCTCCCGTACTGCTGGTTTTTGTCTGCGAGTATCTGGCGGTCTGTCTCGGGGAGAGAGAGTGGGAAACCCAGCGAATCCAGTTCAATCTGCGCTTCCACCGCCCATATCTTGAGTTGTTTACGCAATCCGATAGCCGTTTTACGTGGATCGCGAGGAACGCCAGGTAAAGCCAGCAGAAAGTCGGTCAGGCGCGTCGCCAGATACCTGGCTGCGAAATATCCCAGGTACGAATCGTCAAGCCCATCACAGACACAGAAACTCAAGGCCGACCCTTGCGCAGCAAAAACTACACGGGCGTAGTTCTGATTAGGTATAGCACCCAACTGCGCTTCCTGAGAACGTACAGAACAGAGGCGCATCCCTACATAACCATCGATGGGCGTAGAAATGAACGTGTCTGTTTGCTGGTCGCTTTCAACGATCCAGGGACCTGCCCCGCCGCTCTGCTTGAGCATGGTACACTACC
Organism: Ktedonobacteraceae bacterium; assembly: GCA_034437695.1. Classification (GTDB taxonomy): domain Bacteria; phylum Chloroflexota; class Ktedonobacteria; order Ktedonobacterales; family Ktedonobacteraceae; genus Paraktedonobacter. The sequence continues at coordinate 5,172 of DAOTTJ010000175.1, forward strand.
ATTTCCGTAAAATGACGATGTAAATAGAAGAACAGTTTACGCTGACCACATTCCTCATATCGCTGCACATAAATAAAGAACGAGAAGCCTGTTATGCATCTTTTCTGGCAGCGATGCCTGCAAAAGAGCACTATATTGTCAGGTGAGATCTGTCTATCTGCATTGTATCAGTGCAGCGAAGAGGAATCAAGGCCGAGAGAGAAGATTTTCAGGAGCGCCACGTGTTCCGACACAAGCTTTCGTCTCCGGCATAGCGGCTTTTCTCTCAAAAGAGGCTGAGAATTCATTGAGAGAGATGGCTGGAAGCGCATGATAAAGGGTCTTCCAGCCGTCTGTTTGTTCTATAGAAGGTGAGCATCTTTCACTCTCAGTAGCAGCAAGGCGGGGTAATCGGGAGACGTTGCTCTTGCCGGATTACTGCCAGAAAAAAAAGCCTTAAAGGCTTCTGGATAATATCAGGCTATCTGCTCAATAGCGAATGTGTTGGTCAACATCTCGGCCAACATCCGTGTTTCGCGCACGATCGTCTGGAGTTCTGCGGGCGTGATCGACTGTTTTCCATCGCAGAGCGCGACGCTCGGGTTTGGATGGACTTCCAGGATCAGTCCAGCAGCACCAGCGGCGATGGCCGCCCGCGACATTGGTCCGACCAGCTCGCGGCGTCCGGTAGCATGGCTGGGATCGACAAGGACCGGCAGATGGGTCAACTGCTGAAGTAGAGGGATACACGCCAGGTCGAGTATGTTGCGCGTCTGCGGATCGAAGCTGCGTACACCGCGCTCGCATAGAATCACGTTGGGGTTGCCGGCTGCCACGATATACTCTGCGGCCAGCAGCCATTCCTCAATCGTCGCGGATAATCCACGCTTGAGCATCACGGGACGGCCTTTGCTGTGGCGACCGGCAGCCAACAAGAGAGGGTAGTTCTGCATATTACGTGCGCCGATCTGCAAGATGTCGGCATATTCGGCTACGGTCTCCACCAGCGCCGGTTCCATCACTTCGGTAATCACTGGCAGACCGGTAATTTCGCGAGCCTCGGCCAGAAGTTCAAGGCCTTCAAGGCCCAGACCCTGGAACTGGTATGGTGAAGTGCGTGGCTTGAACGCGCCCCCGCGCAAGATCTGCGCCCCGGCTGCCTTGACGCCTCGCGCGGTGAGCACCAACTGTTCACGGTTCTCAACCGCGCAAGGACCCGCTATGACTACAGGCATCCCACCGCCGATGGCAACGCTCTGCTCACTGCCTACATGCACAACAGTGTTAGCCTGTTGGAAAACGCGACTGACCAGCTTGTAGGGCGTTTTGACTAGCACGATATCTTTAACTGCCGGCTGCTGCTTGAGCGACGCCAGCGCCTGTGCGTCGAGGATATCGCTATCCAGCGTAATCACCTCTTGTTCGTGCAAACGCGTAACTGTCAGGGGACGCAACGTGCCGAGCATACGCCCCAGGAGTTCTATAAGCTGTGCTCTCTCATCACTTCTGGCTTGACCATGAACTACGATAATCATGAGTATGTTCCTTCCTACGAGTGCAAGTTTCAGACAAACAAAAAAGCAGAGGTCAATTCCTCTGCTTGTCCAGCATGCTGGTGGATTTTTTGCTCAGCCAAAATGGCCCACCGTCATGCTGGAGGGCTAAACCAATAGCTAAAGCTATATTGTACGTTTTTTTGCTTGCTGAGCATTTTAATCAAATCCAGTTCTGCTACCCCCGCAAGGGTAGATATTCTTATCAGTAGGATTATAGCTAGTTTAGTGCGCAAATGTCAAGAGGGGATTTTTACAAGCCTCTGGCTTGCGACCCCTCCTTGCTTCAGATGCAGCCCTCTGTTTTTTAAGTGCATACGCTTGAAAAACAGAGGGCTGCATCTTTTACTCTTTGGAGCGGGGCGACTTCGCTCCAAAAAGAAAATCTCTATTAGGTCTGGAGTGATATAATAGAAACGGGACCCGCAGGGGTCAGGGGCGAACGGTTGCGCGGTACAGTTGAGGTGATAGAGCTGCCTGAGTCCAGGTTCACAAGGCGTTTCGGAGCAGAGACGGAAGAAGCAGTGCGATCGCTAATTGAAAGGCAACGACTATGAGTATCGAGACTCGCCACGGTTCAATCCAGTTCCCCGCTATCACGAGTGGCTTTGCCCCCTCGACTCAGGATGAGATGGATGCCGCGCTTCAGGTTCTTCAGGAAAAGAAACAGGTCTGGGTGGCTGTGCCAGTCAGTGAGCGTATTGCGCTTGTTGAGACTTTGATCGGTCGCTTTGCTGCGATTGCGCCCCGCTGGGTTGCGGCCATTCTTCAGGCGAAGGGTATCGCGCCAGACGCGCCTGCCGTGAGTGAGGAGTGGGCTGCTGGCACCTGGGCGTTGAGTAAGGAGTTGCGCCAGTTGCACGGCTCGCTGGTCAAGATTGCCGCTCAGGGCTATCCGGCGATTCCCGGACCAGTAAGCGTGCGACCCGATGGACAGGTGATAGCTCAGGTTTTCCCCCAGACGGTTTACGATCGACTCTTTTTCCCTGGTCTGCGGGCCGAGGTCTGGATGGAGCCAGGGGTCACGCAGGAGAGCCTGCATTCAACTCAGGGAGTGATCTACCAGGATAAGCAACACGAGGGAAAAGTGGCCCTGGTCCTGGGCGCTGGCAATGTCGCGAGCATTGGTCCACTTGATATCCTCTATCGACTTTTTGTGGAAGATCAGGTGGTGGTCTATAAGGCCAATCCAGTCAATGCGTATCTTGGTCCGCTGCTTGCTGAGTGGTGCGGTGAATTGCTCGCGTCCGGCTATCTGCGCGTTGTCTACGGGGGCGCGGCTGAAGGTGAGTATCTGTGCAATCATCCCGCGGTGGACGAGATCCATATCACTGGTTCGGACAAAACCTTTGATGCGATAGTCTATGGCGGCGGTGAAGCGGGCAAACAGCGTAAAGCCGAGAAGCAGCCGCAGTTGCATAAACGCATTACGGGCGAACTGGGCAACATCAGCCCGGTGATTGTCGTGCCTGGTCCCTGGAGCCAGAGCGACCTGACCTATCAGGCCACGCATATTGCCAGCATGTTGACGAATAACGCGGGCTTTAATTGCAATGCCACTCGATTGATTATCCAGCACGCCGACTGGCTGCAACGCCAGGAGTTGTTGCGCGAGATCCGGGCCGTGCTGGCCAGGGTGCCATTGCGTGTCGCCTATTATCCCGGTGCTCACGAGCAACAGCGGGCCTTTGTCGCGGCCCACCCCGATGCTGAGGAGTTCGGAACGCCGCTCGACCAGGAACTGCCCTGGACCTTGATTGCCGATGTCGATGCGCGGCAGCGCGACGATATCTGTTTTACCAGGGAGCCTTTCTGTGGTCTGTTTAGCGAGACTGCTCTGCCGGGCGCGAGTACCGTCGAATATATCGAGCGGGCTGTTGCCTTCGCCAATCAGGCCGTCTGGGGGACACTCAGTGCGACCCTGCTGGTGCATCCAGCTACGCTCAAGGACCCGCAGGTAGCTCAGGCCGTCGAACGCGCAATCGCCGATCTGCGCTATGGCTCGATCGGTCTGAACTACTGGGGAGGTATTGGGTTTGCTCTCGGCATCACTACGTGGGGAGCCTTTCCAGGCCACACGCTCGACGATATTCAGTCGGGAACCGGGGTCGTACACAATACATTGATGTTTGCACATCCTCAGAAAAGCGTTCTCAGGAACCCTTTTCGCAGCATACTGACGCCAACTTGGTTTGTCTCAGAAGCGACGAAGGCCCGCGCAGTCTTTCCCCGTCTGGTCAGGTTTGAGGCCGCCCCTTCGCCTTTGAAAGTTCCCGCCATCTTCAAAGGGGCTTTGCTGGGGTGATGGCGCGGACCTTTCTGCGCTTGAGAACCAGGAGTAGCAGAGCAGAGCAGCAGAGCAGCATCACGCTCGCGGCCAGCATTCCCGGCCAGAACAGGTACTTCAGGCGTTGGGCCGCGACAGTCGTATTGTTGCGTGCGTGGGGAAACTGGCTGGCGTTGTCAAACCAGAAAGATGGATCGCTGGCGGTCGGTACAACCGTTGGCACAGGGGCTGGCCTGCTCGTTGGCGTATGGACTGGACGGTGGTATATCCTGCGCGGCGACGGCAGCGGAGCGCTCGTTGAACCTGTGGCCTGCGTGGCAGGTGTTGCAACTGGTGCAGGTGCGATTGCGTGCTTTTTGTGGAGTGAAACCACAGGTGTGGGATTTTGCAGGATATCGGGAATGGAATACGCGCTTTGCGTCGGTGTGGGCGCGAGTGAGATCTTGGCAGAGGCATTAGAAATCACGGGTGCGGGTGGAGTAAAAGCTGTGCTGGGCGACCAGATACCGCTGACTGAAGCGCCAAAGAACAGCAGACATACTCCCGCCAGTAGCAAAGATACGATAAGTAAGAAGCGCACGAAGCGTGTGCCTAAGCTTTTTGTCCATAAGACCATGAGTGTGTCGAGCATTTCCGTCCGATCCTTTCCTGGTATATTCTCAATTGACTCTGCCGATGCAACGTCTGAGCGCCGTCCGACTATAGAGAGCGCTGGCGGGCAGATCACAGACGTTTCTTAATGCGACTGCGCGTCAGCCGCCTGATGCGCGGTGTTGTATCCTCGGCTTCGGCGTGTTCTGAGAGCTTGCGACGCGTCTGACCACGTTGTAGTGGGTGCTGGCTATATGTCTGATGGCGTTTAGGCAGACAGATGGTCGTTTCGTCCTCGGATATGCCCGCGCAGGCCGCACGTATCTGGTCGTCGATTGGTGGAGGGCCGGACTGCGCCCCACCGGGTATGGGGTGCAGTGCTATCGTTTCAACCTCGTCCAGCGGCGCGGTGGCGTGGCCATCCGCTGGATTGGACGAAACGAGAGTAAATTCGCGGGTGGGTTGGTTTTCCAGCGCCGCGGTCTTGAACACATCTAGCTCTGCGGTCGGATAGGCCTCGATCACGGTGCGTGCAGGCGACGGGAAGTCGAGCGTGGGCTGGTTCTCCAGCGCGGTGGTCCTATAGTTGTCCAGCGTGGTCGTCTCATAGCTTGCGGGTTCTCTGGCTGGATCTGGACCAAACTCCAGGGTTGGCAGGTTCTCCAGAGGGAATAGAGTGAATTCGTCGGCGTCGGCCCCGCCTCTGGCGTGCAGGAGGATAGTTTTGATCTCGTCGAGTTCCTGCTGATACGCGTCGATTTCGGCCTGACTGGCCGCCAGCGTGGGTTGAGGATGCGCCTGTTCACTCAGGAGTTCGACCTCGTCGGGTTCGTCCAGCGAGATGGTACTGGCGTCTACAATCTTCTGAGCGCGTGGCATGGGCTGCTCGTAGTCGAAGGCTTCCTTGCGTCTGAAAGGGGCCTTGAGCGCCTGGCGTTTGAAGGTGATGCCCATGCCCAGTTCGGAGGCGTTGGAGACTGGCAGGCGGGCGGGCGCGAGCGAGGCGCGGCGGGCGACGAACGCGAGCTGATCGATGCGACTGGCCCATTCCTGGGCGTGGTCCACCTCTATGATGATCCGCCGAAACTGGCCTTCAATGTGCAGCGCGATGGCTGTATGGAGTAGAGAGACATACCAGAGGTGAATATACGGCAAGACGAGCTGGCAGCGCTTGCCAACATAAAAGATGCGCCGGTTTGTCAGGATCAGCAGACCGTAGTCGAGAGGCTGAAAAGAGGTCTGGCTTGAACTGATGGCGCGGTCGCTACAGAGTGTTGCGCCGATGCTGTAGTGTGCGCATTCGCCGGGCTGGAGGCGCACCGGGACATGGATGATCGGGAGTGCGCTCGATTTAAGCACAGGCATGGCGGGCATTGAGCAAGAGTCCAGTGCTCTGTGTTGTGGATGAACCAGGTGGACCGAACGGAGCGGCGGTTGCAGACGCGGCATCAGCGAGGACTGGGGAGATGGTGGGTATATTTCAGGGACTGATTGTTCTAGCATAGTTGAGATCAGCGTTGTGGTTGGTTGTTCGGAGGCGTGAGGGAGTTCCTCCAGTAGCTCGTCGGAGTCGAGCGAGAGGATTGGCTCGTCGTGGTCGGGCGTTGGCTCCACGGGTGCCGGTTGTAGAGAGACGGGGATGCGCAGCGTTTCAAGTTCTAGTTCGCCCTCCATGAAGACCTCGTCCATGAGCGCCTTGCGCGGCGAGTGGGCGACGATTGGCAACTTATGCGTGCGTTCCCACGCTCTGGCCTGGGCGCGAGCGAGATCGCGAGCCTGGGGCGAGCGCGAAGAGTGGCGTTCGGGTTCCATCTGGAGCGAGCAGTAGGTCAGCAGATGCGAGACGATCAGGCGCACCTTGTCTGGTTCGGGAATGCCACGCAGCGTGAGGCGTTGCAGGCCAAACGAGAGTTCCAGGCTGGCCGAAGGGATGCCAAATAACTTGCGGTAGGTAGGTTGAATAGAAGTCAGATCGTGTAGATTATAAGCTTTGCCAGCCACCTCAATAGAATCTTCATAGAGGCGGCAGGTTCGGCCCCAGCCAAAGGTACAGTCAAGTAAAGCTCTAGCGTTACTCATTGCAGCGCATCCTCCTCGTCCAGCCACACCTGTTCACAACCCACACACGAGAATGAGTATTTCACTGAATGTGACGAGAGGGCTACGGAAGAGTAACGAGCGTCGAAACATCCATATATGCACAGCTATCGAGTCCGACGCTGAGAAGGCGGTTGTTTGGCTAGCGGTCTCTGGTCAGCAGCGCACGCAGCATAGTATTGCGCAGGCGTGGCCAGAGACCATCGAGTGCGCGTTTCTCCTCGCTGACTGGAGTCGGCGGCATAGCTGCCCAGCGTTCGCGTACGAAGAGATCAGCGAGCTGGCGGAGTGCGGAAGATGCCTGTGGAAAACGTCTGCTCAGCGCGAACGTGTACTCATAGGGTGTCTGCCAGAGCGCGGGCGGTGAGCCGATCAGACTGGCCATGCGACAGAGGCGTGCGTAGATAGTTACAACTGTAGCGCGGCCTTCCTGCGTCTTGCGGTAGCGTAGGATCGCCAGGTAGAGAGCTGCCACCGAAGCGAGGAGCACCAGGAGCGCGAAGGCTATCAAGAGTATGCCGCTGGTAGGTACCATTCCGGTGGGAGAAGAAGTGTGGCCACCGCCGTTCGCCGTAGATGTCTGGTGTACCGTAGGCGTCGATTTGCCAGGAGTCGCGGTAGGAGAGCTGGCGACCGGTGCGGGCGTGGTGTGAGGTGCCGGTGTGAGGTTTGGACTGACCACGCCGCTAGTTGAGAAACCGGGTGTGGGGTCAAAACTGATCCAGCCATAGTTGGGAAAATAGACCTGGACCCAGCTATGGGCATCGTCGCCATCGACTACCCATTGATGTTTGAGCGGGTCGTAGTGTCCCTGGCTGAAGCCATTGACCATCCGCGCCGGGATGCCGAGCAGACGAGCCATAATCACCATCGCGGTGGCGTAGTAGGTACAGAAACCTTTGCGCGTGTGAAGCAGCCAGGTGACTGCGTCCACGTTTGACGGTACCGGATCGTTGTTGAGTGAATAGGTGAATTCCTGCGAGTTACTCAGGTGGGCTTGCAGGTCTGAGACAATATTGTAGGCGCTTCTGGCCCCCTGCGTCCACAGGCGAGCGGTCGATGCGACCTCGGATGAGAGGTCGTCTGGCTTTTGCAGATAATACTGCATGAGCGGGCTATAGTTTTGATCGCTAGCCCATGTAGAGATTGAGGCAGTAGGGGGCAGGATCTGTGAAATGTCAGAAACCGGCGCGTTGACCAGCTCTGAATTGACATCATAGGCCTCATTTTGACTTAGATCCCCGGTCGTCTGGGTCCAGGCTGAGACAAAGTCCCCTGTATTATCGGTGAAAAGTGTCACAGGTACATTAAAACTGCCCGGTGCAGGTGGGGCAAAGATAAAATGTTTGGTGCCACCTGGTGGTTGAATAATCGTAATAGACGTGGTGAGCGGAGTATAACTGGCGTCGGTGTTATCAATTGGCAACTGCGCATTTGCGCTATACGATTGACTGATCCCGGAGGTCAGAGAGGTCCAGATGTGACCATCAAAGGTATCGTAGCTAAAGCCTTCCAGGTAATGTCCCTGCTGATCCGAAGAGGTATAAGAGAGCACGGGACCAGTAGGCAGGTTCACGCTGCCGGTGATCGAGAGTTGATCGCTAAAGAAATCGGCGGGAGGATCGTAGGTATTGAAAAGGCTGCCTGGATTGGTCAAGGAGGGCAGATGGCCATGACTGACATTGGTCCAGGCATTATTTAGCGCATGCCATAAGACAGTTCCTTGCACGGGCTGGGATGCGACCGGCAGGAGCCAGCTAAGGGGCAAAATCAACACGACGAACAGCGTAGCAATAGTTAGAAAGCGGCTGCGCATCGTGCGCAACCAGAGTTTATCGGTGTGCAGACCGTCGTTTTTCCACTGAGTAAGTTGACTGGCCAGTTGGACGCGGGCGATCAGCAGAATAAGTGCTCCAACCAGAATAATTACTAAAAAAGAGAGATCTTGTTTGGCGATATAATTGAGATTTACCAGCATAATAGAGGTATAGACCAGTGCGACCAGCCAGGGTAGATGAGCACGGTAGACCAGCCAGGAACCGAAGTAGCCCAGAAAAAAGCAGAGGAAAGAGAGGTAAAACAGAAAAGCTATATCCCCATTTTGCGAACCGGCCTGCGTAAGCCCGCCCAGTAGAATAGAGCGCAACGCTGTCAGCAGGACCTCCATCGAGATCTGGTACGCCGAACTAGTCGCAAAGATGGCAATCCAGTAGCCAGAGATACACGCTCCGAGGTGCAGGAGGACCTGCGGAAAGACGCGGGCTTTCGAGACGAACAGGCCAGCGAGCAGTCCCAGAATCGTCGTCGTCCACAGCGCGTTGGTATGACTTATTGTAATCGCAGCGGTGACAGAATAGACCACGGTCCCGACGGCAATCGTCAACAGCAAGAGCGGTAGCCAGCCCTCGTGAGGCGCAAAGGTCCACTGACGACGGGGGGTAGCAGGTGGTTGCTGCACAGAAGGAGTTGGTGGTTGCATATTGGACCACGAACGAGAAGTATTGATACTGGACGCAGGGCGAGATTCCGTCAGACCAGATCTCATCAATATACTCCTGATAAAAATTTTATAGTAGAGAACTTTCGCGTATACTTCCTCTGTTCAGTATAAACGAGACGGTGATACAGAATGATGTGGAATAGTTACATCTG
>DAOTTJ010000176.1:0-20968 GCA_034437695.1 Ktedonobacteraceae bacterium
GTCTATAGTATAAGAGATAAAATACGAGTTGTCAAGACCAGAGGAGGAAATGTCAAGGCTATTGAATGCTCGACGTATGGCTTCTCCCTCTGAACAACGGATCGGGTTGCGAGCGTGGAGGCCGCGGCCTCCACGCTCGCAACCCGATCCCAAACCCCTGGGGTGGGGGGGGTCGCAAGCCAGAAGGCTTGCGGAGAAATAAATAGCCCTGGGGACATGTGTGATGCTTTGCCAGATGACATTTTCATGCTCTGTGGGGAAGATAAGTGAGGAGCCTGGGGTCGCGTTCCAGGCTCCTCGCTTGTACGTTTCACAAGCTATAAGCAAGCCCTGAGGATAGGCTTCAGCGGTGGATCTCAGTGACCAGTGATACGTTTGTTGGAGGGCCTGCCTGATTCCTGGGCCAGGGTCACCGAGCCAGGATAGGTATCTCTCATTTGAAATTGAAAGCCATAAGGTGAAGGTTCTAAACGTTCGAGGTTGTTGAGCGTCTGCCCCCGTTGTTCAAGCCAGCGCTGAACTTCGGCACGCGCTTCATGCTCCGAGGTCGCATACAGCATTTTCAAACGAACTGGCCGCAGCGTTGCAGGTGCTTCTTCTTCCGCTATATACCACGCCAGCCACAGGGTTACGTTACGGATTATCTCCTTCATCACTCTCCCCTTTCCATCTCCATCAGAATAAAGACCAGAAGACTCGATAAGACATCCATCAAATTATGGTGTTTTTCACTCACACAAAATGTATCACGTATACCTTGTATATGTATACGTTCATTTTGAGTAGATTTTGGAGTGCTTAAACAAATCCAATGGATAGACCAGTTTTAGCTCTGGCTACGTTTCTCTAAAGAAAGACTCGTCTTGGCTACTACGACGGCTGGCTCACGAGCAGCAGACGCGTAGTCAGGCAAAGCAGAAAAGGAACAGAGATTGAAAGTGCTGGTCACCGGGGCAAGCGGTTTTCTTGGAAGCCATCTTGTCGAGATGCTGCTTGAACGAGGCGACGAGGTTCGCGCCCTGCTTTTGCCGGTCGAGCTACCCGATTTTGCTCGTCGCTGGCCCGCCGTCGAGTCGATCGCGGGCGATCTGCGCGAGGAATCAAGCTTACAACAAGCTGTACATGGCGTGCAACGCGTCTATCATCTGGCAGCACGGACCGGACCCTGGGGACCAGAGGCGCTCTACCAGGAGGTCAATGTGCTTGGACTGGCAAGGCTGGTTGAGGCGGCGCTAGCGGCTGGCGTTGAAGGTTTTGTCCATACCAGTTCAATCACTGTCTATGGCCATTTTCTGCACGGGCTGGTCGATGAAACTCAGCCCTTTCACGCGGAGGACAATCCCTATAGCCGCAGCAAGATCGCAGGCGAACAACTCCTGGCCCGCCTGGTTAGCGAACGCCAGGCACCTGTGAGCATTGTCCGCCCCGGCTGGATCTATGGACCCGGCGATGTGGCGAGTTTCGCCCGCTTCGCGGCCCTGATCGAGGCCGGCAGAGGCTTTCTGCTCGGCTCTGGTCAGAATATTCTCCCACTGGTCTATGTACGCGATGTCGCGCAGGGACTGCTCAAAGCCGGCGAGGCTGCAAACCAATCTCCCGGTCGTGCCTACACTCTAGTCAATGATCAGCGCGTCACTCAGGCCGCTTATTTTAACGCGATAGCCGCCTGCCTCAACGTCGCACCCGTTGAGCGCCATGTTCCGTTCTGGCCACTCTATGCCGCTGGCCGCACTGCGGAGATCATGCTGCACTGGCGCAAAACTACGCCTCCACCGCTCACTACTTATGGCATTACGCTGGCCGGCAACAATCAGGTTTTCTCCTGCGCCCGCGCACGCCAGGAACTCGGCTACGAGCCGCACTCTGATCTGCTGAACGGAGTCGCAGCAAGCGTACGCTGGTACCAGACCAACAAGGATGCTCGCGCCACCCGACCTCACGTCTCGTCCACAACTCCCAGCGCCGCCAGTCAGTCGCCAGGTGTGGCAGACTGCTGATCAGACCTGCGCCGGTTTAACTGCCACCAGTTAAAGAGCAAACCCAGGGTGAGCAAGAGCAGCAAAAGATCGCGCAGGGTCACCAGTTCGATAAAACCTGGAAGAGAAGGCACAAGACGACCATCCTTCACCAGCTCATAAAAGTAGGGGTAGATGCCGGTTGTCATTAGCGAGATGGCTCCCCACAGCAACAACCAGAGTCGACTAAACGCGCCGCTATAGGCCAGCAAAGGGATCAACCAGATAAGATATTGCGGACTAAATACCTTGCCTGTCACCACAAAAATCAGCAGTAGCACGATATACATCTGGACCACATCAAGCTTGCCTCGCCACTGCCAAAGTATCGCCACCGCATAGCCAAGCACAAAACACACCTCTGAAAGGAGCGCAACCTTACCGTCCAGGTCGCTGACCACATTGATCGAGCCAAAACTGTAGACCACGCTGGCCGGGTGACCAAGCAGCGTCCCAAGCCAGACCAGCACACTGCCGGTCGCTTCAATCTGAACCGGGCGCGTAGCGAAGTAACTCAACTGACTGACCACCGCACCCTGAAAATTACACAGCGCAAAAAGTCCACTGACCACCAGAGCAACGCTCAGAAAGAGCAGCGCATTTGTCCAACGCCACCCACCACATCCGCGCAGCGTACGCCAGAGTTCGACGGGCAAGCTGCGCAACGTCAGAGAGGCAGCCGGACGGTACAGGCGCTCGGCTACACTCTGTTCAGCCAGAAAGAGCGCCGGCAATAAGAGTAGCGGATAGATTTTTAAGAGAAAGCCAAAACACAAAGCCAGATAAGCCAGCGTCCAGCGCCGACGCTCGGCGGCAATCAGCGAAAGCAGGGTCAGACCAGCCGGAAGCAGATCAAAACGTCCCTCAGCAGTCGCCCATGCCCCCAGAAGCAGGTAGAAGGCGCACGCCAGAGCAGCTCGGCGCGAAGCGAAACGCAGCAACAGCCAGTAGATGCCAACCGCCGCCAGGGCCATGCAGAGCGCAAAAGCAACCTGATAATAGGCCACAGGCACCAGTAACGGCAGAGAGAAAAGACTCAGCGTCAGGAGCGGATATTCAAAAGGCACAACCTGGAAAGCCGCAAAGGTCCCGGAAGAGACGCCAAACTGCGTAAGAAATGCGCACTGAATGCCCGGCACAAGATGTATCCCCTGACTCCCCCGCCAGAAAGCCAGCGCGTAACATTGATAGCGAGCAGCATCGGTATGAAACTGGAAAAGTTGCCAGGACGCGCCGCAAAAAAGCAGTCCCACAGTCACCAGGATAGGCAGATATACCCACAAGGCGTGCGCAAGGCGCAAACGCCTTCCCATACGCTGCGGGTTCCTGGCCAGGAACAGAGCTGACTGCTTATGGTCTTCAGAAGTAGCCGGGTCCTGTAACATATTTTAACGCAACCTCTCGATATACAGCATTTTTATTTGACACAATCTTTGCCAGAATGTTAGAATCGCGCAGAACGAGTTTTGTCGTGATATATACAATCAGACTTCAAGCCTGAGCGTCCATGTGCTAGACGATCTATTTTCTCTGGCAGTCACGCCAGGTTTCATTACACAAAAGTATGTACGCAGGAAGGACAATAGAACAATGCCACGTAATACAAGCCAAACACTTAAAGTAGGCGACGTTGCTCCCGATTTCACGCTGAAAACAGCCAACCGCGAAGATTGGCGGCTCAGCGACTTCCGCGGTCGCAAAAATGTGGTTCTGGCCTTCGTTCCCTTTGCATTCAGTAGTGTCTGTTCCGCTCAATTGCCCTCGTATGAAGCAGAACTTGAGCGCTTCCGCGATCTGGATAGCGAGGTCGTCAGCGTCAGCATGGACAGCGTCCACGCCCTGACTGCCTGGGCGAAATCAATGAATACCTCTTTTTCACTCCTTTCGGATTTTTATCCACAGGGCCAGATCGTCGATCTCTATGGAGTACGCCACGCAGCAGGTATGCCCGAACGTGCTCTGTTTGGCATCGATAAAGAGGGCATCATCAGGTATATCGAGATCCAGGATGCTCCAGGCAATATGCCCGATAATGAGAACCTCTTTGAGGCTCTTCGTAAGTTTTAAAGCCTGATTTTTAACGTTTCAGATGCACAAGGTGTTTTTCAGGCGCATGCGCCTGAAAAACACCTTGCCACATCTTTCCTCTTTGGAGAAGTACTTTCGCCCTATAAATAGGACAAAGTCCCCGCTAGCATGGATACGCTCTGTTCCCCTGTGGAAGGCTTGCGCCGTTAAAGAGGAAGGCAGCCGCCACAGATGAACCACCACCGGCCGACGTTCCCTGGAAAGTCAGTTCAAGGCTCTGCCCACCAGCGAGGTCAGCGTCAGCGGCAGTATTGGTAATGGTTATCATAGTACCGTTCTGCGTATAGTTCCCATTCGGTATCTTCGTAATCTTCGCGGCTCCCGTAAAGGTAAATTGCACTTTCCACCCACTATAGCTGGTCGTGCTTGCGTTCGCGATAGTTATCCCACCTGTAAATGTACTCTGGTGATGCAGACACTTAAAGGTAATCATGACACTCGGAGTCGTCACAGGTAGCTGGGTAATTGGGTCAGGACGCAGCGCCAGTGATTTCAAGTGACGCCTGAAGCCATCGCCATAGGCCGTAGCTGCACCGCTGTAGTTATTGATCAGCGCGGGAAACTGACGGCAATCGTAGGTGTCCCAGGCCCAGGCCAGGTAGCCAATATTTTGCTGATCCAGCCACTTCATTGCCGTAGTGATAAAGCCACCGGCACAATCGTTCTCACCTATCTCATCGGCAATCACCGGAACTTTGGCGGCCACTGCGCCGATGCCCGAAGCCCAGCAGCCCGGCGTATTACACGCGTCGAAATTATAGATATGGGCCGAAGCGAGCAGGTTATGGGCCGCATCGGTCGGCTCGTACTGAAGCCATTGCGACAGATCATTGGCATAGGCCAACCCACCGAGCAAGATAGGATTGGTCGCCCCGGTTGCCCGCACACTATTCACCAGCGTCTGCATACCCGCCACGGCAAAACCGACATCGGTGCAGGGCCTCGCATAGGCCGCAGTACTGCCATTTTTCCAGCAAGCCCAACTGGTGGTATATGGCTCGTTGTAGAGATCGAAGATAACCGACGAGGTACCCTTGAAGGTGTTTGCAACCGAGGTCCAGAATGCTGGCGCGTGATCGCGGTCAGGCATCGGTTGCTCACCCTTAGCTTGCTGGGTAGCAGCACTGTTCCAGTGCAGATCAAGAATAACAGCTAGGTTGCGTGCAGTCAAAGCGTTAACAAAATCGCTGACCGAGCGGCGATACCAGGCCGCGCTATAGCTAGCCGCTGGATAGCCATTAATGCCCAGCCAGCAGTCTTCATTGAGCGGGAGACGAACCGAGGTAATATCCCAGCTCAACATACTGTTTATCGCCGTGCTATCGGTCGGTCCATCAAATACTTTGACGTTCTTGGGCGTGTCGCACTCATACTCGGCCCCAGAACGATCCACCCCGACCGGACGAAACACGTTGCCATTGGCGTTGACCAACTGGTTGCCCGAGACGTGCAAACCTTCAACAGGAGTCACAGCTCCGGCCGAGGCGGTCTTGATGACTATGCCCGCCACACCTACCACACCAGCCATAACAAGTACTAAAAGCAATATAAATAAAAAAGGCGGTCCATGACGTTTATGGCGCTTCCTTCGCATACGAAATTTCCTTTCTGCTCAAATAGCAGATCGAATCGCGCTCCAGGGTCACAGTTCCCAATTCACTCACTCACCCGGAGACGCAGAGCAGTGGCGCGAGGATCGGCAGGTCCTCTACCTACTACACGCAACCAGCAAGCAGAACAGACACTCACCAGGCGGTTACTCACAACCAATTTCCTAGCTTTATACTAGTTAACGGTAATTTCCCTCTTTTTTGGCATCTATATGTGCTCCAACTTGAATAATATATGCACGTGAACTAATATAGAGAGTACGCCTGGTTCTATATAAAAGAGAGGAAGATACCACCATGCTCAATACTATTATCGAAGTGTTGATGACCCAAATGTTCGATGTAGCTTTTCATCAGCTTCACGCGTCAAAGCAAGCTATTGTTGCGCAAAAAATCGAGTTCTTGACCCAGGATCTTCACTATCCTTCGCTCAAAACCCATCGACTCTGGCGACTGGGTGGACAGATCTGGGACTGTTATATCGATCGCGGACACGGTGGCACACGTCTGCTCTATGAGATCAGAGGACCGAGCCTTGTGCTCTGGCATCTCGGTGGCCACGATATTGTCGATCACGCGCACCTTCTCAATTTTAGTCATTCCTCACAATTTCTCCCCTGGGAGTGTCCACGCGAGCAACAGACGCTGTCCAAAGACAAGCTAGTAGATGCAGAGGTCAGTCGCTCGAACTGGCATGAGACGTGTCAGGAGGAGCTGAGCGAAAACCAGGAGATCAACTACTTTGCCTACTTTCGCGACGCTCACCTGCGTCTGTTAGGCGTGCGCGAGTCTGAGGTCAAGGCGGTCAAAGACGCCGAAACGCTGGAGGAGGTCTTTTATCTCCCTACGCTCTCGCCCGAAGCAAAAGATAATCTACTGGATCTGGCCACCTCACCAACTATGAAAATGGTGCTTTTCGATTCGTCACAGCTACTCTATCGCGCTCATCTCGATCACCTGGCAAGTTACTTTAAAGGACACATCAAAAAGCTGATGCTCAAGCTTGAAGAGGATCAGCAGAAGTATGTGGATCTCGATCATGGGCCACTGCTGCTCCTGAAGGGAACTGCCGGGTGCGGGAAAACTACTATCGGCATCTACCGCGCCATCCATCTGGCAGAAAAGGATCGCCGGGTGCTGGTAGTGACGTTCAACGCGACGCTGGCCTCGGCCACCAAAACGCTGATCGAAGAGATGATAGGTCCATTACCCACTAATCTAGAAGTTAAAACCCTTCATCAGCTCATGGAAGACATTCTCACGACCCGACTGCATATCCCTGAGGATGCAGAGAGCAGAATACAGCAGTTTCTCCGCGAAGCCTTGCAAGAAGTACGAGCTACCAATAAGGCCCAGGTTTTGCAGCGCGACCAAACTTTTTTCCAGGAAGAGATCCAGGGTATCCTCAAAGGCCTGAACCTGATCAGCGTTGAGGCATATAAAGCTATCAAGCGCTATGGGCGCAAAACAGCCCTCCGACCAGCTCAGCGTGCAGCCGTCTGGCTCGTCTACGAAGCGTACCAACGACGCATGGAAAAAGCTGGCCTGCACGACTGGGCAGACGCCGCTCTCCTGGTACTTCGCATGAACGCCGCTGGAACCCCCATGCAAACCTACGACGATATCATCGTCGACGAAGCTCAGGATCTTAGAGCAGCCGACCTACGCGCCATCCAATGCCTGGTCGCCCCCAGCGGCACACAGTTTATCCTGGGCGACGCCGCGCAAACCCTCTATACCCGCGGCTTCTCCTGGGTCCAGGCAGGCATCAGCGCCCGCGGACGAACCGCAACTCTGAGCATCAACTATCGCAATACTCGCCAGATCGCCGAAGTTGCCTCCCAATTGATTATGAACAATCGCCTCATGCGAGATGCAAACGAATATGTCGATCCGCAGTGGACCCGCCGCTCTGGCCGTCGCCCCGTTCTCCTCTATGTACCAAATAGTCACCAGCAAATAGACTACGTGAGCCGGGAGATCATCAAACTGATTAGCGCCCAAATCTGTCGTCCCTCGGATATCGCTATCCTCAACCGCGAGCACGAGACGTGCCACATGCATAAAGATATCCTGGTCTTGCATGGTCTACGAGCAGCTCTCCATAGCGACCCCGACTTTGACATACTCGAAGAACAGATCAAGGTCATGACTATCCACTCAGCAAAAGGTCTGGAATTTCCTGTCGTCTTTCTGATGGGCCTGCTCGAAGGCGATTTTCCCCGCCCAATACCCCACGACACTGAGGATGACGAGGAAGCACATCTGGAACTTGAACGCACACGCATGCTCTGCTATGTCGGCATGACCCGCGCCGCCGATATACTCTATATGCTGAG
This sequence comes from Ktedonobacteraceae bacterium, assembly GCA_034437695.1. Classification (GTDB taxonomy): domain Bacteria; phylum Chloroflexota; class Ktedonobacteria; order Ktedonobacterales; family Ktedonobacteraceae; genus Paraktedonobacter. The sequence continues at coordinate 8,053 of DAOTTJ010000176.1, forward strand.
TGTACGCGGACGAGAATCGCGCTTTCTTCATGAAATAATAGATAAAGTCGAATGTGTAAATTAATAGAAGAAATTTCTTAACCGATACAATCGCTTTGGCCCAGATCTTCATCGATTCTTAACAGAATATCAACCTGTTTCTTACTGGAGATCCATTAGTATGCTTCTGGGGGAAAAAGCCACAGGGATCATGTCCTGGGGGGGACGGTGAGTGGCTTGCATGTCGGGTCAATCTAATCTGGGGATAACAGCGGCGCACACGCTTCGCTGTTATTGAGGGGTCAGCAGCGAAGAAATGGACGCTGCTGACCCCTCTTACGTATGCTCTTGCCGCGGCTTTATGCGAGACGGTGGACTGTCTTCAAGGCTTCAGTCTCCTGAAGAAGCGTCACCCAGTTATCGACTTCGGCTTCGCGCTCGGCCTGGAGCGAGTCGAGTTGCTGAAGCAACGCCTCGGAGGTCAAAACTCGCTCGGTGAGCAGACTATAGAGGCGATTCACCAGATCAGAAAAGATGCCCGGCTGGTTCATTGGTGGCGCATCAAGACGATCGCTTTCAAAGGTCTGCCGCGTCTCCAATTTGTCCAATTCGTAACGGAAAAGATGAACAATGCGCTGCTCAGTTGACGCAGCCAGTTCTTCGCAGATGACATCAAGGATTGGTCCCATCAACTGCCGGGCCTGCTGCACAATCGCCTCACCCTTGCCAGGCTGTGTAGCCAGGCGATAGAGAGCACCAACCGCAGGCTCGTCGCGAGTCGGGGCATATTTCTCCTCGTTGAGGAGTTCACCCATCGTGACATAGAGGCAGACATCGCGAGCTTTATCGCGAATCGTCCGTTTCAGCCGACTATAGGCCTTGTGAATCTCGTCGAGTTCACCACCAAATTCACCCAACGAAACGCGATGAATGTCCAGCGTGCCTTCTATCTCTTCCTTCTGTGCAACCGGGATAAGAAACGCCTCGGCCAGGGTTCGCGCTGGCTCGTGCAATTCGCGCTCCAGGGCCGCGCTCAGATCGGAACGCAACTCTTTAATCAGGTTCCAGCCATCGATATCCACCCAGCGATTGCCAATCTCCAGGGCCGGTGAATCGCCCAACGTTTGATTGCCCACCTTGATAAAGTGGTCAAAATGTCCCTGCATAATGCGAATCTTGATACGGCGTGCCGCCCGGTCGTGTCCATTGTGCAGCGCCTGATGAAACGAGCTGGTGGAAGAGATCAAGGCCTGATCGAACGCCTTCAGCGCCTCTTCCCACGAGGTATACATCCCTCTGGTACGCTGTTGCAGAGACTCAAAGCGATTTGCCCCGCGCTTACTCTGACGCGTACTCATTTCGATCTGTAGATCTTGCAGATCGCGACTTTGCATGCCAATCTGACCGAGGTTCTCCCAGCAAAGTTCCTCCAACTGTTGTAACGCCAGAGCCAGCTGCGTCTCAGCCTGGCGCAGCTGAACCTCATAGCGGCTGCCGGTCAGGAACATTTGCAGATCTTTACTCAGCTCACTCAATCCACTGAAGCGCAACATAGCTTCATGCTGGGCCGGAGTAACTTTCTGAAACTCCTGTGCCATAGGCGTGGTTGGCAGGTTGGCATTGAGTTTGAGCAGGTCAGGATACACGCTCAGAATACGCCCGGCATAGTCGCGCCCCTCCTGGACACGCGTGGCATCCAACGGCTGCTTTTGCAATCCCAATGTGGCCAGCAAACCATCCTGGGCGCGGAGCGGATAGAAAAAATAGTCGTTGCTCACGCCATGACGGTGATAACTGGCATAGTTGGGCGGCAGATCGCGCAGGAGAGGCCGCAGACTTCCCAGGGCTTTCTCCTGGTTGCCGGGCGAATTGACCTCGTCCCAGTGCGTGACAGCCAGAAAAACCATCCTTGCCGCTACATCCGAAGCTCGACCCGGCAACACACGCCGACGCACCAAATCAAAAATATGCTGCGTCCGCTCATCGTCCCCAAAGCGGTTATTGCCAACCACCAGCAGGATCGCATCGGTATTGCGCAGCTCCTCGCGCAGAATCGCGTCGTGCCGCAGCTGACCCGCAGAACCACCAGGCAGATCAACCAGCATACTGCCCGGCGGCAACATGCCCTGTTTGCCCCCGCGAATGCGATATTCTACATAATTGATCAGACGCACCAGACGCGGCTCTTCGCTATCACGGCTCGGCTCCTCAATATAGCGCCCACTCTCTTCACGCCAGCGCGTGCGTGGGATGATCTCGATATACCCACCACCGTCCTGAAGATACTGCTCGCCAAAGGCCTCACTCGCACTGAGCAGGTTTTTCAGTTCAACAGCCAGTTCGTCGCGTAAATGCTGACTCGTCGCTTCTTTGAGCGCCTGCTGCGTCTGATGCAAAAGCGCATCAAACTCGGTGCGCGTCAGAAAATAGACGCGTAGCTCTTCAGGCTCACGGTCGAGACAGAGACGCACGCGTGTACAGACGCCTGTAACAGCCCCACCAGCCATACGCGGAAAAATATCCTGCCCAAGCAGAGCCGCCAGCAGGGTGCTTTTGCCTGCGCCCGAATGTCCCACTAGCTTCACTGTATACTCACGCGTAAAATCCAGCGCGTAGGCAGCCTCGGCCAGGTGGTGGCGCAACCTGAGCGGCTGCTGCGATGCGGCCAACTGAATCTGCGGCCGATCAAACAGGTCAGCACAGACCAGCGCTCTCTGAATCTGTTTTCTCCAGGCCGCCAATTTCTGCTCTTTACCCGGCAGGTCCGCTGGAAAATACCGCTCAATCTGACTGGACTGCTCGTGCAAACGCCGCAGTAGCTGCTGAATCTCGCCGGGAGAAGGCGTCGTCGGTGGCGTCAACAGAGCAACCTTCACACCTAGCGCCTCAGCCTCATCATCTTCGTATTCCTCCTCATCGATATATTCATCTTCATCGTCCTGCATCAGAGAGTCCGACAGAAGTTGATCAGTCGCGGTACCCCCTGCCAGCCGCAGACGTTTGCCGCAAATATTACAGAACTCCGCATCCACACGCACCACGTTATCACACTGGGGACAGGTGGTGAGCTGCTGGGTTGCCGGTGTTGATTGCATAAACGCGCTTCCTTCTCTTCCTAAAAAACGCCGATACTTCAGGCCGATGATAGCATATTTCCCTCTCTACGAGCAAGCAACTATGACTTCTTACTCAGGGTATTCCTTTTTCTCGCAAACCGGCGGCTCACCTCCCCTTCGCATAGCAAAAAGAGCCAAACAGACGTTCAGGCGGCTCAACGCCTGAAAACCCGTTTGGCTCTTGTGATCTATCGATGACCTACGAGCAAAAACCTCTATGGGAGAGCCTCGCTAGCGTCCGGTACGCGCCTGGAAGCGCCGCAAGAGCGCGTCGGCAGTCACCGCAATCACCAGCACTGCACCCTCCACCATGTTCTGAATATCGGTACCCTGACTTTTGAGCGTCAGACCATTCTCTAGCGCACCGATCACTAGCATGCCCAGTACGATGGCCCACGCAGAACCGCGACCACCAAACAGGCTGACACCACCGATAACCGCCGCAGCAATGGCCTCCAGCAGCAGGGTTGTACTGACCTGGCTGGCCGCTGCGTTGCCACGCGACGCCTCAAGAATACCACCCACCGCGGCCAGCACGGAACAGAGTGTGAAAACCGCAATGCGGATAAACACAACATTGATGCCTGCACGACGAGCAGCTTCGCGGTTGCCACCAACTGCATAGATATGGCGACCAAAGGACGTTTTCGTCAGGATCAACCAGAAGAGCAAGATCAGACCAAAAAGAATACCTGTAGAGTAGGGGACGCCATGATAATTCTCGAAAGCCAGAAGTGCAGCCACTACCACCACAGTAACGATGACAACCTGGGCGATCAGACGAGCCAGTGACTGCGAACGCAATCCCCTACGCCTGCGCTTGATATATCCCCAGAAGAGACTGACTGCATAGAGCGCCACTGCCAGCAGGGGCAGACCCACCCCATAGATATCGGGCAAAAAGCTTGTAGCCGAACCGGCAATGGAGAGAATAAAGGGGTCATTGATCGGCAACGTTGCCTGATGATTTAATAGGGTCAATAACAAACCCGAATAGAAAATCGAACCAGCCAGCGTAACGATAAAGGCCGGGATGCGTATCACTGCAACAAAAAAGCCGTGAATAGCACCAATCACCGCACCAGTCAGCAGTGCGAGAAAGATCGATAGACCAGCCGAATAGCCCAACCGCTCCGAGCAGACGGCCATCACGACCGCGCATAAGACGGCTACAGCAGCCATCGACAGATCGATCTCGCCTAACAATAATACCAGAATCGCTCCCAGACCAACGACGCCCTTCTCTGCGACCTGCTGCGCCAGGTTGGAGAGGTTATAGGAGTTCAGAAAGACTCCATTGGTCGTAACGCCAAAAAAGATCACGATCAGGGCCAGCGTGAGCAGCACTGGAAGAAATCCTAGATCACTGCGCAATAACTCACCAACTGTGCGTCGGCGCATATACTCCGATCTCTCTACAGCAGCAGCCCCTGATTGCTCCTCTGGCGCAGCTTCCTTTTGTGCTTGAACTTCGCTCATAATGTACTTTCCTCCATACTACTCGGGGGTGCTAGTGCCATTTTCGGACCGCCCCAGGCCTGAACCAGTGATAGCTGTGATGATCCGATCAGGGTTTGTATCTTCGATATTGAATGTCCCTACCTGACGACCCAGCCGCAGCACCGTCACACGGTTGACTACTTCAAAAACGTCGGCCAGGTTATGCGAGATCACTACTACAGCTAATCCCTGCTCGCGTAAGCGGCGAATCAAGGCCAATACCTGCTTGGTTTGAGCCACACCCAGCGCAGCGGTCGGCTCGTCCAACAGGACAACTTTGGCCTTGCGCAAAATACACTTGGCCACCGCAATTGACTGGCGCTGCCCACCTGAGAGCGAAGCGACAAGCGTTCGCGCCGAGGGTAGTTTGACATCGAGTGTACGCAATACTTCCAGCGTACGATACTCCATCTCGACTTCGTCGAGCGTGCGCAAAAATGAGAAGAGTTCACGTCCGAGAAAGAGGTTCGCCACAACATCCAGGTTGTCGCAGAGCGCAAGATCCTGGTAAACCGTCTCGATCCCCAGCGCCGCCGCCGCCTGAGGATTCGTAATCCTTACCGCTTGTCCATCCATCAGAATCTCGCCTGTGTCAGCAGGACTCACCCCTGCTATCACCTTGATCAATGTTGATTTTCCTGCTCCATTATCACCCACTAACCCCACAACTTCACCAGGGTAAACATCAAAATCGACATTCGTCAGAGCACGTACAGCACCAAAACTTTTTGAGATACCTCGTAGACTCAGGCATGGAACTTGAGTTCCAGGTTGTTCGGGCAGAGGAGAAGACATTCCATCGATGGAGGGGAATGCATTACCGGCCATATGGCCCTCCCTATAGAGATACTATGTGACGACAGCCTTATCAATACACAGGTGGTATCGGGAAGTATACCATTCCGCAAAAAAACTTGATTGGATACATACACTTTACAAGAGTAAGCCAGTCTATTTATGCACTCATCCCACGCTGCCTGTACAGGTAAGACTCGCAAAGGATATAGGTTAACACTCATTTATGTACCGAGCACAAGCTACCCACGCCACAAGGAAGAGCGCGGGTAGCCAGGTGAAGTATGCTCAGTCAGCGTCGTATCCCGTCATACGTGGCGATATACGACACGGGCAGAGCATACTTCCCTACCCGCCAAAAACCTACGCGCAGAAACCTGAGGGCAGATACTTGGCATCCGTGGGCAGACCTTTACAGATCTGAGCAGCGGTCATCAGACTATCGGTGACTACCTGCTGGAAGTTGGATTTGTCAATCGCAACAGGGGTCTCCAGCACCGAGGGGATCTCAGCACCAGTGCTCGTCTTGGTGGTCGCACCATTGGTGATAGAAGCCGGCGAGGTGCCAGCGACAATCGCAGCCACCAGCTTGGCGGTACCAGTCGCCTCAAGCGCGAAGTTCTTCTCAACGGTCATGCTCTGATCGCCAGTCAGGATATTCTGGATACCAGCCACGGTCGCGTCCTGACCGGTGACCAGGACTTTACCGTTCAATTTGACCTGTTTAAGGGCCGCAATCACGGTTCCAGCCATACCGTCGTTGGCAACATAAGCGATCTGAATATCGTTGTGGTTCGTGGTCAGAGCACCCTGCATCTCGCTTTCAGCGGTGGGGTTGTCCCAACCAGGGGTGTACTGATCGTAGACTTTCTTCAGCGTGCCTGCGGTGACGAGAGGGGTCAAGACACCATTTGCACCCTGGTAGAACAGCAAGGCATTGTTATCGGTCTGCGCACCGTTGATCATAACCAGGTTGTTGTGGCCAGAGGTCACATAGGTCTGGTAGTGATCGGCGATGTACTGCCCCTGGAGCTGACCAACCTTGACGTTGTCAAACGAGACATAGTACGCCAGGTCACTGCTCTGGATCAAGCGGTCATACGCGATAACCGGGACGCCTTTGGCTTTGGCGTCAGAGACAATCGTCGCGGCTTTGGCGCTATCGACGGCAGCAACCACCAGGATGCAGTCGCCATTGGCCAGATCAGCCTCGGCCTGGCTCTGCTGCGTGTCCGCATCACCCTGCGCGTTGTTGTAGTCAACGGTGGCCCCACCGGCCAACTGAGGAATCAATTTCTGGAGTTCAGGACGGTCGTTCCCATCCCAACGGGCGGAAGTAGCAGTCTCTGGCAACAATACGCCAACTTTTTTACAGCCCTGCCCCGGCGCAGAGGCCGACGGCGTCGAACCACCACCGTTGTTGGCGCTTCCACAGGCGACCATCAACGCGGTAAGAAAAAGAAAACAAGCCGTTGCCGTAAGGTTACGGCCCGCACGACCAAATAGTTTCATGAGCGATGTGTCCTTTCACATTCTGCCTTCATATGTTTCCTGCCTGGAACTAATCTCACAGAGAAGGCAAATAGTCACATTGAAAAACTTGATAAAAAACTGTGCAATGTCTATATGACACCTCTTTGCATCATACAACATAATCCTGGCAAGGCGTCTCCAGGCGTCGTTCCGCTGGTGATCTCCTGCCTCCTTGCTTTGAATAAACGAAACACTGCCTCCCTTCCCTGGCACATAGAGCAGCGAGCGTGCATCTGCTAGCAATCAGACGCGCACACTCCTACTCGCAGTTGTACGCGCACGTACTTCCTGCGCCGCCAGCCGTGTCTCCTCCTGCCGGGCCGCATCCTCCTCGCGAGCGATAAGCACACGTTCCCAGGCTTTGAAAAAGGGATAATAAAGCGCCGCCGAGATCAACAGGTTCAATGCCTGGAGCAAACTTCCACGGAAATCTCCTCCTGTAGCAATAAATCCGCTAATCCCCACAGGCACGGTAAATGGCTGCATCACAACTGGCACATGCACTAGACCCAGGGCAAATGCCAGGTAGTTCACGGTCACTATCACAGCAGGCACCAGGATAAACGGGATCATCATCAACGGGTTGAGGGCCATTGGTACCCCAAAGGTCACTGGCTCGTTGATATTAAAGATCGCTGGCCACAATGCTACTTTACCAACAGTCCGCAACTGCGACGAACGCGAACGCAACATATAGATCACCAACGGCCAGGTTGCCCCGGAACCGCCCAGGTGCGAGAAGATGTGAAAGAATGGCTCCGTGACAATACCGTGCGCCCCCTGCGAAGCGTTGGCCGCAATCGTACTCAACCAGAAGGGGAGCGCTATCGCTGTCACGACATTCATACCATGAATACCAACCGACCAGAGCAACATCATGAGCATGATCTCTAGCAATGCCGCCGGATAACTATCCTGCACGACGACCAGCGGTTCAAAAACTTTCATCAACAGGATCGGCACTGTATAGTGCATTACCGCGTGCGTGCTCGGATCACTAAAGGTATAGCTGCTGACAAACCACTCCAGAAGCCATGTCAGAAAGATCGCACACAAGGCCGGGATCAAGGCCTCAAATGCTCGCTTGACGTTTGATGGCACTGTCTTAGGTAAACGAATGGAAAAACGCGAACCCCTGAAACGCATGATCTCGGTCGAGAAAATACCCGCCAGGATAGCTACCAGCAAACCCTCTCCACCCAGGTAGGGCAGCAGGTCCGCCAGCGTCAATTGGTCAAAACCAATCACCGGCACAGTCGCTAACAGAAAGATCACCATTGCCAGGATACCCGGCTGCACCGGCTCCGTACGCCGATACTGCGCCAGACTATACGCGACACCAAATGATAGGAACAGGGCCATTAAACCAAATGAGAGTTCGTATGGCACCAGGATAGCTTCTTTATCGTTAGCTAACAAGGCAGCTAACGCCGGGATGGGCGCGTTGGCCACAACCAGAAACAGACTCCCAGCCAACACCAGAGGAAGGGTAAAAATGATGAACGCGTCGCGCACAGCCTGCAAATACACGTTACTGGCCAGCGCCCCTAAGGGGGGAACCATGTACCGTTCAAACCAGGCCGCACTGCGCTCAATCAACCCACTCTGGTTCATGCGTCTCCTTCGTCTTCCTGCTCGACAGCTACTAACAGGATAATCTGCTGTAATACCGCCGAACCATTCATCGTCGCATAGTGAAACGGCTCAATCATTGCAACTGGCTTGCCTACGGAAGCAGCCAGCTTCTCAATACTCTTCCGCAAATGCCGAATCTGGGGCGCAATCAAAACAACATCGCATTCGTCGACTTTGACCGCGTATTCCCCAGCACTCAATGCCTCTACTTGTAATTCGTAGCTCGCAGCTTCTGCTGCTGTAAGCAAACTATCTACCAATAAACTGGTAGACATTCCCCAACTGCAAACAATTAATACCCGTACCATATGTAATTCCGCTACTCCCCCCACAAGTTTCACGCCGTTCAAAGATCTGTGTTCTTTTCTCTCCGTGCTGCAAAACTCGTTGGGTACACTATTCTTCATAGCAAGAACCATGCCAATATCTGTGTAGCACACATAGCACACATCAAGTTACTGCCCGGCGTCCGTGCAGCCTAAAAGGTCTCCTGTTCGCCACCAACGGCAAAAATATCAACCTGACGAAGAATTCCTACGATGTTGTACGCCTCTTCATCAGGCAATGTTCTGGTAATCTGCGTGCTCAAAATGTGGAGAGCACGTCGACAAATACGTAATTCACGGGCAAAAAGTTGCTCAACTTGCTGCTTGACTTTTTCGTTGACCAGCATGCCCTTAGGACGTATATCGCGCTCCAGAATGCTGGCTAGGTGCAGCACTAGTCCCGCTAGCACCTCAATGGCAAAGGTCTCACCAACTTCGACTTCGATCAATTCTATCATCTTCTCGATTAAGGGCATGATCCGTGTCGGATTGAGAAACAGCATCCGTTGACTCAAGGTGAAGGATATCTCACGCATCAGGTCTGCCCGCCGTGTAATAGGCAGCTCCCGGACCCCACGCGCCGGCTGCTGGTCGAGCGCGGTAGGCTGCAAAAGCGCAGGATCGATCAGTGTGCTCCCCAACAGGGTACGCAGCCGCGCCAGACCGTCACCAAAGAGGAAGTCGGTCAACGCAATATACGGGTAGTTCTCCAGGTGCGGGTTGATGGTTCCAACAACCGCGACGACCTGCCGATTGCCAACCAAGCGCTGGATATCAGCCTCGGTCTTGCTCGAAAGGCTGATATCCATGCAGATAATCTCAACCCCCTGCTCGTTCAGGCCCGCAAGGTGCTCAACTAGCAATTCAGCGATCTTGGTCGCACTGCCAAAACCCGTCAGACACACAGAGAGAATGACACGCGGAACCGCTTCACCGCCAAAGCTCGGCTCGTAATGTGTGCCACTCTCTCTGAGACCCCGAACCGGCGGCATCACTGTGGCATCACCCAGGGCCTCCGCCTCGCTTATATGCTTTGAAAGACTGGCCGCAAGCTGCTCAAGCGTCAACTGGCGCGAACGCTGAGCACGCTGAACCGCTTCGATCAACATCGGCGTGGAAACCGCAGCAATCGTGTATACCTGGACCGCAACCTGGCGCGTGACCATCTCCCCCAGCGAGAGCAATGAGGGGAAATCGACAAGTAATAGCACACCACCACCCTGATCGGCAACACGCACCCAATGCACAACTTGTGCCAGCAGTTCTTCTGGCGACTGCTCAAGCGTCAATTCCACCCAACGCACAAAATTTCCACCAACCAGTGTGTTGGCCAACTCCGCCAAACCAGCCGCAACCCCTCGTCCGTAGGTCGCAACGACAATCCCAACCGCCGATTGCTCGTTGCTCAACAGAGTCTCAGCATTAGCAATCAAGACGGTCAAAACGTCGGTCTCGCTCTCGGGCAAGGTCACACCAAGCACAGAACGAAATTGCAGCAAGGCCTCGCGAGCTACCTCATATTCAATAGGATAGGCCCGCCGTACGGACTGAATAGCCAGTTGCGGCGTAGGGCGGCGCTGCTCCAGGTGCTCGATCGTGCTGGTCAGGTGCATGGCCAGGACTAGACTAAACTTATCAGGCAGGGGACGCTCCAGACGCTCTTCTATATAATGCGTGATGCGCACGCAAATCTGCGCGATATGCTCGTCAACCAGAATCATCGAGGGGGCATCCGGTCTGGCCTCGCCCACTTCACTGGCAAAGCGCTGAAAATACTGCTGGATGTCCAGGTGAAGCAGACGGTTAATCTCGTTCTCGGGCAAACCACTGCGCCGCAAATGACCCAGATCTTTCCCTATCAATTCATAGAGATCCTGCACGGATTCCGCCGCGTCTTCCAGACTCAGACCCGTCGGCGTAAAAACGTGAGTGGCACCCAGCAAGGGCAATACCACCTCCAGGTTGCGCTGCAACTCGGCCGTCTGCAATAAACCTCGCCGCACATGGTCAGGCAAAACTCCCAGATGCACCTGCAACTCCGGCAGATTATTCGTGCGATACTCCAGATAGGCCCGCGCACACGTCAACTGCACGTCGGTCCGCAACTGACCAATATTCCCCGGACACTCATAAAACAGAAGCGCACGCAAAACCTGCGGATCGACGTGAATATTTGTCCCGATACTGCTGCACTCGGTCGTAAAAAACGCACGGACAAGAGCATAGCGCTCAAGCGGCGTGCGTTCGTGCAAACCAGGCAACGTAATCGTCATCGGAATACGCCGCCGAAAGGTTGGCAAGAGCGCAACTGCCGGATCTTCGGTCGTCGCAGCCAACAAGAGCAACGACGACGTACGCTCGCGTACATCACCCATCCGCCGGAAACGCTCGCTATCCATTAAATAAAAGAGCATCTCCTGACCTTCAGGCGGCAAACGATGAACCTCGTCGAGAAATAAAATCCCACGCCGCGCCTGCTCAACCAGACCCTCACGGTCACGATCAGCACCCGTGTACGCCCCACGCACTACACCAAATAAATGAGCCATGAGCAACTGAGGATTGCCCGCATAATCGGCACAGTTGAAACTAACAAAGGGCGCATCGGACGCCAGCGCCTTCATCTCTATCGCAAAAGCATGCATCAGACGCGCAACCGTGGTCTTCCCAACCCCGCTTGGTCCACAGAGAAGCGTGTGCAAACCACGCGGCGGATAGAGCATAGCCGCTTTGGCCTGCTGAATAACCATGCGCAAACCCTGATCGCCACCTATCAATGTATCAAAACTGGTCACCACCGCCCCCACCTGAATAGAGGCCTCGATCTCAGGTGGCTTCCCCGGCTTGCGCATCACACTCGATGACATATCTCGCGGCTTCGATACAGAGGAAACCATCTCGCGAGCCGCAACATCGCTGCGCATATACTCATGATTGATACTCTCAACTCGCGAAACAGAGGCCACTTCAGGCACAGCCTCCGTCGATGTCTTGAGCATGAAAAGCACCGGTCGACCTGGAATGCGCTCGATCTTCCCCTCTTGCACCAGCTGATTGAGGTCTCGACTGGCGTTGGTCCGATCAATCTTTGCGAGCTCTGCTACCTCTTCTGCACTGAAACCCAGACGTTGACGCCAGGTACTCTGCTGTGATGACTGCTGCGCACATAAATAGCATAATGCATCAAAAACCCGATCCTTACGGAGCACTACACGACTCCTTCCAAGTAAACCCAACGCGGTCACTTGAGGAAAAGTGTAACATAGTTACGATAGAGGAACAAGGGGAGTTGAAAATATCACCCAACAAACACACTTCTCAGCCCTCATACACAGAAAGCTCACCAACACACATCTACAAAAACTACGCATCACTCACCTCTGAAAGATATGAAATGAAGCAGGAGTGCAGAGGGCGGCAGCCCTTTGCTGTGGTTTATGGTCTCCCCAATAAACTTTTTCTTTTGTTTTGCATGTTTTGCCTGAGACAAAACATGCAAAACGGGATGGCTCACAAGAAAAGCGTAAGCAACCCCCTACACCTGCTGAACCGCCGCAGGCAAACCCTCTTCCTGACCCACCAGGTCGCTCCCAGCATCTACTATCTCCGGGATTTGACCACTGCTACTGACTGACCGCACCAGCGAAGCAATGGCCGCGAGCAAACAGACCCCGGCAGCCATGTAGAATGCCAGGCGCATCCCACTCATAAACGGCGCTGAGATCAGGTTGGGAAAGAATGTATGCCCGAGCACACTCGCACGCGCGAGCGGCGATAGACTTTGCAGCGCAGCCGGCGGGAGCAAGGTTTGCATCGGGTTGTAGCCCAGAAACGCGGCAAAGAGTGCCGCGATCGGCGGCAATTTCGCCACTCCGTTAGCCACAGCCAGGGGCAACCCCACCTTCGTCAGTCCACTGGAGAGTGCGCCCGGCAGCGAGGCCGCAAGACCCGCCGTGACGATGCTAAAAAACATCGTCATACTTATAACCGAGGCCGCATTCATAAAGGTAGCACGCATCCCCGAGGCCACAC
>DAOTTJ010000177.1:0-22757 GCA_034437695.1 Ktedonobacteraceae bacterium
GTCGTCAGATCGCCATAAAAGAGCTGATTGGTCAGCAGCTCGCCACAGCCCGTTACCAGCTTAATTACCTCCATCGCCGCCAACGTACCAACCAGTGTCGAGCTGGGAGCGATGACCGGAAAACCGGTGGTCTCCCACGAAGTCGGTGGAGCAGGATAGAGACAGGTCAGACAGGGAGTCAGACCGGGAAAGATCGTTGTGAGATAACACTCCAGACCAAACATCGCCGCCATAATCAGCGGCTTCTGCTGCTGGACAGCCTCGTGGTTCATCTGATAACGCTCGGCAAATGCCGGCGATGCATCGACTACCAGGTCAACCTGGCCCACCAGGCGCGACACATTGGTGGCTTGCACGTTCTCGGCCTCCACCACAACCTCAACATCTGGATTGACCCGCTGAAGCGTCTCACGAAAGACCTCGACGCGGGGCCGACCGAGGTCCTGACGAAAGGCCAGCAACATCCGGTTCAAATTCTCTGGCTCGACAACACCATCGTGTGCCAGCACAAGCCGACCAATTCCAGCCCGCGCCAGCTCTAAAGCAACCGTTCCACCCAATCCACCAGCACGCGAAATCAAGACAGCAGTCCCTTTGAGACGCGCCTGGCTCTCAGCATTAAAACCCGGCAGAGAAAGCTGGCGCTCATAGAGTTGATACTCGAAGGCGCTCAGCGTGGGCAGGATCTTTGCAGCATTTACTCTGTAGCCATGCATAAACGTGATAGCACTCCTTGCAACTATTTACGCACTCAGAATGACACACACATACGCAGAGAGAGAAGATGCCTGAAACCAGAGGGATCAAGCATCTCCCTCGCGCACTTTGAGCGCTTACAGCGCAGAGATCCCGGCACACAGACCACGATTGGCCTGCGCACCTGGCGCAGTACGAACGAGCAACACCTGATCTACTCGGGTGTCTCTACGCCGATTTCGCGCAGCTTGCACACGCGGGCGAAACCGCAGCAAGCAGGCTCGGGCTGATCAGCATCATCGCACGGTTGCCATCGAGTTCTTCGAGGTCAAAGGTAAATTCTTTCTCGCTCTTCGCATCGAAACGTGTGGCTTCCTCTTTCGCTGACTGTGCGCTTTCTTTGGTAAACTGCATAAAACACCTCCTGGAGTGTTGAGTAATCCGATCTCAGATAAACTGAGACACTACAAAAACAACTACTTTTAAAAGAAACTCGCCCGCTACAAAGAGGACCCAGAGCGTGAGTAAGGCACTCGCAATGCCATACACAGCCAGAATCAATTGGTGAGCCAATGGTCGCCGCTCAACCTGCCTGTGTACAAACGGACGAGAGAAGAGTTGCCAGAGAAACGCGTAGGACTTGCTGTCGAGATTTGGCAGACGCAGCCAGTCCGAGAGGGCGAAATAGCCGTCGGTGCGAAAAATAGGGAAGAGGTTATAGAGCGCGGTCAGAACCCCTGCAACCATCAGCGCAGCCGCCCACGCGACAAAGATACTCGCAGGCCCGAGCAATGCCCAGGCCAGAGCACCAACCGAGCCGCAGAGCATAGACGCCGCCGGACCCGCCAGGCTAACGGCAACGCGCTCACGACGCGAGCTTAAACGCCAGATCTCACCGATCTCTACATAACAGAAAATACCCGCCCACGGACAGATGGCCACGCCAAAATAACCCGGCTGGCGTCCAAAACGCTGAAGCACCATCCCGTGCGCCGATTCGTGGACAAGCATCACCAGAAAGAGCATCACCAGGAATTGTCCCCACGTCACCAACGACACTTCGGCATAGAGCTGCATCACGACGATAAGCACGCCATCATTCCAACCCCCCTGCCACAAAATCCACAGCGCAGCCAACATCAGTACGCCATAGCCAACCAGAAAAGGCGGAGCAAGTAACCAGCGCAACGAGGTAGTCAGCGGTTGCAAAAGCGGCCCCGTAGGAAAAAGTCGCCAGCGCCTGGTAAAGCGGCCAGGATTGAGCAGCCGCCAGAGACGCAGCAGACGCGGCGGCGCAGGCGCGACAGGCACACCGTCGCTGCGCTGAAAAAATCCCTGCACAGCAAAACGCTCAAGGGCGAAATCCAACTGCTCCGGGCGCAACATAATCTGCGTCTCCTGCGTGTAACGCGCCAGCAGCTCATCTACGGTAGACTGGCCATCGCAGAGACAGAGCAGCGCGTAGAGCGACGTCCCACACTGCCAGTACTTCCCATTCGTCGGGTCTTTGACCAGATAATGCAGTGTCTCTCCGTCTTGCTGCCTCTCAATAATCAGCTCAGTGCGCAAATAGGGACGCACCGGAGTTGCCGCTGAGACCACTACCATAGATTTTGCCTTTCTTAAAGCAAAAGCAGCCTGAAAAACTTTTTCTTGTCATACCTTTTGCTGAAGCTTTAACTAACCAAAGCTCTTTTTTATTGTACCATAAGATAGTTGCAAAAATCAATAGTTGCGTGTTACAATTATCTTAGTAGAGAAAACTCCCTCTACCCTGCTGCCTGGCAAGCATATTTCAGTTAAAATGGATATATTCAGGAAATTCATATGCTTCCACTTCTGAGCTTCTGTAACTATTTTCCAGATCTATACGCTTTAGTATTGCTTTTCGCAAAAAAATCGGGTAAACTTCCAGGGTAAACTACTCTATTTATTGGTAATAATACTAAGTGTAGCCTCTTTTTTTAGTATTTTACCCTATTGCTCTCTAAGGTCGATTTTCCCCCGTATACTTACTAATAAGAGAAATGGCTATTTTCTATGAGATAGGTGCATCTCTTGCATCCCCGCCTGTTAAGCGACGTTTGTCAGACCACGATAAGCTACTGATGGCCACAAAAAAGAGGAGGTTTATTGCGCTTGAAACGCTTTTTGCAATGGGGATATAGAATCGGAGCTATGCTGCTCTGTCTGATGAGCTTAACTGCCTGCTTTGGTCAGTCGGCAGCACGCCAGACGGTGACAGTGATGCTCACGGGAAACGCTATTCAGTCTTCATTGACTGCATTCGATATCAATGCAGCCTACGAGTTTGTCGTCACAAACAAGGGGCCTGATGTCAGCGAATTTCTCATTATGCCCCCGCTCAGTTATACGCAGCACCTGGCCGAGTCACAGCTAGGCACCGTGTCTCTGGCCAGTCTGCTCTCGATTGCCAGTGGTGCGACCAAAACGCTGGATTTCACCTTTACCCATAGCGCGGTCATGCACTACAGCACTGGCATGGACATGCGCGGATTTGAATTTGCCAGTCACTTACCTGGCCAGTACGAGGCGGGCATGAGATTATCCATCTCGCTCGTGCCGGGTCAGTAAGCTACGACGTTAGAACAGCAGTGTTTGCGGCATGATTTGTGGCGCAAGCCGATCGTCTCAGTGGTATGCAGCAGAAACGCTTGCTTACCAGGAAGGGATTCCCTCATGGTGAACGTCTACATCCCAACCTCAATGCGTGAGTTGACCAATGGCCAGGCGATCTTACAAGCCACTGGTCAGACCATCGCGCAACTTTTTGAACTCCTGGAAAACCACTATCCCGGTCTGAGAGCACGTCTGTACGACCAGCAGGGTCAGATCAATCCCTACATCGCTGTCTTCGTCAACGGACACTCTATCCGCGACCTCCAGGCTCTCTCGACCCCGCTAAACGACCGCGACGAAGTACAGATTATCCCCGCCATCGCTGGTGGCTAAACAGGCCGACCCCACCAACCAGGGCAGGATCGTAGCATGTGCATAGTTGATCGCCTTTGGCTTGCCAGATACCCGGCGAGCAATCTAGAGCAAGGAGTAGCCACCATGATAGATAATCTGCTGCAAACAAGCCTGAGTCCCGACGAAATGACCCGCTACAGCCGACATCTGCTTCTCCCAGAGGTCGGCGTGGCAGGTCAGTTAAAAGTAAAGCAGGCAAGCATCCTGTTGATCGGAGTCGGCGGTCTGGGTTCGCCTCTGGCCCTCTACCTGACAGCCGCAGGCATCGGACGGCTCGGACTTGTGGATATGGACGTCGTGGATACAAGCAATCTGCAACGGCAGGTGCTCTATTCGAGCGAAGTGGTGGGTCAGCCAAAATTGCAGGCCGCTCGCGAACGCCTGGTGAAGCTTAACCCTTTTGTGCAGATAGAGACCTACGAGACGCGCCTGTGCGCGGAAAATGCTCTGGAGATCCTCTCGTCTTACGATATCATCATCGATGGCACCGACAATTTTCAGACGCGTTATCTGACCAACGACGCGTGTGTCCTGCTGCACAAACCCACCATCTACGGCTCTATCTTTCGCTTTGAAGGCCAGGTCACGCTCTTTGCTCTCCCCGATGGTCCGTGCTACCGCTGCCTCTACCCGGAGCCACCACCGCCTGGACTGATGCCCTCCTGCGCCGAAGGCGGCGTACTCGGCGTTCTGCCGGGAGTGATCGGTCTGCTCCAGGCCACGGAAGCACTGAAACTGGTTCTCGGCACTGGCGAGCCACTGACTGGACGCTTGCTGCTCTTCGATGCGCTCCAGATGCGCTTTAGCGAAATGAAGATCAAGAAAAATCCGCTCTGCCCTATCTGTGGTCCCAACCCGAGTATCACTGGCTTGATCGACTATGATACGTTTTGTGGATTGGACCAGGCATCGGTCCCGCCGCCAGCCAGCGACCATATTACCCCGCTTGCCCTCCAACAGGCGCTCCAGCACGACGAGCAATTGACCCTGCTCGATGTCCGTGAGCCACACGAATGGCAGATCTGTCGCCTTCCCCAGGCGCAACTTATTCCACTCAATACCCTCGCCTCCCACTATCAACGATTTGATAAGGATGAAAATATTGTTGTATACTGCCGTAGTGGCATGCGGTCCGCCAGAGCGCTGCACCTCCTGCAAACGGCGGGATTCGAGCGCGTGCGTAACCTGGACGGGGGTATTTTGCGGTGGGCGCAGGAGATCGATCCACTCATGCCAACCTATTGACCAACAACCCACCGATACTATTTGATGCGCCCTCTACCGTAGTGGACTGTTCCCCTTCATGTGAATGCAAAGCGGGGATGCAAGGGGCTACGCCCCTGCTTTCCCCTCTTATGGGTCATCCCTGATGTTTCTGCTGTGTGTGGTCAGTGAAACACAGCAGAAGTGCAGAGGACGGCCGTCCTCTGACGGGGAGTTCGGGGGCGCAGCCCCCCGAAAAACCTTTTTGCTTGTGTTGCTGGTCGCCGCAGGCGACCGGCAGCACAAGCAGGATGGCTGTCCTGCTTGTACAAAATCAGAGATGACTTATAACATGAAGAGGAACAAAGTAGTAGTCAGAGGAGACACGTGTTATGAAACGTCTTCCATTTGCTCTTTCGTTCTCAGTTGTTGCTTTGCTGTGTATGATGCTTATAAGTTGTGGAGGGAGTACTAATACCGTGAGCACCAATCCGACCGCCACTCCGGCCCCACCGGTCACGCTCAATGTCTTCGCAGCCGCCTCACTCACCAAATCATTTACCGCTATTTCGCAACAGTACCATACGTTGCACCCGAACGTAACGCTCAAATTTAATTTCGCCGGGTCGCAACTCCTCGAACAGCAGCTCGTCAATGGCGCACCCGCCGATGTCTTTGCCTCCGCGGATATCGCCAATATGACCAAAGCCACGACCGCCGGCCTCGTCACTACGTCGCATATTTTTGCCAGAAACAAACTGGTCGTGATCGTCTCGACCAAAGCTACAAGCATCGCGACACTCAACGATCTGACCAGGCCAGGGACAAAAATCGATATCGAGGCCAGCACGGTACCCGCCGGAGCCTACACGCTCCAGGCGCTCGCCAAGCTGTCGCTGTCGCCGACCTACGGTGCGGGCTATAAGGCGGCGGTGCTGAAAAATGTCGTTTCGCAGGAAGACAACGTCGAAGCGGTCGTGCAGAAAGTCGAACTGGGCGAGGCCGACGCTGGCTTTGTCTATCTGACCGATACGACAAATATCACTCCGGCCTACGCGAGCCAGGTCAAGATGATCACCATTCCCGACGAGTTCAACGTGATCGCGCAGTATCCCATCGCAGTAGTCAAACAGAGCGCGAACGCGGTCGAGGCGCAGAATTTCGTCCAATACGTGCTCTCGGCGGACGGTCAGGCGATCCTGACGAAATACCATTTTGTAGGAGTATAGCGACACGATGAAAGAACACAGCGGCTCTGTGTTTACCCTCAGGTTTCTCCGGCAAAGACGCTGGAGAAACTTGCCCGCGCGGATCGTCGTCGGCCTGCTCGGTGGGGGCTTCTTTCTCTTTCTTGCGCTTCCACTGGTCGCACTGCTCGTACACGAAGCGCCGGGACAGTTGGTCAGCACCCTCTTCCAGTCCGACGTACTGACAGCTCTGCAACTCAGCTTTGTAACGACGCTGATCAGCACGTGCCTGGCGGTGCTCGGTGGTCTTCCCGCAGCATACCTACTGGCCCGCGTACACTTTCCGGGTCGACGCATCCTGGAGATCCTGGTGCTTCTGCCTACGGTCCTGCCCCCGGTCGTCGCCGGGGTGGCTCTGCTGCTGGCTTTTGGTCGCTTTGGACTTGTGGGCCGCTATTTAAATATGTTCGGTATCTCTCTTCCCTTTACAACGGTGGCCGTGGTGATTGCACAGACGTTTATCGCTGCACCCTTCTTTGTCAACAGCGCCAGGGCCGGTCTTGAACAGCTCGATACACGCTACGAACTGGCCGCGTATACGCTACGAGCCTCGCCGCTCTACACCTTTCTGCGTGTAACCCTGCCCTTGATCAGTCCAGCGCTCTTCTCGGGGATTGGTCTGACGTGGGCGCGAGCGCTGGGAGAATTTGGCGCGACCATTATGTTTGCCGGAAATTTTCCCGGCGTTACCCAGACGCTGCCCATCGCGGTCTATATCGCCGGAGAGACCGACCTGGATACAGCCGTCGCGATCTCGGTGGTTCTGCTGGCAATCTCGTTCGGCATCCTCCTGGCGGTCAAGGCCGGCACGGCGGTTCGCTCAAACGTTCTGTCGTCTCAGACATAGACCCTGGCCTCGGTGGCCTTGAAGGACGCGTAGATGGACAGGCCCTCGCGCAGCTCCAACTGTGTCACCGAGGCCATCGTGAGTTCGGCAGTCAGCGGCAAAGAGGTCGCCGCCAGCAGGATACTCACGCGCATTCTGCCATCGCTATAGGTATCAGCTCCACCGCTGAGCGGCAACATCTGCATGATCTCACCGCCAAAGGTATTGCGAGCGGAGCTGTGCGGAAGCTCTGTGTGCAGGGTGATGCTGTGTGGCTCGACCACGACAAAGGCTTCCTCGCCCACCGCCAGATCGCTCTGATCCTGAGCGTACTCGCCCGACGTGGCCTGAACCTCAAGGTATTTGCCGCTGCGATCCCGTAACTGAACAGTATAGAGCGCTGCGGCATCCTTCAACAGCACACGCCCCTGAAAAAAGTTGGTCCCAACCAGTTCGGCGACATACGAGGAACGCGGACGTTGCAGTAGCATATGCTGATCGCCCTGCTGTAGAATATGTCCCTGCTCCAGAACCAGGATCTGATACCCGAACAGCAAGGCGTCCAGGTAGTGATGAGTGACCAGGATCGTGGTGATCTGGAGGTCGCCCAACAACTGACGCAGATACTGCCGCACCTCGCGCCGCGTCTGGACATCTAACGCCGACAATGGCTCGTCGAGCAATAAGAGCTGCGGCTGAAGAGCCAGCGCACGCGCAATCGCCACACGCTGCTGCTGACCACCCGAAAGCTGACCCGGCAACCGCCGATTAAAGCCCGTCAGGCGCACCTGTTCCAGCGCCTCACCGGTTCGCTGGAGAATAGTCGCCCGCGACAGGTGCTGCGCACGCAGACCAAACGCGACGTTCTCAAAGACGCTCAGATGGGGGAAAAGCACGTAGTCCTGAAAAACATAACCAAAGGGACGCTCCTGGGGCGGGACGACTATACGCCGCTCGTGGTCAAAATAGACCGCCTCGTTCAGAGCAACTACTCCCTTGTGCGGATGCTGCAAACCAGCAATATACTTGAGTACACTGCTCTTTCCCGAACCGCTCTCCCCCAGCAGCACACTCGTCTTACCCGTCGTGGCCGAGAAACGCAGATTCAAGTGGAAGGTTTGTAGAAATGTATCAAGTGCGACTTCTAGCATGCGTGTACTATAGCATACGCTTCTGCTCTCCCGCAAGGAAGAGCCAGGCTGTTGCTGCTGCAACAAAATGTCCCCCACTCCAGGTTTTTAGTGTGAATCATCCCTACCATTGCTGAAGCATATGGTTGCCCCCGAAAAAGCTTTTTTGCTTGTGTTGATTTAACAAAATCAGGGATGACTCATAACATGATTATCGGGCGGGGTCTATGCGACAGAGCATGCTATCTTCAATGCACCATATCCATTCTTCAACAGTGCATCCACTCACACAAATGGCGAATGTTGTGTGCTATACTTGCTGTACAGATAAGCAACTTGAGAAAGCGAGAACAGCAACCCGTGACTACGCATGAAAAATTATTACAGCAACAGATCCAGGAGTTCACGCGGCGGTTTGGGTTGCTCGACCAGAATGTCACCCCTTGCAACTATCCCATCTCGCCTTCGCAGGCCCACGCGCTCCAGGTGCTCGCGCTGGCCGACAAGATGACGCTCCAGACGCTGGCCATGCAGCTCAATCTGGATAAAAGTACGGTCAGCCGCCTGGTGACACAGATGGTCGATCTGGAATGGGTTCTACGCACTGTCAATCAGGAAAACCGCCGCGAAATCCACCTGGCGCTGACCAGTACCGGGCGCGTCATTCTCGATCAGGTGCTCGAAGCCGGGTCGGTCAAATACCAACGTCTGTACGAACGCCTGCCCCCGGAAAAACGCGCCGATATCCTGGAAGCCCTCGCGCTGCTCAATGACGCACTCTGGGCCGAACAGACGGCGAGCACGCAGAAACGTCGCCACGAGGTCGAGAGCCAGGGAGGGTCCACATCTGCTCCACTCAAACAGGCACGCTAACCGACGGCCATATCCCCTGCTCTCTCCCACCTAAACGCGTCAGCACATTGGTTGGCTGGTTGTGGCGCTGCACTTCCGCGTGCAGGAGATCGCGTTCAAGTGGACCTAGCGCCGTCATGGTCAGTGGACTGACAGGCGAGAAGCGTCGCAAGACGCGCAGAACCTGCTCCTGCGTCACTGCGTCGATGGCTGCTTTGAAATCTTGCAGCGTCGAGAGCTTGCGCTCAAACCACCAGGAGTGAGCCAGGGTTCCCATGCAGACGCGCGAACTCTCGCTGCGCAAGATATTCTGACTTTTCAAATGGGTCCTGGCCAGTTGAAGTTCGTGCTGACTGATGCCGTCCTGTTCAAGTTTGTGCAGTTCATCGAGGATCACGCTCAGGCAGGCCAACCCCTGTTCGGGGGTGGTTCCGGCGTAGATGCGCACCGCTCCCATGCTGCGATTGCTGATCAGGGCCGAGGAGACACTGTAGACCAGACTGCGCTTCTCGCGCACTTCGACGAAGAGGCGGGAATTCATATTTCCACCCAGAATATCGTTGGCGATCAGGGCCGCATAGTAGTCGGGGTCGGCATAGTTCGGGAAAGGAAACATCATACACAGATGTTCCTGCTGGCTTTCCCGGTACTCTACTGAGAGCGTAGACGCCGGGTGAGGCTGCTGTAAAGGCATCGGGACAGCGTGTCCCTGCCAGTCGCCAAAGAGTTCCTCCATCTGCGCGACCACTTCGTCCCACTGAAACCTGCCCGCAATGGCGAAGAGCATCGCGTCGGGCTGATAACGGCGGTGCCAGAAATCGACGAGATCGGTCGTGTCGAGCGCGGCGACACTCTCTGTGGTCCCCAGCAGCGAACGGGCCAGGGTCGTCCCACGATAGAACTGGGCGCGGGTGAGTTCGACGATGCGGCGCGTCGACTCGTCGTCGCGCCGGTGGATCTCCTGCGAGATAATTTTTTGCACCCGCCCCAGTGTATCCGCAGGAAATGTCGGTGCGAGGATCAGCTCATTGGCAAGCTGTAAGGCTTTCTCAAGCTTATTGTCAACAACCTGTACCCAGAGCCGCGCCATCTCGAAGCCTGTGTTTATGCCCTTGTGCGCACCCAACGCCTCAAAAGCGTTGTGCAGGCTGCGCGTGTCGTGCTTCTGCGTCCCCTGCAACCACATAGACTCAAACAAATGTGCAAGCCCCTGTTTCGCCTCCGGCTCGTGGATAACGGCTGCCTCAAACTGACACCCAAAGGTAGCGGACCGCAAGCTCGGTAGAGCTTGCCCGATCAGCTCGATACCGTTGGAGAGCCGATGGTAGTGATACGCGGGCGGAAGTTCCAGGTGCTCACACATAGTGCTTATTCCTTTATGTCTAGTTATCGACGAGCTGCCAGGGCTGGACTCAACGTTACCTGATTGACCTCAACGCGGCGTCCCGGCTCTTTGAGCTTGCTGGCGATAAACTTATTCAACAGACGCTGTTCGCTCTTTGGGGTCAGATAGTACATCATGTTGACGTACCAGTACCAGCCCTCCTGCGTGACTTCGTAGCGGTCGGCCTTCTCTGCGATCAACTTCGCGTCGACCAGTTCGGCCAGGGATTGCATGGTGTCGGGGTGGACCTGCTGCCAATCGACGCGGGATTTTTCTACGAAACCGTGGTAGGGCAGGTGGAGGATAACCCCACGGCTGGCATCGGCGCGACTGCTGTGCTGGCTCAGGGTAAAGTCCCACTGCTCGTTATTCAATAGCGCCTTCATGTATTTATCGCGACTGGGGGTGTTGGTGATGGTATACTGGTTCATCGAGGAGATGGCACTCACACCGAAGCCGATCAACTCGCGGTCGTCGTGACCATAGACGTATTCGTGATAGCGGAATGAGTAGCTATCGGTGACGATTGGATGTTTTGCAATCTCTTCTGCGGAGGCTTTGACATAGCCATGCCCATTGTGGGGCAGATAGCCAGCCGAGCGCATATATGCATTCAAAAGCACATTCATCGAGAAACGCTGGAGCGCACTGACAGGCTGGAGGCCGGCCTCTTCGCACGCGCGGTGCAGGCGAATCTGCGTGGCCAGATGATCGATCGGATAGATATCGATGGTCGGCGTACCCAGCTCGACCGCCTGCTGAAGGTCCAGAATAAAGTCCTCTTCCGTCTGACCATTCATTGCATAGAGCACATCAAACGATGTATAGGGCAGGTAGTCGCGGATCATAGCCACCGCCTCTTTGCACTGCTCGATAGTCGCAGTCAGCGTAAAGAGGTCGCGAAAGCGCTTGTCAAAGGTCTGAAGCCCAAACCTGGCGTGCGTCACGCCGATCTCTTTAAGGGCCGCCAGCTTCTCGCGCGTAATACTTTTGACTTCCATCTCAAACGAGAATTCCTGGAGCTGGCTGAGGTCGTAGTATTTGTGGATAGCCCTGCCGATGCGCAAGATCTGATCAGGACTGAGGATCGAGGGTGTGCCACCGCCGAAGAAGATACTCTTGACAGGTACCTCTGTGAGCGTCTGAAATTTCGCCTTCCACTCGATTTCGCGCAACAGCGCCCGCGTATAGTGTTCGAGGATCTCAACGTCCTTAAACTCACCGCGAATAAAGGGGCAGAACGAACAGATCGTCTCGCAAAATGGGATGTGAAAGTAGAAGGCCCGGCTTTTTACCTTCGAGCTATCCAGCGCACCGTATGTTGCAAGCTTCTTTTCAGGAGTCACATTCACGATATCCTCGTATTGTAGAGGATAAAACCAGTTGAAGATGGGAAGCTGCATATCAAACTTGATGAGGCTATCGTTTTTGAGTTTCATCGCTATCTCCTTTTTCAGTTCGTGCAACAGGCAACGCTTTCCGTTTTTCTCCCTTTTACCCAATGGACCCTTTGAGCCAACGGAGCGCGTGCGCTAGTAATCAGGTCCAGGTGGTTGTTCCCTGAATGGTGGTGTTCGCGCAGTCGTAATAGAGAGAAATCGCGGATCGATAGTTCTCTCCACGCCTCTCGACTTTCTTTGAGAAGTGCTCTGGACAAAGAACATCCAGCAGGAGGGAGAAGACCGTTTCCGGGTCTGATTCGCCACACGAGAAAATGTCGAGTGCTATATAGGGTATCTCAGGGTAGGTATGAAAGGCTGCGTGCGACTCAGAGAGCAGAAAGATCCCTGTCACGCCCGATCCGCCTCCTGGGAACTTGAAGCTTACATGATCGATGACCGTAAAATGGCACTGATCGAGGGCGTGGAAAAAGGTTGTCATAAGCTTCTGTTCGTCCATAAGGAAAGCAGGGGCAACTCCATATAAATCAGCTAAAACGTGTTTTCCAATATCGTGCATTGGCTGATTACCCCTCTGTGATGCGCGATGGACCCGGTAGCCTGTCAGAAGATGATGGTTGTTTCGCCGTCGTACTCCCGTATCAAAAGCTCTATTTCGCCGCTGACCCTCGCAGGAGAGTCTTCACCTGCTCGTGATAGATAAATAGGAGCCAGTCATACAGCGTCCGCAAGCAAAGCGCAATCTCTGCCGACAGGATACCGTGCCACCTGTGTAGTCAACGTTCCAGATGTGCGTGAGGGATGCCAACAAACGAGTCATTGACATCCCTTTCGGCAGACCTACCAGGCCAGCATGGGGAGGGCGAATTTGACGTTCTCTTCGGTCTCGTTAACCTCTTCAACGCCTTCGAACAGTTCGATGGTGCTACCGGTTGCGGCTGAGTCCATGTTGTTTCTCCTTTATTGTTTCTATCTACGCGACGAGCATCTCTTCTCGTCATCAGTACTATAACACCCTACCATCTCTCGAACGTCTCTTTAACGTCTCTTTTTTACCAACGCTGTAACTCGTCGATAACTCGTCTCGCCCAGACCAGAGCCTGGCAAAAGGTTTCGCAGCTATGCCTTCCCTTTTTTTGCCCTTCTGATTGTCAGGCAAGATCGCCCCCTAAAGAGATGGGGGATGGGGTCGATGCGACAGACCATAGTGCTCTGTAACGCTTCCTCTGACACGTCGCCTGCGGCGACGAAGAGGGAGAAGATGACTGGGGCACAGCCCCAGCCCCCAGTCAAGGGGTTGCACCCCTTGCATCCCCGTCAATCGAAGCGTGACAGAGCACTATAGGTGGGGTCGACGCGATAGACAATGGTATCTTCGAGAAAGAATAGGATGCGCCAGCAGAGTCTTGCTTATGGCAGGGTGCTGGAAACACGCCCAAAGACAGGGACGCCAATAAACAAGTTATTGACATCCCTGTCTTTGGGTAGCGAAAGACTACCAGGCCAGCGTGGGGAGGGCGAACTTGACGTTCTCTTCAGCGGCCTCGGCGGCCTCTTCGATACCTTCGAACAGTTCAAGAGCGGTAGCAGTCGTGGCTGAGTCCATGTTATTTCTCCTTTATTGTTTCTATCTACGCGACGAGCATCTCTTCTCGTCATCAGTACTATAACACCCTACCATCTCTTTAACGTCTCTCAAACGTCTCTTTGCTCCCGGCTCGGCAATCTGCCAGTAATTCGTTTTCGTTCAACGGACCAAGCGCGGTGAGCAGGCATTTTTCGCGCATGGGAAAGCTCTCAAGGGCCTGTCTGATATCTCCCCTGGTGACGCGCTCGATGCGCTCTATCTCTTCGTCCAGACTGAGGAGCCGCCCCTCTATGGCCCAGTCGGTGGCGAGTGAACGCATCCGCGCAAAGGTCGATTCGCTGCCCAGCACAAGCGTACTTATCCATTTATCTTTGGCGCGGCGCAGTTCGTCTTCTTCTATGCCATGTGCCAGCCAGTTATCCAGCTCAGCATAGAGAAGCTTGAGGACGCGAGGAGCCTCCTGCACGGTCGAATTTGCCTCGACGAGCAGCATACCGATCCCCTCGAAGGTCCAGGTGCTCGTGCTCGCCGACTCGGCGAGACCTTGCTGGCGAATGTTCCAGTAGAGGCGAAAGCCCTCTGCCCCCAGGACGTTGCAGGCGAGCTGGACCGCGTAATAGCGCTGGTCGTAGACATCGGGGGCTGGCATAGCGAGCAGCATGATCTGCTGATTCTGTTTGGGGTTGACCACGACGTGGTTGCTGGCCGGGCGCGGCTCATAGGGACTTATCACCCGTCCACTCTCGCCGACACGCCAGGTGGCGCAGTGCTGTTCAGCCAGGTCTACCACCTCTGACCAATCAAAGCTACCCGCGATCGCGAAGATCAGATTGTTGGCGGCGTAGCGGCGCTCCCAATACTCGTACATCTGCTCCCGACGCATCTCGCGGATACTCTCGCGTGTCCCGAGGACATCGTGACCTAGAGGGTGATCCCCGAAATACGCCTGCATCATACGGCGATAGACCAGATTGTAGGGCTGGTCTTCCGCACGCGCAATCTCGTTGACGATCACCTCTTTCTCACGCGTAAAATCCTGCTCATCGAGTCTGGGATGCATCATCGAACTGAGCAGAGCCAGCGCCTGAGCGAGGTGCTCACTGATGACCCGCGCGTGATAGGTAGTCGACTCGTACGAGGTGTAGGCGTTAATCTCTGCGCCGATCCGCTGAAACTCACGGGAAAGCTGCTCTCCGTTCAGCGTCTGCGTCCCCTTGAGCACCATGTGTTCCAGAAAATGCGAGAGACCGGCAACCTCAGGACTGGCCTCATCGCGTGAACCCGTGTGGGCATAATAGGAGAGCGCAACCGAGCCATAGTCGGGCATCGGCTGGCCAACAAGCTGCAAGCCATTCTTCAGCGTATGGGTGTACAGCAACGAACGGGTAGAAGGCGTGGGAAGCATAAATGGTTCCTCCTCGTAGATTCAATGTTGATCGATGGCGGAGCGCTCGTCGTGTTCTTTATAGTGGAGAAACTGCTCAAAGGCGGCAAGTTTCTGTTCTACACGATACTGTAGAAGATGCTGGGATTCTTGAATCTGCTTTAAATGGTCGAGCATATCTGAGAGCAGAGAGGTAGTAGTGACAGAACTGGGATCGGGAGTGACCGCAGGGGCCGCAGGTTTGCGGCGCGTCCCACGATCTTCCAGGATATGTTGATAGAGCGCTTGCGTAGACTCATCGGGTTCGGCGTATACTTCTTCTTTCAGCGCAGTCACGCACTGTTTATACTGCTTGAGCGCAGCGCTCCGATTGAGCGCCTGGTAGTGGAGCCGCATCAACTGGCGATGCGTCGGTTCGTGGGCCTGGTCATATTTCAGGACATCGGCCCCGTACAGCAACCCTTCCTCATATTCACCGTGGGTAACACAATAGTCAAGCAGCTTGCTCAGCGTGGTGAGGTAGAGAGCTTGCAGGCGCTCGCGCTCACGCTGACACCAATCCTCGTAGATCCCTTCCAACAGATTCCCCTGATAGAGTGCCACAGCCTCGCGTAAGGACTGGATGTGGTGAGCTTCGAGGTTCTTGCCCGCGATCCCCTTGACGGCAGTACACGCCTGCTCAAACACATCGACATCGACCCAGAGGTCGGCCTGCGCGTTGATGCGAATCGCAGCAGGTTCAACCTGGAGCAGATTGAGCGCTTCGGTGTCTGTGCATTGGTTGAGCGCGGTCTGGAGCTGCCAGAGCACATGGCGCAAACATTTCTTTGACTGGGCGGTATCGACATCGCTCCACAGGAGGCTGGCAAGACCTTCGCGCGAGTGGCGCTGATGGCGGTGGAGCAGGAGGTAACAGAAAAGCTCCTGCACCCTGCGAGGACCCAGGCCCTCAACGACCTGCTCACAAGAGCGGGCGGAAAATTCACCAAAGAGTTGTATATGGAGCGTTGGCATATCTCTGTTCCTTTACAAATGCGTGGCTCTCCCGCGCACTGGGTGCGTGCTCAACTGGACCAGAACGTATGCGTCCAAAGTGACGCCATACAGGCAGACCACAGTTCAGCACGCCGGGCGCATCCTACGTCCCTAGCGACACTACGTTTTCATATACAGCGCGGGAGGGCCAGCGATCAAGCAATACGCCTGCCGATTGAACCTAGCCGCGGCTGTCCACCAGGACCGTCTGCTCCTGCTCTGGCACATGCATCTCCTCAAGCAGGCTGGCAGACTGCGCACGAGGCTTGATACGCTGGAGACCCAGGACACTCAAGAGTCCAACCAGCGCCGTGAAGAGACTACAACTGACAAAGACCGGGACCAGACCAAAGAAACCAAACAATAGACCAATCAGGGGACTCGAAGCGGATTCGCTTATATTCGCGACAGTAGACCAGAGACTAAAGATTCTGCCTATCGCCTCGCGCGGGGTGTGGCGCTGAATCAAGACAACCATCAAGACATCGACAAAGGCTCCCACACCACCGGCCAGCATCGTGAATGCGATGGCCAGTGGCAACCAGCCAGTCAATGGGAGAAGCATCAGAAAGATGCCATAGCCGATCCAACTGACAAAGATCATCAAACCCAGTGGACGAGCCTCGGTCGTACGGACCAGACCAGCGAGCAGACCGCCGATCACCGTACCAAAGGCCATGCCGCTGACAAGCAGTCCATAGATCTGCGCTCCACCATGCAGCACCTGGATGGTATATGCGGGCAAGCCCAGGCGCGTAATGCCTGCAACCGTCAACACCTCGATGCCAAACAGGAGAATACTCACCAGGACAATCGGAACATCGCGGAGGACGAGAAACGTACCGAGAATATCGTGGATAATTTTTGGCCTGACCGTCTGTTCAGGCTCAGCGATTACCGGCAGATGCACAAAAAGGAGCGTGCCGACAGAGACAAAGAAGGTCAGGCTATCAAAGAGAAACAGACTGATCGGCGCAACAAACACAAAGAGCGTAGTCGCCACCAGCGGACCAACCACCTCCGCCACCTGATAAGAAGAGTGGATCAGTCCATTGGCTGCCGAGAGCAACTCTTCAGGCACAACGTCGGGCAGGGACGACTGAAGCGATGGCGCGAAAAACACGCGCAGGGTAGAGAGCAGGAAAGCTGTGCCGGCGAGTTCCCAGAGGTTGAGCTGTCCAAGCATATTTGCCAGTGGCAGCAGCAAAACGACCAGCGCGGAGAAGCTATCGCAGGCCAGCATCGTGTATTTGCGGTTCCAACGATCGCTATATGCCCCTCCGATCAGACCAAAGGCCAGGTAGGGAAGAAAGCGAGCAAAGATCACCAGCCCGATACTGAGGTAATTTTGATGAGTAATCTGGAGGGCCAGCCAGATCAGTGCGATATCGTAGAAAGTATTGCCGAGTTGCGAGGTAGTTTGCCCGAGCCAGAGCAGACGAAATTGTCTGAGTTGGATCAACCCTATATAGCTTTTGTTCTTCACAAAAATCTCCTTCAAGCGCGAACGTACAAACAGAGGGCCGTGCTCTCTCTTCAAAGAAAACGTGCTTACGAGGTGAGTAAAGTAAGTGCCTTGAGTCCACGAACAGACAGGCCCAGTTCCCATTCAGTCTCCTGGGCTTCCAGGGAGAGGTCGGGAAAGCGTTGCAGCAGCATGTGCAGCGCGATCTCGCCCTGAAGACGCGCCAGTGGTGCACCCAGGCAGACGTGTATACTATGTCCAAAGGCCAGGTGACGATGAAACGAGCGTTGAATAGTAAAACCATCGGGGTCGGCGAAGTAATCGGGGTCTCTATTGGCTGCGCCCAGACAGAGGAAAACGCCCTGGCCAGCGCGAATCGTTTGTCCCTCAAGGAGAAAATCCTCGCGGGCGCGACGCGCGGCCATCTGGACGGGGCTATCGTAGCGCAGGATCTCGGCCACCGCCGACTCGATCAGAGTGGGATCATCGCGCAGAGCTTGTAGCTGCGCGGGGTGCTGCAAAAGGGCGAGCAGACCATTGCCGATCAGATGGGTGGTCGTACCGTAGCCAGTGACCAGCAGCAGCACACAGTTGGCCAGTAGCTCCATCTCGCTCAAGACATCGCCGCGTTCCTCGGCTGAGATCAAGGCCTGCATCAGATCGTCTTTGGGGGCAGTGCGGCGTTGAGCGACGATCGTGCGGAAGTAGTCCATCAAGTGAGCGACGCTTTGCAGAACGCGCACCAGCCCTTTGTAGGTACGAACCTTGCCATCGAGCAGCGACCCATAGTCATCGGTCCATTGAGTGAATTGCTGGTGGTCGGCAGAAGGGATACCGAGCATATCGGCCATAATCATGCCGGGTAAAGGATAGGCCAGATCGCGAATAATCTCCAGGTGTCCCTGTGTTTGCACCCGTGCTAAGAGCTGCTCGACGTATTGCTCGATGCGCAGGCGCATATGCTCCACAATGCGTGGCGTAAAAGCGCGGGCCACCAGACCGCGCAGGCGTGTGTGGTTAGGTGGATCGAGAAAGATCATCTGTTGAGTTAAGGCTTGCAGAGGGAAGGAGATCTTTTCCCGTACAGCCTCAGGAAACCACTCGGGGTCCACAATGACACGTTCAGCCGTGAGCCGCGAGTCGTGAAAAGCCTGGAGGACATGTTCGTAGCGTGTTAAGACCCAGCCATCGAGCGCAGCATCCCAATAGACGGGGTGATTTGTTCGCAACTCCTGATAGAGTGGATAGGGATTAGCTGCGTATGCGGGCTGAAAGAGGAGCGAAAGGCTCAAAGCATCTGCTTCAACGTGGAACACGTGTATCTCCTTCTCTAGTCATGGCAAAAGGATAAGCAGGATCGCAGGCGCAGCACCGGGTCTGCAATCCTGGGGGTAGGAATAAGCAAGAGCTAACGCCATCCGTATTCCACCCGATCGAGTATAGTGTACTGGTACATAGTTACAAATCTGTTTAACGGCGATTGTGGAGTGGTTCAGAACAATCCATCTATCTTGTAGCTTGCGGGGAGAGAGCAAGCCTCGTATTTAGTATACGCCGACCACCAAACACAGCGAAGGGAAAGCCCATACTTATGGTTTAACACTTCTATTGCAATATCGCGTATAAAACTTGACAAAGTCATCACTTCCTGTTATCAAATATTCAGAGAGCGTCTGAAAAGTTGCGAAAGCAGAGGCATCTGCTGGCTGAGGAGACTATTGTGGAAGATACACTTCTACTGAACAAAATTACCAGCCCACGACTCCCTCCGACCATACTTTATCGAGATGCACTTGTTCAAAAGCTCAATGAAGTTGCTGATGGCTCGTTGTCTCAAACTCTTTCGTATAAACTCGTCTTACTCTGTTCACCGGCTGGCTATGGCAAAACGACGCTGCTGGCGGATTTTGCCAGGCGGACGGCTATTCCCTGTTGCTGGTATTTTCTGGAACTCGCTGATGTCGATAGAGTGACCTTCCTGACTATCCTCCTGGCGAGCATACGTCAGTGTTTTCCTGCCTTTGGCAAGACACTTGACTCCCTGCTGACGGAGGTGATCGCGCTCCCTGACCGCCTGGTTCTTTCTGCTCCATTTTTCGACAAGATTATCGACGCGTTCCTGGCGGCCATTGAGGCAGAGATCGAGACACATTTTGCTATCTTTCTCTGCAACTATCACGAGGTAAACCAGAGCCAGAACATTCATGCACTGATGAACCGTTTTCTGGAGAAGCTGCCCGCGAAGTGTATTGTCTTTATCGAGAGCCGCGCACTCCCTAAACTGGAGTTTGCGCCCTTAATTACCCAGCGCAAACTGCTTGGACTGGGCAGAAATATCCTGCGCCTGACCTCACAGGAGATCCGCGAACTGGCCGCGCTCCAGGGAACTACCTCGTTAGGCGAGGCCGAGGTAGAGCAGCTAGCTACCTCGTTTGACGGCTGGATCGCGGGCATTCTGCTGGGGACGCGCCTGGGCGATATTCAGTTTCTCGATGCAAAGGTCTCAACCTCGATGCACCCGACCTCGTTCTTGATCCAGGGCGACCGCAAAGAGCTGTTCGCCTATCTCTTGCGCGAGGTCTTTAGTCGCGAACCTGAAAATTACGCCTTTCTGCGCGACGCCGCCGTCCTGCAATATATGGTGCCAGACCTCTGTCAGGAGCTGCTCCATGTTCCCAACGCCCACGATTATTTACAATATTTAGAGCAGCAAGGACTCTTTATCACGTGCAGCAGCACAGACTCGGAGAAGCTCTATACCTGCCATCCGCTGGTTCGCGAGCTTTTATACCTGGAGCTACGCGAGCAGTTTCCCGAACGTTGCATCGCGCTCCATCGTCAGGCCGCGGAGATCTTCCTGCTCCGCGACGACTACGAGCCAGCCGTCTATCACGCCTTTCAGGCGGACGACACACTTCTCATTGAGCGCCTGATCATCGCTGCGCAGAAAGACCTCTTCGCGCGGGGACATATTGAGACGCTTGCACGTTGGATCGACGACCTGGCCAGGATGAGCGTGACGCTCGACCCTGATCTGCTTCTGGTACGGGCCAGAATCCATCTTATCGCTGGCGAGTTTGCGCTGGCGACCACGCAACTCGACCTGGCGGAAGAGACCCTGGCCGAGACCGACGATAGCTCGGTGTTACGGGCAAAGGTCATGCTGTTGCGCAGTAAAATACTTTTTCAGAAGGGGGATTATCTGCAAGCGCAAATGCTCAGTCAGAAGGTACTGCTGAGCGTAACCGCCGATGAAGTCACATTGCGAGCCGAAGCCTGTACGCGCCTGGGGGTCTGCGCCAACCTGCTGGGCGACTTGCGGGCAGGCATTACCTATCTCCAGAAAGCGCTGCAACTCTGTCGGCGCGATGCCAGGACCTGGCAGGTAGCGGAGCTGCACAGTGCGCTGGCCAGCACCTATTGTCTGATCGGGAACTTTGCCCTGGCCGAACACTATCTCGCCCGCGCGATCAGTTGTTGGGAGCATCTGCAAAACGAGCGCGGAACGGTTGATAGTCAGATTCGTATGGGACTTATCGAGCACTACCAGGGCAGTTTTTCAAAGGCAGAAGCACAGTTTAGCAAAGCGCTCGCGCTGAGTCACGGCCTACCCCATTTTCGACGCGAAGAAGCCTATGCACTGGTGAGTCTGGGAGAACTCTACCAGGACCAGAGGTTCTACGATCGCGCACTGAACAGCCTTGAGGATGGTCTGGCCCTCGCTCGCTATATGGAAGATCGCTATCTTACCAACTACGCACTCTGCATCCTGGCAATGACCCATCTGCTGCTGGGCGACACCGGCACAGCCATGCTCCTGATCGCCGAGTTCGACCTGCCCGCCGACGATGCGATCTCGACTGGCTACGAAAGAGCCTTGCGTGAACTCGTCTACGGCACCATTCTGCTCTACGATGGACACGCCAGCGAGGCGCATACCTGCTTGATGACCATCGAGCACGCCTTTCAACAGATGGGCTTCTGGCGCGAACAGCTCCAGGTAACCCTGCGCATTGCCGCCAGCCAGCATGCCCAGGGCGATCTGGTCGGCGTGAGTAAACGCATCAACCATGCGCTGAAAGAGATGTGGAACCAGGACGTTGAAGTCTTTATCACCATCGAACTTCACCATTTTCCAGAGCTTGAGCGGTACATTCATACGCTGCGCGAGCCGACGGGCATGCTGGCGTATCTACCGGACAGCGACAAAATTGAGAGTCAGCGTCCCCTTGAGAGTCTGGCCCTGCCAGAGACATACGCACGGGCGGTCCCGATCATCAGCGAAGCGCTCCCAGAACTGCGTATTCAGGCATTTGGAGAGCCGGTCGTGAGCTTAGACGGCGTGCCGATCGTGCGCTGGCACCTGGCACGCGCAATGGAACTCTTCTTTTTCCTGCTGGAGAGTGGTCGACCCATGCGGAAAGAGCAGATCCTCACGGCCCTCTGGCCCGACAGTGACGGTCAGGTAGAGCAGACGCTCCGTACGAACGTCTATTATGCGCGAAAAATCCTCGGAGAGAATGCGATCCTCTACCGAGCAGGAACGTATGAATTAAAGCTTGCGCCCTTTTACCGCGTCAAGTACGACATTGAGGTCTTCGAAAATCACACGCTTCAGGCCAGGAGAGCGCGAGAGGTGCAGGACAGCTTTACGGTCAGAGCAGAGCTGCTCAAGGCGATCGATCTCTATCGAGGAGACTATGTGCGGCCCTTTTACAGCGATTGGTGTACCTTCCGGCGCAACGAATTGCGCCAGGCGTATTTAGATATACGGCAGGAACTGGCGCAACTGGCATTAAGACAAAAACAGTTCGCTGAAAGCCTCGACCACTGGCAACACATGCTGGCCGTCGATAACTGTCTGGAAGAAGCGTACGACGGTCTGATCCGTTGTTACCTGCTCCAGGGGAAGAGAAGCCTGGCTCTGCGCCAATATCAGCGTTGTCTGGAAAGCTTAAAGAACGAACTAGGTGTAGAACCAGGGCCAGCGCTACAAAGACTGTACCAGCAACTCATCGATTCACCGAGCTGACTCGTTGTGATCGGACGCCTGCGTGGACTTCCGCCCGGTGGGAGCAAGTTTATCGAAGACGATCTGGCTGAGTTCAGGAAGGGTCTCGACGGCGATCTGGCGCATCGTCTCTTCTTCCTCATGCGTGAGGTGAAATCCCCAGCGTTGAATAGCCGTCAGAGGATGCTTGAGCAGTTGTTGACAAAAATCATCGTCAACAACTGCCAGCCCTAAAATTTCATTGATAGTCTCCCAGGACATGTCTCTTCTCTGCTCTCCTTCTGCTTCTTTGTGGTCATTTTTGTTTGTGGTGCCATCAATACACGCCCTGGCTGTCAGCAAACTGTGGGCTGGTTTTGTAGCCAGACCAGGAGAAACGCTACCCATACCTGCTATTGCAGGTCGCCTCGGGTCAAATTGGCCAGGGTGGAGGCGTATTATGAGAGATAACGAGCGCCAGACACACCATTCCCAGGCAAACGGCCAGAAATAGCTGGGCGCGACGGAAACAAAACCAGGTAGAGAAAGCTTGCCATACACGA
>DAOTTJ010000178.1:0-7533 GCA_034437695.1 Ktedonobacteraceae bacterium
ACGTGTATCCACGCTGTTATCGTTTCATTGCTTCAGCGACTGTAGTATCGCACATTTCTGGGACCGTGTCAAGTCCCTGGCGAAAGGTCCTCTTGGACCAGTAGCGCCGTGTGCAACGGTGAGAAAGGAACCAAGCGGCGTTTCCGTCGTTTCGCGTTCCGCGTCTCAACACACGTAGTATCGCACAGGTCGCGCAGCTTGTCAAGAGGGCAAACCCGGATGGGTCATCCGCGTGGTTCTCCTGGGAGGGCGCACCCTGCGGTGCGTCCGCCCCGCACCCTCACGCGCACACAAACCCGCAGGTCAGACGACCTCCGATGGGTGGGGAAGCGATCCACGGTTCGACTGGTC
The DNA here is from genome assembly GCA_034437695.1 of Ktedonobacteraceae bacterium. Classification (GTDB taxonomy): domain Bacteria; phylum Chloroflexota; class Ktedonobacteria; order Ktedonobacterales; family Ktedonobacteraceae; genus Paraktedonobacter. The sequence goes on from DAOTTJ010000178.1 coordinate 352, forward strand.
ACCTGCGCGTGACCAGATCCTTCACCTCGCCGCAGGTGATCCCACAGGCGAGCACCCGGAAGCAACCCTTCGGGTGAGTCATAGTGTGCAGGAACAGCCCGCGCATTATCGCATATCCCTCTGGCTCCTGTCAAGAGCATAGGAACCGCTCGCAGTTTAATCTCTTTGTACATGGGCCAGACATATCCTCCTGCAATGATATAATGGAGCAAGCTACTAATTTCTAAACAAAGAAGAAACAAAACTATGAGTATGCAACAACAACGATTGCAGGCAATTGAGCGCCAGCGCCAACGCCTACAAATCCATAATAATACATTAGACAAACTCAGCAATCTCTATGGCTGGATACGCGTGAGTATCTTTTTTGCGGCGATTATTATCGCGCTCTGCCTCGGCTTCCTGCTCAACTGGTGGGTAGGAGTGGGGTGTTTGCTTGTACTTATGCTGGTATTCGGCGTTGTCGTCTACTATCATCGCCAGATCGACCATAGCCTGGTGCGCCACCAGCTCTGGCTGCACCTGAAGACGACTGAGATCGCTCGCATGCGTCGCGACTGGTCGTCGATCCCTGACGCGTATACCCCTGCGCAAGAGATTGAGCATCCATTTGAAAGCGATCTGGATATCACCGGGCGACACTCGCTGCATCGTCTGCTGAATACGGCGGTTTCCAGGGGCGGCACAGAACGTCTGCGAGCCTGGCTGCTCACTACTACCCCCGATCTGGCGACCATTCAGGCGCGTCAGGAGCTGCTGCAAGAACTCGTACCGATGTCGGCTTTTCGCACGCGCCTGACCATGAAGGCGCTCCTGGCTGCCAAAAGTACTCACCATCAGATAGAAGGTGACCGCCTGCTCCTGTGGTTGAGCAAGCCATCAAAGGTAACTGGTCTGCTACCGCTGATCGTCTGTGCTCATACCCTTACGCTGCTGATTCTAATGCTCTTTTTATGCAATCTGTTCGGTCTTCTGCCACCGTACTGGATTATGGCGGTGGTGGCGGGATTTGTTTTTGTTATGACCACCAAAGAGCGCCGGGGCAATCTGTTTGAGGATGCCTATTATCTGCGCGATGCCTTCGCTCAGCTTCACGCGGTCTTCGCCTACCTTGAGAGCTATCGCTACGGTCAGAAACAACGGTTGCGCCAGCTTTGCCAGCCCTTTTTTGCCACACGCCCAATGCGGCCCTCGCTCCTGCTTAAAAAGATCCAACAGGTGGCGAATGGGGCGACGTTGGAAAGCAATGGCTTGATCTGGTTGCTGGTCAACCTGATCTTTCCCTGGGATTTTTACCTGGCGCTGCGCTTCAATCGCTATCGCGCACAGGTGGCCGAGCAGCTCCCGGTCTGGCTGGAGAGGTGGTTTGAGCTGGAAGCACTCTGTTCGCTGGCAACCTTTGCTTATCTGCACCCCGATTACACCCTGCCGCAACTCCACGAGGGCATTGACGAGCAGCATCCAGTGCCATTCTGCGCCCGCAAAATGGGCCATCCACTGCTGCCCGAGGAGACAAAGGTGGTCAACGATTTCACTATGGAACAAATCGGAGAGACTGCGCTCTTCACCGGCTCCAATATGGCCGGCAAAAGCACGTTCCTCAGAACAACTGGCGTCAATCTCTGCCTGGCCTACGCCGGAGGACCGGTCGATGCGACGGCGTTCACGGCGGCTCTTTTCAGGATCTTTACCTGTATCAAGATTAGCGATTCGGTGACCGAGGGCTACTCGTATTTTTACGCCGAGGTACGTCGCCTGCGTGCGCTCCTCAATCTGTTAGAGCCGAGTAGGGCAGAGCCGCCGCTCTTCTTTCTGATCGATGAGATTTTTCGCGGGACGAATAATCGCGAACGACGGATCGGCAGCGAGGCCTATATTCACGCCCTTTCTGGACAGAACTGTCTGGGTTTGCTCTCTACACACGATTTGGATCTGGTAAAGCTGGACCGCGTACTGCCGCAGATCAAGAATTATCACTTCAAAGAGGAGGTGGTCGATGGGCAGATGAGTTTTGACTATATTCTGCGCAGCGGTCCCTGCCCTACGACCAACGCACTCAAAATCATGCAGATGGAAGGGCTACCGATCGACGCGGTCAGCGAAGAGCTGGCATAAAAGTAGAGGTTGTGTTGACAAGGCACTGAGCGCTTTGTCAACACAGCCGCTTGAAGGGCTATACGCGACGGAGGTCGGTCTTCAAGGAGTGACCTGACTGGTGGTGGCGATCAGCTTGAGTACGTTGGTCCCGGTGGTCCGACCAGGGACGACGCCCAGCAGCAGGATCGGTTTACCAATGGGGTTGCCGCTATCGCCAAACTCGATTGGGCCAGTGACGCCCTGATAGGATTGGACATTACCGGTCCCGATGGCAGCCAGCGCATCGCGCAGAGCCGCTCCGCTGAACGAAGAAACTGGCATCGATTGAAGGGCATACGCTATCACTCCAAAGGCGTCATTGGTCAGAAGAGCGTCGCTGGTAAGCGCGGGGACCAGTCCGTGGGGATTCGCTGGCGTTGTGCCTCCATAGACCTTGTTCCACTCGGCGAAGAGGGCCGGTTGTCGACTGGCTGGCTGGCCACTCCACTCCTGTGGGTCGGCAAAAGAGGTGAAGACCAGGCGCTGCATATCTTGCGGAAAACCCTGCGCAAGCTGAGCATCGGGACCATCGCCCTGTCCCAGGATGAGACTGGTATCGACGGCATCTCCGCTCAGAACTTTGAGGTTGGCCATATAGGTAGCGTGCTGCGCATAGGGATAGACGGCGGCGGCGCGACCGATGGCAGAGGCCAGGCGAATAGCGTCCTGATCGACTCCGGGCAGGAAGATCAAATCGACCTGGTTGTTATAGGCGCTGCGAACGACCGTCTGGATATACTGCTCGACAGTCGTTGTGCGCTCGGTAAAGTTGTCGGCGGGCAGACTGACGATGGTTCCGCCGGCCAGTTGAAAGTTTTTGGTAAACGCATCAGCCAGGGCCGAACTGGAGGAGTCATTCACGTCGCGCAAGACAAGGACCTTTCTGGCATTCAATTCGCTAAAGGCAAAATCGCCCTGAGCCTGTCCCTGTGCGGCGTCATCGGGGTTGATACGGAAGAAGAATGAACTGATACCATCCAGCACGTTACTCGCAGAAGTCTGCGCAACTACGGGAATATGTTGACCAGCCAGGATAGGAACGGCCACCGCGCTGGCTCCGCTGCTCGGCCAGCCAACGACGGCCAGAATATGTTCCTGGTTGCCGATCTGCACGTGGCGGGCAACAAACTGAGCAACCGTGGCGACATTGCTCTCGCTATTCCCAGAATTGGCCAGCATAATCCGCAATTTAAGGCGGTTGGGCAGGAGATTGTGCGCATTGACATCGTTCTGGAAAGCGAACGCGGCCCGTAGGTCGGCGCGACTGGTCGCCAGGTCGAGGGGATCGTTCATCAGCGAAAGACCCAGCACGATGGTCACATAGGGGACTTTCTGCGCAGTAATCTGGAGATCCTGATAGTAGATCTGCGCCTCGGCGTCGGTCTGATCGTATGTGACTGCCTGCTGATAACTGCGCAAGGCGGCGCTCTGGTTATAATTGAAGAGCGCCTGTGCGCCCTGCTTTTTATAGTTGATTTCGGTATCGGTCAGGCCTGCGTAGGTGTCAAAGATATAACGACCGTCGCTCAAGCCTATCTGGTGCATCTGATATGTTGGATCTTCGGCTTTCCATTCGTTGTACAAGGCACTCTGTAGAGCCGTCTGCGTGGCAAGCGAGCCAGGAGCCGACGCAGCTTGATTGGCGGGAGCTTTGAGCAAGGGATAGATCACCAGAAAGAAGATCAGACAGAGCAGGGCAAGCAGGCAGATACTGACAAAGATGCTCAACTGTTTTGAAGTACGTCGCTGACTGCGCCTGCGTACCTCTTCGATCTCTCTATCGAAGGAACCGGTGGTATTTTTCACGGAGGACTGCTCGATCTCAGGCGTAGAGGCAGTGAGCAGTGCCGAGAGGTCGGCCTGCATATTAGCTGCTCGCGCATAACGTTGAGGGACCGAGAGGCGCAACTCATGAGACAGGATCGCCTCCATATGTGGCGAAACGGCTGGGTTGAGTCGACGAGCTGGCGGATAAAAGAAAGCGACGCGTTCCCGCGGATCAAAGCCGGTCACCGCATGATGAAGCGTGGCGGCCGCGGTATAGAGGTCGGTAGCTTTATCGATAGTACCGTGTATCTGCTCCGGCGCTTTATAGTCGGTTGCTCCCGAGCCAAAGACCTCTTTAGGCGGGAGAAGCGGGAGGTGGATAAGGTGGACACTTGTACGGTCGGGACTGATAATAACTGTTTCTGGGTTAATAGCTCCATGTACGACTGGCGGCTGCTGGGCTTCCAGGACAGCCAGCATTTCACAGAGCTGACGACCATATTCAACGACGATACGCTCAGAAAGCGCACCGCCCTGACGTTTCAATAAGGAGGCCAGGCTTTCTCCATCGATGTGTTGTAGAACAAGAAATGTGGCGTTTTGTTCGTTAAACACATCTAAAACTTTGGGAAAACCATTATGTTGCGACGCGTTAGAAAAACGCAGAGTCACAGCCCGCACGAGTTGCCTTTTATTCGCCTGTTCTTCGGGAGGCACGACAACTTCGCGCAACACAACCTGGGTCTGGCTCGCCATATCCACAGCCAGCCAGGCAGCTCCTTGCCCTCGCTGGTTGTCGGGAAGGATCAGTTGATCCACCAGACGATAACGCCCCTGGTTGAGAAAATCATCTTTTTTCGCTGTATAAAGTGAGAGCGGACGTGAAGGGTTCGAGAGCGCACGCAAAGGGACAGAAGGCGTGCGTAAGGGGTCAGAATGCGCTCGCAAAGGAGACGACTGCAATTCCATTAAGCCCGATGAGGATTGTAACCCATCAGATGAGGGTCGTCCTTTGCTTGCTCCTGGGTTCTGTAGTTTTCCCGAAATTTTCACAAATAGGGAACCACAATTGGGACAGATGCTATCGTTCTGCTCTCCTTCGAAGCGACAACGCGGACAGCGCATGATATACCTTCCTACTTGCACAGAGATACGCTTGCTCTTTTGGGACAAATTCCTTGTATAATAACTGACCATTAGAGTGCATTAAATACAGGTGATTGTCAAAGTGACTAGGAAATAAGGGTATAAATGGATTTATGGGTGGGTTTTTGGCCTCCCCTGATTGTCGGGCAGAATCGCCCCACCTCAGGGGTTGGGATCTACTCTATGGCGAGCATGAAATAGCTCTGGCTTTTCGGCCCAATGTTGCAGCAGCGCTGTATCACATGCTGATCATCGGGCCGGGCAAATGGGTGGCAGCCAGCGGACGAGGCAGGCTGGTAAATGGCAGGGCGTCGCCTGCGGCCAGGCGTGCGGCCTCGGGCTGTGAGAGCAGGAATTGAATGTATGCCTGAGCCTGCGCACTGGCAGTGCCAAGCGCATAGAAGTGCTCGACGCTCCAGAAAGTATAGGTCCCCTGAAGCAGGTTCTGCAAGGTCGGCTGCACACGGTTGATCGCAAGCACATGGACGTTCACCCCGGAAGTCACGGCCAGCGGGACAAATGTGATCGCGCCTGTCGTCTGAGCAACCTGTTGCGCGACCTGGGTGGGCGTCTCGTTTGCAGTCAGCGTCACTCCCTGGACGTTTTCAGGCGAGCCGTTGAGGACAAAACTCTGAAAGTTTGCATCAAGCGTATCGGCCGATGGATGGAGCAGAACCGAGATAGCTTCGGCTGGACCGCCGAGCTGCGACCAGTCTGTGACTTTGCCCTGGTAGATGGCTTGAAGCTGCTGGCTGCTCAGTCCGCTAAGCTGTACGTCAGGACTGACAATCACGCTATAGAGCAACGCGGCGACGGGATAATCGACAAGGGTCAATGATGATTTGACGCTCTGGTCGGTCACTGCGAGATCGACCTGGCCCTGTTCGAGTGCAGTCAACCCGACCAGACAACCCTGCTCCCCCTGACTCAAGGTCAGACCCGGACAGGAGGTCTGATAGTCGCTGCCGGTCTGCGTAAGAATAGGTGCAGCATAGAACGAGCCGTCCAGTTTAAGCGTACCAGGTACACAGGCGGGCGACGTTGGCGTGGGGGTCACACCGGGCGTGACGACGGGTGTCGGAGAGGTAAAGATGACAATCGGCGACTGCTGGACGACTGGACTGGGCGTTGCAGCCGGTGTTGGATGCGCAACCGGCGGGGTATGACGCGTGGGAACAGATGTTGGATACGCAACCGGCGTGACACCCTGCGTGGGGACGGCAGTGGGCTGGTTGCCTCCCAGACTGATAATGGGGGGCAAGGGAATGGGCAACATGCTGCCTTGACTGAGTTGACGCAAGGGAACGCCGGGCAGCGTTCCAGGAGGAACCAGGGAAAATGAGATCAGGGAAAAGGTTGCACCAAGACCGGCGAAGAGCAGCAAGAGTGCGAGCAGAGAGAAGATGCGCGACCAGGAGAGATTGGTGCGACGAGATGTGACATCGACGCGACGGTGCGGCGGGTTCGCGGTGACGACGGACGGCTGAGCTTCGGAGAACGCACGCAGCAACGCGGCGGCCAGAGCACGTGGCGTCGGGAAACGCGAGTCCCCATGCTTGGCCAACGCCTGACAGACAACGCGCTCGACGGCGTCGGGAAGATCCGGGCGCAGCTTACGCAGTCCTGGCACCGGCTGGTTGGCATGCAGCATGGCAATCTCGCCCGCGCTCTCGCCGCTATAGGGCAGGACACCAGCAAGCAAGCGATAGAACAGCACACCAAGCGCGTAGATGTCGCTGACAGGTTCCAGCATACCGACTACCTGTTCGGGAGCGACGTAAGCGGCATTGCCTTCCTCGATCTGAGCGACGACCTGGTCGCCGACCTGATACGCCCGTTTGAGCGCAAAATTGGTCAGACGCACCTGGCCGTCCCGATTGACCAGGATACTTGAAGGCTGAATATTCCCGTGAACGATATCGCGCTCGTGCAGGTATTGCACGGCCTCGCAGAGCTGCGTGAGCAGTCCAACAACAAAGGAGAGCGGAAGCGTTCTGGCTCCCTGGGTATCCAGGAGCCGGGCCAGGGTAGGAATCTCCTCGGTGCGAGTCGCGGTATAGAGAAGATCGTTGCCTTCGCCAAATTCGACCAGAGGTTGAATATGCTCGTGCTGGCAGCGCCAGATCTTACGTA
>DAOTTJ010000179.1:0-3988 GCA_034437695.1 Ktedonobacteraceae bacterium
AGATCGGGTTGCGAGCCAGAGTATAGGCATGAAGTGAAGCGGGAGTGCAGAGGGCGGCTACCCTTTGCTGGGGTTTGGGGTGTTCCCAATAACCTTTTTATTTTGTTTTGCCTGTTTTGCCTCCGGCAAAACAGGCGTGCAGAGAGCACCTCTCTGCTACCTTCATGCTTATGGTGGGGTCGCAAGCCTCTGGCTTGCAGAGAATGAAATGACCCTACCACCTCCTGCTTGCTTTCCGCTTTTTTCGCAAAGATACGTATTACTATTTCAGAGAGAGTAAATAATCACCGCTAAAAAAGAACGTTGCAATTGAAGTGAAGGGAATAAAAAATGTATACACAAGTACAGGTATCAACGATACCCACACACCCTATCCCATTGACCTATCCAGAGGCAATCTGTCCCTCAAGATTACAGTGGCTCTGTCAGCCGGAACAGATCGAACATACACTGTGCCTGCTCTATTATCTGAATAGCTGGCGCAAAGCCAGTCAACAGCTACTCTATGCCGACCGTCAGAGCCTGCTGATACTCCAGATCCAAATCCTGATGTACGCAGTACAGCAAGGCCTGGTCCACGTGACAACTTACCTTGATGGCACACGACGCTTCCCCCAGGAAATCCTGCGTGAGAGCGTTGCAGAAAATGTCGCCAGAGGTCTGTTTATTCATATGAAGCGGCTACAAGATCCAAACATCTGGTCGCCCTTCTATTCCGAGGGTGATCGCCTTTTTCAATTGTATATCCGCCCGCTCTATCGGCGCATCACTGGCCGAGACTTCAAGTTGGTAACCGACGCCATGCAGGCACTCGAACGCGATCAGATCCGCGCATATATTCAGGATCAGTTGGACAAACTTATCGACTGTGCAAAAGTCTCTCGTCAGCCGCTACAAACACGCCACCTCTCAGCTCTCTGCATCGCGCCCGTGGACATCTTGCATATTCGTGATAACCGCGTCTATTTTCTAGAGGGATTTGAGGCCTGGGACGGCCTTACCGCTTGCGATCGACGCAAGCTGGACCCCGAGGGGTTTAGCGAATTTGCTTTCCGTTATATCAGTTCGACTGCAGATTTTGTTTTTCATCTGCCATTTCGCGAGACCGAAGCGTTCATCACTCCGCTAGATATACGCAACCTGCAACGCACTCCCGGCACTAGCCAGCCGTGCGGCATCTACCACAATCAACCTATCAATGAAGTGGAGAGCACTCAACGTCCGGTTCGCGAAATCTTACAGGACCTCGGAGTCGATATCTCTCTCCTCTGTCCCCACAAACTGGTTGAGAAAGAGGCGTACCTGGCTCAACCAGCTATACACGATATCCTCTGGCCCGGCTATACGCTGGATACGGTCGATTGGGATGACGATCCGTGGGATGGGATGTGTATCCCGCAACAACTGGTTTAGTCCAACGCTCAGAGTCTCAGGGAAGGTAGAAAGGGAACAGACAGATATGAGACACTTACCACAACATTCGAGCCTCTTGTCCTCTCAGTTAGAGCAGCTTTGCCAGGCCGAACAGATTGAGCACACGCTGCACCTTTTATGTGTACTGAACCACTGGGCGAAGGCGCGAGACCGCCTTTTCTATGCCGACCGCCAGGGTCTTTATACAGTTAAAGATGCTCTGCTGCGTCAGGCTTATGCCAATGGGAGCATAGAAGCACGCGCCTATATTGACGGGGTAGCAGGTTTTGCTACGGAACTGAATTTTGAGTCTGCGGCTGACATCGCTGCCGAGGCAATCATCTGGAAGTTAGAGGAGATAGCTCACTTTCAGTCCTCGGCTGTACAGAACCAACACGATCACCTGGCACGCCAGTTTTATATCCATTTTACAGGTAAACCAACGTTTGCGTATAAAGATATTGAGGCGCTTGAGGTATCCCCTGTAAGAGATTTTATCTTCACGCGTTTGCAGCAACTTGCACGCGAGGCACGCGCTACTCGCCAACCCATCCCATGCGAACAACTGATGAAACTCTGTATTGCGCCCAGTGACTTGCTTATGATTCGTGACAATCGCTATTATGATTTGAGTAGCTGGGATAGCTGGGATCGATTGGATATGGCTGATCTGAGAAAGATCGATCCTGAAGGTCTGAGCCTGGTTGCTCTTCACTATAATAGTGTGGTCTCTCACTACATCTTTCATATACCGCTGCGCCTGGCTGAAACATTTCTCCCATCCGCCTGTCTGAACAACCTGCACCAGCACCCGAGGAGTAGCCGCGAAACCGGCGAATACTATGGTAGAGCAATCACCGAAGCAGAAAGCCTTCAATACCCTATCGCGGATGTTCTCAGCGAACTGGGCATCGACATTGCCTCCGTTTGTCCTCATCTGCTCAACAATAAACAAGAATATATCCACACCCAGGGTGGATTCGATCTGGATAGACGGACAAATAGTGAATTAGATGAGGAGGCAGATTCCCCCTTTTGGGATGATTTTTTTGCCAGGCCATCAAAACAAACGCCGCCATCCACGAACAATCAGTGGACAAGAGGAGCATGCCCGCTCTGCCTCCTGGAGGTCGACACAACTCCCGGCAACGCACGTATCCTCCACTGGCAACAAGACCATCCTTCGTGCGACCTCACGTTTACTCAGGCGAGCTGGCTTCTCAATCTGGAGGTGAGCAAAAAACAATTCTATCAGGAACATCCACCTGACTACCGAACACCCGACAAGCGCGGTCTAGGGACGCGTTATTGGACGATTGCTACTCTGGTTGATCTCTACCAACCTGTCAAAGATCGCTCTAACGCTAAGGACTAAACAGTGGCCACAGGCAACATTGAGGTGCATCAAACTCTCTTACTCATTCGTATTGAAAAGGAGGGTTGGTGGAAGCCTGATGAGCTTACCTTCAAAATAAGCTGTCCGCAATAGCTAAAATTTCTCTTTTTGAGGTCAATTCCTGCTAGGAAAGAAGGAAGAATATGACATTAGGTCCACTCGAATATATTATCATCGGCTGTCCTGGCAACCAGTTTACGCGTGAAATTGCCCCGGAGCTACACGCTATACAGGAAAAAGAGTTCGCTCGCGTTGTCGATCTGCTCTTTCTCAGGAAAGAAGCCGACGGCACGGTCACGGTCTTAGAAGTGAGAGATCTGGACGACGAGGAGATAGCCTCATTTGGTATTCTAAAAAGCAATCTGATGGGCTTGATCACGCCACAAGACATCGTCACGCTGGGAAGTGCTATTCCACCGGAGACATCGGCAGTCGCGATCTTATTAGAACACCTCTGGATTGCTCGTCTGCAACAGGCGATAGAACGAGCCAATGGCGTCGTTCTAATCGGAGGGATGATACCTCAGAATACACACGCCCAGGTGGAACAAGAAGTGGCTCACGCTGAGAAACACGCACAATAGAGGCTAAGCTTTTAGCAGAAAAGGAGCACAAAAATGCCAGAACATCATCACGAAGGCTGGGGCGGCGGCGGTTGGGGTGGCGGTGGTTGGGGCGGCGGCTGGGGCGGCGGCTGGGGTGGTAGAAGAATGGGTCTTCCATTGTTCGGCGGACCAGGACTAGGCGTAGGCGGGAACGGACTGGTAGGCGACCTGATGGCAGGTGGCTTAGGCTATATGCTCGGCCGTCAACAAGGAACAAATCAGCAGCAGTATCAACAGTACCAGCAACCCGCTCAACAGTACCAGCAACCCGTCCAGCAGTACCAGCAACCCACTCAGCAGTACCAGCAACCCGCTCAACAGTATCAACAGACCCCTGCGGCAGTGCCGGGAACCGACCCCAATGGCCAGTTGGCTCAACTTAGATTGCTGGGTCAGTTACGCGCATCTGGCGTCTTAACCAACGACGAATTTCTGGCCCAAAAGCAGAAAATCTTGAAGGGCTTCTAATAGATCGTTTTGAGCGAGCGAAGTACACATTTTAGGTGCAAGAAGGCATTTTTCGGGTGCAGACTTGCACCTTCTTCACTCTAGAGTGGGGCGGTTTTACACAAGT
>DAOTTJ010000180.1:0-9275 GCA_034437695.1 Ktedonobacteraceae bacterium
ATCGAAGAAGGACACGTCACCCGTCAGCTTCCTGAGTGTCTCACCCATAACACACCCGTGCAAAAGCCGGAGCAAGCCCCCAGATCAGGCACCGCCACCACGGCTCCCGTCGCTACCTCCCGGTTTTACTGACGCGAATGTCGTATCCCATGTGGTCACAGTGGGCTGGCTCATTCTCTTCATCGCCTGCACACCTCTCTTAGGGCTGATCGCGGTTGCCATCATGACAGCCATTTCGTCGCGGGTCAACGACACCCGCACGGCACAGCAGCTTTCGGTCTGGGCAGTTGTGCCGATCATTGGGATAATACTAGGCGAGCTGTCAGGCCAGTTTGAGCTAACCGTACAGGTGGCGGTCATTGCCGCCATTATCCTGACCCCTCTAGCGATCCTCTTGACCTGGGGAGCCGCCCAACTGTTTCAGCGCGAAACTATTCTGACTCGCTGGAAGTAGTAGCGTGTTACAAGGGCCAGCCTATCCAATCTTGCTCTTGGATATGCTGACCTCTTCCATTTCAAAGGCAAAGGAACAGGCGCACGTATTACCAAAGCCAGAGACTAATGATTACTGGGGGCGTATCGGATGAAAATGCGTCCTTTTGGCGGCTCATCCGTCTCTTCTGGTACAATCCAGATCAGAGAGAAGGAACACGTTTATGATGACAACAACCGAACAAGTATGGGACGCATTTCATACGCCGCTCCTCCAGTTTATTCGTCGTCGCGTGACAGACGAGAGCGTGGCTGAGGACCTTCTGCAAGAGGTCTTCCTCAAAATTCATCAGCACGTTGAAAGTCTGAAAGACGTGAAGCGTCTGGAAAGCTGGATCTACCAGATTACCCGTCATAGCATCATCGATTACTACCGCAGCTCTCGCCAGACGCTGCAATCGTTAGATACAGGGCATCTGCTTGATCTGCCCGAAGATGAACCTTGCGATGATATCGTCAGCGAACTGTTGCCCTGCGTACGAGCTATGGTGCAGAACCTTCCCCCACCGGACCGTCAGGCTCTAGTTCTCACCGAATATCAAGGACTGACGCAGAAAGAGCTTGGTGAGCGCCTCGGGCTTTCGTTCTCAGGTGCGAAATCGCGTGTGCAGCGAGCCAGAGAAAAGCTTAAACAACAACTCCTGGAGTGTTGCCACTTTGAGCTGGATCGCCGTGGGCATGTTCTGAACTACCAACCGCGCTGTCAGTGCTGCTCGTCAGACACCTGTCGCTCCGAGTCATAAGCCAGCCAGATGAGTACATGCGTCCTTTTTGGTGCGACCCCGTCTCTACGTACTGAACACAATGAAGAGCGCGGTGCTCTTCTGACGGCGATGAATGGAAAGGAAAAACAGATGATGAACGTTCCTCAGAGCGATGAACAGGTACGAGACGAGGTACGCGCGCGCTATGCCCGAGCTGCCTTGCAGGTACTCGGTACGGCAGAAGCAGCGTGTTGTGCGCCCGGTTGCTGTGTGCCAGACGAAGTGGCAGAAACGCCGAGCGCGGTGGTTCAACCATCGACCCCCTGCTGTGGATCGCAGTGTTGTACTGGCGATCCGATTACCTCCGACCTCTATACACAGATGGAATTGGGCGAGCTTCCAGTTGCCGCTGGTCTTGCCTCGCTCGGTTGTGGCAATCCGACCGCGCTGGCCGAATTATTACCGGGTGAAAAAGTGCTGGACCTGGGTAGCGGGGGAGGCATTGATGTTTTGCTCTCGGCTAAAAGGGTTGGACCAACCGGTTTTGTCTATGGCCTTGACATGACCGATCCAATGTTGGAGCTTGCGGAGCGCAACAGGCAGGAGGCAGGGGTCGAGAACGTCAGTTTCTTGAAAGGGATTATCGAAGCGATTCCATTGCCGGAGAACAGTGTCGAGGTGGTGATCTCCAACTGCGTGATCAATCTCTCGGCAGACAAGGGTCAAGTCTTGCGCGAAGCATATCGCGTCCTGACACCTGGAGGGCGTTTTGCCGTCGCAGATATTGTTGTCCAGGGTGATCTCCCGCCAATCCTGCATCGCGATATGGAGTCCTGGGCCGGGTGTGTAGCTGGTGCGCTCGCAGAAGAGACGTATCGTTCGCTCTTGAGCGATGCGGGCTTCGTCGATATTGAGATTGAGGTGACCCGACGCTATTCACTGGATGAGATTGCCGCAAGCGGAGCCACAGCGTCCATTGCAGCTCTCTCAACCGTAGAGCGGCATGAAGTCGATGGACGCTTTATCAGTGCCTTTGTTCGCGCACGCAAGCCAATGAAAGCGTAAATTTACTCCATTTCATTTGAACAGGAGAAAGATTCTGTTCATGTTTTTCTCCTGTTTTATCTTCTATCTAAGGATTTTCTTTACGATAAAGTGAAACATTTCAATGATGTATGGCGTGCCTCTTATGAGGGTTTGAATATTTTCTAACTCTTCTATAGTAGAAAACCGTTATCGGAAAGGATTTTTCCATGAGCGTTATCACCGATTGGGGAACAGCCATTGTCTCCTCTTTCGCTACCGCAATAGCCTTAGTTTTTACTTTTATTCCCAAGTTGCTCGGTTTCCTTATAATCATCCTGATTGGCTGGCTGGTCGCCTCGGCACTTGCTAAAGTAGTTACTTTCTTCCTGCGCAAGATCGGTTTCGATCGCATAGCTACACGCATCGGTCTTACTCGTTTAGAGGAGTCGATGGGTACGAAGATGGACCCGGCTGCCCTCTTAGGCCAGATTGTCTACTGGTTTATCTTCCTGGTCTTCCTGGTTCCCGCCGTTGATGCCCTCGGCCTTACCGCCGTAAGTACTCTGCTTGGACAGGTGATTGCCTACATCCCGAACGTTTTCGTCGCAATCATTGTCCTGTTCCTGGGAACACTGGCAGCCACTTTTGTAGCCGACCTGGTTCGCGGTGCGACGGCCAGCGCAAATATTGGTAATCCTGGCGTCTTTGCCGCCATCGCCCGCTACGCGATCCTGGGCTTTGTCGGACTGATTGCCCTCGAACAGTTGCAGATTGCTCCGGCACTGCTCAACATTCTCTTTACCGCAGTAGTCGGCGGAGCCGCGCTGGCCTTTGGTCTGGCCTTTGGTCTGGGTGGCCAGCAGACCGCTCATAAGTACTTGCAACGTGCCGAGCAGAGTGTGGATAACGCAATCCCTTCTCAGGTACAAACACCTCCGATGAGTGATACGCTCCCGCCGCCCTCTCCTACAGTTCCAATGCGCCCAGTTACGCAGTAAGCGTAACTAACATATGAGTCATCCCTGATTTTGTACAATCAGGGATGACTCACAGTGCTAACAATTCCGCTCTTTTCTCTATAAAGGGCTTTATGTGAGAGGAGGAACATTTTCGTTCACAGATGTTGAGCCAACTTCTACACTACTCTCATGGACAATGGCGTTCCCCACACGTTCGATATGGACCTCTTCGTGTTTGATAGGTTCCACTAGATGTTTGATATCCTGGCTCACTTGCTTCTGGACGACTATCTCTTCTACAACTACTACATCCTTCTGGATAAAGACTCGTTCCTCACGCACCAGAATCCTGATTGTACCCTCGCTATTCAGCGTCTCTCCTCCCACATATGCAGGATCAACAGGGACATATTGCGCATATGCAGGATCTACTGCCGCATTTTGCAGAGACATAGAAGCAGCCTGTTGTGCCGCGAACTGACCCGGTTGAGCAGTGGGGGCGAGTGAGAGACGTTCAATGGTAACTTCTTCACGCGTTACAGGAACCGTGAAGGTTCTCTCCTCGGTGATCACACGCTTATGAATACGGATCTCTCCGACATCAACTAGGTGTTTCTGTACCTGTGGTACTTCACGCCGGATAGGAATAATCTGTTCTCCCCCCACTTGAAAAGGGAGAAAGACATGATAGGCGCCGTAGCGGTTGAACACATCGCGGATCTCAAGAAGATGACTCTGAGAGTAAAGCAACACAACCGCAGAGCCGTTGGCTAGCTCGCGTTGGTATAATTGACGCTGTTCCTCGGGTACATCTATCTGAGCCAGTTCATTGGGGAGCGCATCTGCTGTTTCATTGCTCGATGGACTTGTCTTTTTGAATGTCCCCAAAATACTCGGCGTTTTTTTTTCTAAAACCTGGGCATTGTCAATTCCCCAGGTGGTTTGCCTGAGCACATCAAGGGCCTGCTCGGCCAACCTACGGTCTCGAAAGACCCCTATAACGACAGATCGTGGGGTCGTTGTCATATCACATCTCCTCCTGGAATAGCATAATCAGAAAAGCAACAATTTCTCTCTGCTCTTTGAGTACGGCTTCAAATAAGAAAGTGTGACACACCATCTCACGTTTTTTAGTATTTTGCTCTCTTTATTGTCGAGATAATTTTTGATTCTTTTCTTGCGAAGAGCAGAGAGAAATAGTGTCGATTTCACACCGTTGCAGGAAAACCATACGCACAAAAAGTGCAAGATCATCGCTTTATTTGCAGAAAATGCAGTGAAAAATGTGTTACCTTTTACTCGCCTGAACGTGCCACAAACGATACGCATATCTCAGTGAAAAGTCTCTGCGCGTTCTACATCGATAACAAGAAACACGTCAGAGAGATGACTGTCATAGGTCCTGGTGTGTAATAAAAATCGAGAAAGGGTTCCTGATTATGGCAAATTTTTCTACTGATAAGAATACAACGATACAACCCGCTGACGAATCACATTCGCTTCCCCTACGCGCTGAACGGCTGCACGTTGCTACCCAGCGTACTCAGAGCGCAGAGGTCTATCTTCACAAGAAGGTGGTGAAGGAGCAGTTCGCCATCGATGTTTCCGTCACCTATGAAGAGGTGCATATCCAGCGTCGCCCTATCAATGATCGGCGTCTTGTAACGTACCCTATCACTCAGGACGAAACGATTCGTATTCCTGTTCTGGCTGAGCAAGTGATGGTGACGAAGATATCGGTTGAGACAGGGGAAATAGTTGTGAGAAAACGTGCAGTACAAGCAAATCAACTGGTCACTGATACAGTTCGCCATGAAGAAGCACGCCTGGACCAACAGGGAAATGTGCGAGTAAATGCCGAGGACGACCTTCTCAATACATAGAGAAGAACGTCTCTGATCCTTTTCAGAGCGAGAAATGGCTGTATAATCGGCATTTTAACTATACCCACGTCTCTCATCACGTTTTTCTCTCTACTTAGAAGAGATAAGTATAGTGCAATTTACAATATTAAAACTGTGCAATTGTCTGGAAATCCGTCGACTGTTTGTGTATCTCTTTTACATACCAATCCGTGATGAGAAGAGGACAGGCAACGATACTGAAAGTAGTTGAAAATCCTGAGAAGATAGAAATGCATCTATTTCTTGACAAGAAAACTGACCATTATTTCTTCTCAGAAGATTGTAGATAAGGAAAAGGAAAATACATATGAGTACGAGAACATCTACGCTTGTTGGAGTATTTGACGAGCGTACGCAGGCTGAACGAGCTATCGAGGAGTTACATAACGCGAATGTGCCGGATAACCAGATCACGTATTCGGGCAGCGCGAGGAATGTAGGGAGCGGTTTTGCTGCCAGCATCAAGAGCTTTTTTACTGGTGAAGATGCCAATGCAAATGCTACAGCATTGTTCAGCGATCTGACCGACATGGGTCTATCGCAGGATGAAGCCCAGTATTATACCAACCAGTATCAGGAAGGGCATGTGATCGTCGCCGTCAATTCTGCTGATCAGTGGCCGAATGCGCAGAATATCCTGATGAATAACGGTGCATTTAACTACAATGCCCAGCAGAGTGCAATGGGTACACAGGCGACGAATACAACCTATGATCCCACTATGCACCATTCACAGACTGACAACTCGGCCTATGATCAGTCCGTGCAGGAGAACTCGGACTACGCGCAGACAAACACGTATGGTCAGCCAGGGACGGTGAATCCAGACTATAATACAACCGGTTCCGGTGACTACGCCAATGCAAACGACGAGCGTACGCTCAAGCTGCGTGAGGAGCGCCTCAATGTCTCAAAGCAGACAGCGCAGACTGGCGAAGTAGGCTTGCATAAAGAGGTTATCGAGGAACAAAAGAATATCAACGTCCCAGTCCAGCATGAGGAAGTCTGGATCGAGCGTCGTTCTTATGGCGAGGATCGTCCGACGGATGCTGCTGTTGGCCAGGACGAAACATTCCGTGTCCCCGTCCAAGAAGAGCAGGTTTTTGCCACCAAGCAAACCGTAGAAACAGGCGAGGTCGCTCTGGGCAAAAGTACCGTGCAGGGTCAGCAGCAGGTCTCTGACACCGTACGTCGTGAAGAGGCACGCGTGGACAAGACTGGCGATACAAACGTGAACGAAACAACCACCGATCAGAGCAACGACTAAACGGTAGATCCACTGAGGAACGTTGGTTGTTGTACCTGAAACAAGGCCAGGAGATCAGCAATTGAAGGCCGCCTTGACTATTCGTCGCCCCCAGGACTGCGACGAATAGTCAAGGCGGCCGTCAGCGTATGGAGGGTCTCCTGGTTGCTCGCTCTCCTAAAGTAGAATCACTATAACGAGATAGGCAAGATACGCACACAGCAGACCCCCAACCACATGGGGGATTTTTTGCATACCAGACGCATGCCAAGTAATCTGCAATCATTATTGGCAAAGAGCGACCAGGATGGTATGAGCATCTATCAGGATCATGTGAATGGTGGCTGCCAGACGTTTGCTGGGTGCCTCATTCACTCTAAAACGAGGATCGAGATTAAAACTCTACATAAACGCTCGACGCGGGGGATTCGTGTACAGAAGAGTGAAGATTATCATCTTGCTCTATGGTCTACTCGACATGCTGAGTGGACTGCCCATGTATATATGACTTGTTAGCTAAAAGTATCTATGGGTGCAGCACCGTCCTCGCTTTCGGCGAGCGTTGCCGGCCTGGAGGGATACTCAGTAGAGTAGCTCACTGTTGAGCTACTATCAGGAGGTCCGTCATGAGACAACGTCTACTCTCTTTTACCCCTGTCGTCCTTATTTTCACGCTCCTGCTGGCCGCATGTGGGGGCAGTGGACCGAGCAGTCAGGGCAGTGGCAATGGTATCAACCAGCAGGGTTTGAGCGGTGGCAATAGCTATATTACCTGTCCTTCCAGCACAAATACAACCGCGGCCCCGGCGCAGTCGGGAACCGTTACCCTGACGGTTTCTGGCTTCACCTCAACTCCGGCCGAGGATGCACTGGTCCAGCAAAACCTGAGCAATTTCACAAAGCTGCATCCAAATATCAAAATTAACTGGTCGCCGATTCCTGGAGATTACCCGACCAAGATGCGGGCCAACGTGGCAAGCAACACCGTGCCAGACGTTTTCTATCTGCAACCCTCGATGTCGAACGAGTATATCAGTTCGGGGAAACTGCTCAACCTCTCGCCCTATATGGCTCACGATGGTGTCAAAGCGAGCGACTACTATTCGACGCTGCTCAATCCCTTTGTGTGTACCAGCGGTCAGGTCTACGGTCTGCCCAAAGACTGGAATAGTCTGGGCGTCTTCTATAATAAGCAGATGTTCCAGGCTGCCGGTCTCCCTGCGCCGAGCGCCAGCTGGACCTGGACCGATTTACAGAACGATGCGCAGAAGCTGACGAAAAATGCCGGTTCGCCCAATTCTGTCTACGGCGTGGTGCTTTCGGCCGACCTATCGCGCTGGGGTGCCTTCCTGGAGCAGGCTGGCGGCTCTGTCCTGAATAAAGATGGTACCCAGGCGGCCTTTAATAGCAAGCAGGGCATTCAGGCATTGCAATATTACGATAGTTTCTTTAAAAACAATACCGGTGCCTTGCCAACCACGGTTGGTGCGCCCTGGAACGGTGACGCCTTTGGCAAACAGCGTGCGGCGATGGTTTTTGAAGGTGGCTGGCTTATCCCCTACATGACCTCGACCTATCCGAGCGTGCAATATGGTGTCGCCCCTCTGCCTATCGGTCCCACTGGCAAGCCTGCGAATCTGAGCTTCACCAATGCCTGGTCGGCGTCTGCCAGCACCAAATATCCCGAGGCCGCCTGGGAACTTATCAAGTATATGGCCGGGTCGACGGTTCAGCAGAGCAATCTCACCGCTGGTTTTGCCTTGCCAACCCTGACCAGTCTGGCCAGTTCTTCTTACCTGGCAGCTCACCCGGACCTGAAGGTGCTCTTCGACGCAGCCGGCTATAGCTACGCGGACTACTATGGATCACAGGATAGCGCAATCCACACCGATCTGAGCAACGCCATCCAGGAGGTCCTCTTTAACAAGGAAAGTGTCCAGACGGCTTTAAGCAATACCGAGGGTCAGGTAAATACCCAGCTACAAGGGAGTTGACGCGAGTGGTCCGGGGTCGTGCGTCGTTCAGATGCATCGCCCCGGACCATCTACCTGGCTTGCTCCTATTATAAGGAACGCTAACTGTTCTGTTCTGTACCCGTCGAGCTGGTCTGAGCTAACATCTTCCGATCAGCAGAAAGCTAACAAGAGCGAAAGGGGTAATCTGTATGGCGGCACAACCAGCCGAGACGCCTCCAATCTCCACTCCAGTCGTGGCAACTGTCGACCGCGGACCATCCAGGCGCGTAAGAGGGTCACGTAGGTCGAAACGGCAACGGAGCGAAACCTTGACCGCGTATCTCTTTCTCGCGCCCTATCTGTTTGTGATGATCGTATTCTTTGCTCTGGTCTCGTTTTATGGTGTGGGCATGAGCCTGTTCACCGTCGATCTCGGGTTCACGCCGCCACAGTTTGTCGGCCTCCATAACTACGAGGTCCTTTTCACACAGCTCTTCACCGATCCATCGCTTAGTCCATTCTGGATCTCAATCGTCAATATCGTCAAATTCACGGTGATCGTGGTGATTGGGCAGACCGCCCTGGCGCTGGTGCTGGCCATGCTCCTGCAAACGCTGGTGCGCGGCAAATCTATCTTTCGCACCAGCTTTTATATCCCCGCCCTCACCTCTTCGGTGGCGACGGCGCTGATCTTTCTCTGGCTCTATAATCCCGATGGACTGATCAACTACGTACTCTCACTGGTCCATATCTCTGGACCTGACTGGCTGAACGATCCATTCTGGGCCTTACCCGCTCTGATGTTCATGAATATCTGGAGCACCGCCGCCTCTTTTATGATCTACTTTCTCGCAGCTCTCCAGGATCTCCCACGCGAGGTGCTCGAAGCCGCTGAGGTAGACGGAGCCAATCGCTTCCAGATCCTCTGGCGTGTGACCATTCCCCTCTTGCGCCCGACCATCTTCCTGGTGGTCGCACTGGGTACGATC
>DAOTTJ010000181.1:0-18252 GCA_034437695.1 Ktedonobacteraceae bacterium
GGGAGAAGAAGGTGCAGGGAGGCGTTGTGCGGGCGCAAGCCTGCGCCCGCACAACGCCTTCCTGCACGGTGAGGTCTGGCTTCGCCACCGCCAAAAACCTACCTGTGTCAAACGCCAAGCCCCGGCAAAGGGCTGCGCCCTCTGCACTCCTGCTTCACTTCATTTCTATGGGACAGCTATCCTCTGCTGGAGAAGGAGGTGGCTTTGTAATCAGGTGCTCAACTGATGGAGCGCGTCCACGATCAGACGGTGCTCAACGACTTTTAGCCGCTCGTGCAGGCTCTCGATTGTATCGTCGGGCTTGATTGCGACCTCCTGCTGGCAGATCACTGGTCCAGCGTCGACGGCCGGGGTGACGTAGTGAACGCTGCTACCAGTGACGCGTACGCCCGCGTCCAGAGCCATTTTGACCGCATGCAGGCCGCGAAAGACGGGAATAAGCTCGCCGTTCTTCAGGGTATAGGTCTCGCCCTCGCCCGTGAGGGGCAAGAGCGCGGGATGGATGTTGATCACTCGATCGGTAAAATGTTCAAGGAATGGGGCGCTGAGAATGCGTAGCCAACCGGCCAGCACAACGAGGTCGACCTGAAAGAGTTGAAGCAGTCCGGCGAGCTGAGTCTCGTTGGGCGTCATCGCGCTGAGCGCCTCGCTGACCGGGAATCTGCGCCAGGGAAGATAGGTAACCGGCAATGTGTGGGTGAGTGCTCGCTGAATGCCCGCCGCGCTGGCGCTATTGCTGATGACGAGAGCGATCTCAACGCCTGACAGGACCCCGGCGTCGATGGCGTCGATGATTGCCTGGAGGTTGCTCCCTGAACCGGTGAGCAGCACGCCCAGACGCAGTTTTCGTTCCTCCGCTTCGTCTATCGCGCTCCCTGCGTGTAAAACTCTCCACTTAAACCGTTCAGCGCTTGCATTGCTCACAGTTTCTGCACCTCGTCGTCGGCCTGGCCAAGTTCGGTCACAAAACGTTGCCTGAAGGTGCTCAGGCGTTCGGCCAGCGCGGCGTCGGAGGTGGCGAGTATCTTGGCGGCCAGCAGTGCAGCGCCCTCAGGTTCCAGGATAGTGGGCGTGGCAATCCCCGAAGGTAGGCGCAGAGACGAGAAGATATCAGCTCCCCCAAAGCGTTCGCTATAGGGGGGACACGAGATGACCGGATTGCGCGTATTGGCGTCAATCACCGCGGCAAGCGCATTTGAGCGTCCAGCGATGGCGATATAGACCAGGGGTCCTTGCTCTTCGTACTCGTTCAGCAGTTCCAACAGGCGGCTTGTGGCCTTATGGGCCGAGCAGACGCGCATCACGCTTGTGATCTCTAAAGCTTTAAGCGTCTTGACTATCGCCTGCGCATGAGTGAGATCGCTCTTACTCCCCATGATTAAGATTACCTGTGCTGTCATTTTTACACCTTATCGTTTGTTTCTTTATGTAGTTAGTTATTTGATCTCTAGTCCCCGCCGCCCGATGTCGCGTCTGTACTGCATGCCCTCAAAAGAGATGTAGCGAGCCGCCTCGTAGGCCAGGTTGGCCGCGTCCTGCAAGGTTTCGCCGCGGGCCGCAATACTGAGTACGCGTCCGCCTGCGGTAAGCAATTGACCGTCTTTACTGGCAGTACCGGCGTGAAAGACATGGACGTTGGGTAGCTGATTGGCTTCGGCGATCCCGGTGATCGGCTGGCCGCTGCGATAGTTGCCTGGATAGCCCTCGGAAGCGAGCGTCAGACTTATCGCGTAGCCGGGATACCAGAGGGTGTCGCGCTTGACCGGCAGAGTGCGATCAAAACGCAGGACATTCACCAGGTCCTCGCGCATCAGCATCATCATCGCCTGCGTCTCGGGGTCGCCGAAGCGCGTATTGTGCTCAAGCACCATCGGTCCCTTGTGGGTCAGCATAATATTGGTATAGAGCATGCCGGTAAAAGGGATGCCGCGGGCCTGCATAGCTTGCAGGGTGGCAGCGACGACCTCGCGATAGATGAGCATCTCCGTCTCTTCGTCGACAAAAGGCAGAGGTGTATAGGCTCCCATCCCGCCGGTATTCAAACCTTGATCGTATTCGAGCGCCCGTTTATGGTCCTGAGTGACAGCGAGTGGCAGATAGTGGATGCCGTGGCAGGCAGCCGTCACGCTGATCTCATCTCCGAACAGATAATCCTCGATCACGACCAGCTTGCCCGCGTCCCCGAAGGTTCGGTCGATCATCATCTGGCGCACCGCGTAGCGGGCCGTCTCCAGGTCGAGCGCGACAAACGCGCCTTTGCCCGCGGCATTGCCGTCGGCCTTGACCACGACTGGCGCACCGTGTTCCTCTAGATAGGCCAGGGCAGGCTCGGCCTCGGCAAACGTGCGGTGTTGCGCAGTTGGAATGCCTGCCTCGGCCATCAGCTCTTTAGCAAAGGCCTTACTGCCCTCCAGTGCGGCCCCTGCCGCATCGGGTCCGAAGATCTCTAAGCCCCGCTGCCTGAAGACATCGACTATACCCTCGACCAGTGGTATTTCTGGTCCAACAACGGTCAGATCGATCTGCTGTTGCTCAACCAGATCGGCCAGCGCCGTAAATTGGGTCAGACCGAGGGGAACGCATTCGGCGCACTCGGCCATGCCTGGATTGCCAGGAGCGGCATAGACTTTTGCCACCTGGGGACTCCGCGCCAGTTTCCAAACCAGGGCGTGCTCACGTGCGCCCGAACCGATGACCAGTACCCGCAT
Organism: Ktedonobacteraceae bacterium; assembly: GCA_034437695.1. Classification (GTDB taxonomy): domain Bacteria; phylum Chloroflexota; class Ktedonobacteria; order Ktedonobacterales; family Ktedonobacteraceae; genus Paraktedonobacter. The sequence goes on from DAOTTJ010000181.1 coordinate 2,709, forward strand.
TGGTACCACTTCCCTTTCCGCTATGGCCTCGCTCTCTGGGGCATAATAAATTCAACAGGCCGCGCCGTACGCGCCTTTTCTGGATCGAAGGGCCAGCCCTGAGGCTCCATGCAGCCATAACAAAACTCACTATGCAAAAACTCTTGCGCTGTATTGTTGTCTAACTCGGTGGCGTGATTGGCCGAATGAATAGCTCGCCCCAGGCCGGGCAAGCTGAGATAGCCCAGACTGTCTACGCCAATATAGTCAGCAATCTCCTGTACAGTGCGGCCAGAGGCCACCAGTTCTTCGCGCTGAGGTATATCTATCCCAAAATAACAGGGATAGCGCAGCGGAGGCGAACTGGAACGCAAATGAATCTCTTTCACACCTTGCTTACGTAACGCAGCGACAAGGCGTTTCATGGTGTTACCACGAACAATCGAGTCGTCGACAACTATCAGACGCTTCCCTTCAATTTTTGGCTTGACCATATTAAATTTTAAATCGATCTCCAGCGTACGCAGGCGCTGGTCAGGCTTGATAAAGGTGCGATCGCTATAGCGATTCTTAATGATGGCCTGGCCAAAAGGAATACCAGAGGCGTGTGCATAGCCCAGCGCAGCCGGGATAGATGAGTCCGGCACAGGAATGACAAGGTCGGCATCGACCGGATGCTCCATCGCCAGCTCGCTCCCCAGCGCCTCGCGTACGTCATAGACATAGCGTCCATCAAGCTGACTGGTGGCGTCGGAGAAGTAGATATACTCAAAGACACAGAGCGATTGACGCGGAATCTGCACCAGCCGCTCGGCGTGCATGCCGTTTTCGTCGATAGTAATCAGTTCGCCGGGTTCGACCTCGCGCAGGATAGTAGCTCCCAGACGCTCAAAGGCGCACGACTCGGAGGCCACAATCCAGATATGTTCGCCGATATGGCCGATGCTCAGGGGCCGCATGCCCCACGGGTCACGCATCGCGTAGAGCTTGCCTTCGGCCAGAATTACCAGACTATATGACCCGCGCAGAGAAGGAAAGGTAGCCAGCATGCGGTCGCGCAGCGTATCGCCCTTTGAATGCAGAAGCATCAGCGCCATCGCCTCGCTATCGGTGGTCGATTGCAGAACTCCCTGAGGAAAGAGCGCACGCAGTTCCTTGCCGTTGACGAGGTCGCCGTTATGCGCGACCGCCATCGATTCGGGCGAACCGCCCACCACAAACGGACCCGCGTTCTCCACGCAGCTTGAGCCTGTCGTCGAATAGCGTACATGTCCAATACCACAGTACGTCTCGGGCAAACCCAGACCCGAATCAGAGAATACGTCGCGCACTTTGCCCATATCGATGCGGCTGACAATCTGATCCCGGTCGTCGTAGACGGCCATCCCAGCACTCTCCTGACCCCTATGCTGAAGGGCAGTCAGGGCCAGCGTCAGATAGCGCCGTACGTCGATCTGATCGATGTTCTCCGTAGCTACGCCTGTGTAGATGCCAACAATTCCACAGGCGTCGTGTAGCCGCTCCATTTTTGCTACCTTTCCAAAGTGTCTGCAAAGCAGAAAAAAGCTGGCGGCGCAATTCGCCCCGGAACGCTACGTCGCTTGCCATTTTGCTACAGACAGATGCCAGAACTAGCTATTCTCGCTTACATTTAGTTTACCGGTTAAGTCCGCAACCAGTGCATAGCGATCCCCCAGTGCCTGCAAATCCTGCTCGGTGACATTTTGCATGTTGCGGTAGACCTGCTTATCGAGCATGCGATTCTTGTCGCCACCAGGCCAGATGCGCCAGCTATCGTTATCGATTACATCGGCAACCAGTAGATTGCCATCTACATCGCGGCCAAACTCTATCTTGAGGTCGACCAGCGTAACGTCGATAGAGGCCCAGGCACGTTCCAGCACACTAAAGACGCGCTGCCCTTCTTCCGCCATCCAGGCAATCTCTTCGCTGGTGGCCAGACCACGCGCGATGATATCGCTTTCCCAGATCTGGGGGTCGTGATTGGCATCATCTTTTAGAAATGTCTCGATCAGCACCGGCTCAAAGCGATCACCTTCGTGCGCTTCGGGGTGCCGCTTGAGATATGAACCTGTGGCAATACGCCGCTGAACCTGCTCGACTGGCAGCATGGTGCAGCGTTTGATCAGGATAGTGACTTCGTCGACCTGCTCGACGAGGTGCGTGGCGACTCCGTGCGCGTTGAGCAGCCGATAGACGTTGGCGGTGGTAACCGTGCTCCAACGCGATTTACCGACTAACTCGTTGCGCCGCGCTCCATCGCCCGCAGTAATCTGATCTTTACTCACCATGTATGCAAGCGCACTGGTGAAAGGGTGCGCGTAGATTTCCTTAGTCTTACCTTCAGCAAGTAGTGAGCCAAAAGTAGGGTGGTCCATCATATTACAATTCCCTCGATGCTAACTCCATTGCCCTCTGTGACCTTGCCGACAGTGAGCAGCTCGGGCAGAATGCGCCGGGCTTCGTCCGCGTATGCGGCCGCGAAAACCAGCACCATGCCCACACCCATATTAAAGGTTCGATACATCTCATCTTCTGCGACCTCGCCCAGCCGAGCAATCAACTGGAAAAGCGGCGGAACCTCCCATTGCCGGGCGTCAATGACTGCACCAGTGCCAGGGGGCAGAATACGCGAGATATTGCCAGCGAAGCTACCGCCTGTTATGTGGGCGATACCTTTCACTTCCTTGTTGTGTTGCAGCTTCTTCATCTCACGCAGATAACTGCGGTGTGGACGCAGAAGCGCGGTGGCCAACGATTCACCCAGTTCGGGGAAAACCGTTTCCAGGGGATAGGATGCAAAGACGCGACGGGCCAGCGAGTAGCCGTTGGTGTGCAAACCGTGCGAGGGCAGACCCAGCAGGAGATCGCCCGCACAGATGGTCGCGCCGTTGCGCCAGCCTTCGGCCAGATCGACAGCCCCAACGATGGTTCCAGCCAGATCGAAGGCGTCAGGATAATAGACGCCGGGCATCTCAGCGGTCTCGCCGCCCAGGAGAGCGCACCCGGCGTCTTTGCAGGCTGCCGCCACACTTTTGATCACCGTCACGACCTCCAACGGGTCAAGCTTGCCGGTAGCCACATAGTCCATAAAGAAGAGTGGCGTCGCCCTCTGCGTCAGGAGATCGTTGATCGAATGGTTAACCAGGTCGCGGCCAATCATCTCCAGGCGTCCAGCCTGCGAAGCAAGCAAAGTCTTGGTGCCAACGCCATCGGTCGAAGCCACCAGCGCGGGCTGGCGCATCGCCTTGAGCGCACTGGCGAGGAAAACCCCCGCGAACGCTCCCAGACCTGCCTGCACCTCGGGTCCCTGCGTGGCACGCACGGCATCCTTCACTTGACTCAGCACGCTATCGGCAGCAGCGACGTTCACGCCGCTCGATGCATATGAAGCCGCAGCAAGAAACTGCTCGCGCACGTAAGCCACGGCGTTCTGGAAAAAGAGCAGTCCGTCGCCCGGACCCGTGACGCCGTCGCGACGCTCGGGGTGCTGAATGGCGCGGACAAAATTTTCGGGGTGCGGCATCAATCCGAATACTGTGCCTTGCGCGTTACATATTCCGGCGATATTCCCGCTAGAACCGTTGGGGTTTGCCGGGTACGCCACCTGCTCCCTCAGGAGGGACGCGGCAGGCGAGGGTGTAGCCTGCTGCGCATCTATAGTATACACTAAGGCAGCTTGCCCGCTTGTCTGTAACTGGCGAAGCTCTTGCTGGTTGGCCAGGGCAAACTGGCCCTCGCCGTGAGCGACCGGCAGCGCAAGGGGACGTTCAATGCCACGCGTGAAGACACAGGGTCCAGCTTGCACTGCCACGTTGATCCAGCGACATTCAAATTGCGTCGAAGCGTTGTCAGTCAGGGTGGCGGAAAATGAACCGGGCAGCAGTCCGGCCCGCACCAACGTTTGAAACCCGTTGCAGACCCCCAGCACCAGCCGACCTTCGGCCACAAACTGCTTGAGTTCGCGCTCCAGGTACACATTCAGGTGCTTGGCCAGCAACACCCCGGCCCCCAGATCGTCCCCATAGGAGAAGCCACCAGGGAGCACCAGCAGATGATACTCAAGCAGTTTGCCCGGCTCTTTGAGCAGTTGGTTGATGTGAATAAGCTTGGTCTCAAAGCCAACCAGGCGGCAGGCGTAGGCGATATCGCGATCACGGTTAATCCCTGGAGCACGCAATACTAGCGCACGAGGTGAAGTCATGCATCGCCTCCTTTCCAGGCTGTCTGAAGTGCGTTCACAGATACGTCGATGTGGACCTGTGAACCAGTGCGCACAAGCAGGCGGCCATCGGCGTTGACACTACCGAGGCAGGCAACATGAGCTACCTGGCGCGTACGCAGGAAATCCTCAAATGCTGCGCGTTGTGCGGGTGCGACCTCTACCAGGAAGCGCGAAGCCGATTCGCTGAAAAGCAGCATGTTGACCAGTTCGGGTCCGGGCTGAACCTCGTGGGAGACCTTATCGAGATCGATCTCCAGACCAAGCAGACCAGCCAGGGCCATCTCCGCGCTTGCGACTGCGAGACCCCCCTCGGAGAGGTCGTGACAGGCAAGCACCAGACCGCTACGAATGGCCGCACCCAGTCCCTTCATGATCGCACGCGCACGGGCAAAGTTGACAGTCGGCAACCCGCTATAGGGAAAGCGCCGCTCAAAGTCAGCGCCTTCGCGGAGCATAGCGTAGTGCGAACCGGCCAGCTCATCACACGTCAGGCCGACCTGATAGAGTAGATTGCCCGGCGCTTTGAGTGCCATATCGACGGTTTTCGTCGCATCCTCAATCGTGCCAAAGGCCGAGATCAACAGCGTCGGAATAACCGGCAGACGCTGATCTTTCGCGCGATACTCGTTGTTAAGACTATCCTTCCCCGAGACAAAGGGTGTGCCAAAGCCGAGCGCTGCGTCATAGCAGCCCTTGACAGCGCGAACCAATGAACCCAACTGCGCCGGGTCAGCTGGATTGCCCCAGCAGAAATTATCAAGGATCGCCGTGTGCTCGATATCGCCACCCACCGCTGTCAGGTTGCGCAGGGCCTCATCCACCGCACAGGTTGCCATATGATAGGGATCGAGCAGACTATAGAGCGGATTGATGCCATTAGAGAGCACTATACCGGCGTGAACCGGCTCGTCCAGAATCGGCTGTAGAACGGCCGCATCGCCTGGACCATTGCCTGAGCGTCCGACCAATGGCTTGAGGATAGTTGCGCCCTGAACCTCGTGGTCGTAGCGGCGCACTACCTGTTCTTTGGAAGCGATAGTTGGATGACTGAGCAGTGCCAGCAGCGCATCCGCAGCCGACGTGCTCTGAAGCGTTACAGCGCGGGTGGTCCCCTGCATCTGCTTCAAGTAGCTCGCAACAGCGTCGCCCTGAGGTGGCTGCCACTGGGCATCGAGGGTGCGAGCGGGTCGACCATCGTGGAGAAAAGCCATAGTCAGGTCGGCGATCAGTTCGCCGTGGTAGGTGACTTTCAGACGTTGATCTCCGGTGAACACGCCAATAATACTTGCCTCAACCTCTTCGATGGCGCAGATCTCCAGGAGCGCTGCGAGCTTCGCGGGCGGGACCGCGAGCACCATACGTTCCTGGGCCTCGGAGAGCCAGATCTCCCAGGGACTCAGTCCCTGGTACTTGAGCGGCGCTTTGGCCAGCTCCACCTGGACACCAATCTCGGCCCCCATCTCACCGACCGCCGATGAGAAGCCGCCCGCGCCGCAATCGGTGATCGCGCTATATAGCTCACGGTCACGAGCCTGAACTATCACATCTGCCACCTTCTTCTCGGTGATCGGCGCACCGATCTGGACCGCGCTGCCGGCCTGCGCGTTGGTCTCGCTGCTCATCTCACCCGACGAGAACGTCGCGCCGTGAATACCATCGCGCCCGGTACGTCCCCCGAGCGCCACTACGAGGTCACCGGATTGCACCGCCCGTGGATGACTGTCGTGGGGCAATATACCTAGACAGCCGCAGAAGACCAGCGGATCATAGATATAGCCCGGATGATAGAGAATCGCGCCATTGACCGTAGGAATCCCCATCTTATTGCCGTAGTCGCGCACTCCATTCACCACCCCATCGGCCACGCGCCGAGGCGCGAGTATGCCCGCAGGCAACGTCTCGACGGCAGTCGTTGGCGGTCCAAAGCAGAGCACATCAGTACAGGCAATCGGCCACGCAGAAACCCCCAGAACATCGCGGATCACCCCCCCAATCCCCGTATTTGCGCCACCAAACGGCTCAATCGCCGAGGGATGATTGTGCGTCTCCACCTTAAAGGCGATATCCTGCGTGGATGTAAAAGTAATCACGCCCGCATTATCGCTAAAAGCCGAAACGACCCAGGGACGCGCCAGCTCCTGAGTCGCACGCATAATATACCGCTTGAGCAAATTATCGATAGTCTCCTCAAGCAGCAGATTGCCCGCACCATCGAGTTCGCGATACTTGATAGTCGCGCGAAACGTCTTGTGCGAACAATGCTCGGACCAGGTCTGGGCCAGCGTCTCCAGCTCGACATCGGTCGGTTCACGACCAAGTCCCGAAAAATAGGTCTGGATAGTACGCATCTCATCAAGGTTGAGCGCTAGCATGCTGCGTTTACTCAATTCGAGCAGCTCGCGATCAGACATCAGATTAAGCGGCACATAGGCCGCAGTACGCTGACCACTTGCTGGCGGTGCAAATACATCGATCTGCGGCTCAGGCGACGGCGCAACGCCAAAGACCTGGAGAGAGTACAGTTGAATAACCGGATTATACAGCAGCGACTCGGTGATCAGGCGCACCTCACCAGCGTGCAGACGGCTATCGAGCAGATAGCGCAATCCGGTCTCTACGTGCTCGATCTCGCCCATTCCGAGCAAGCGAGCGCCAGTTATCACACTCTCAGCCAGGGTATCGGTAACGCCGGGGTGGAAAAATACATCGACGACATGCGTCGTATCCGCCGCCGAGACCGCGCGAAAGATCCGTGCCTCCTGAACCACCGGATCGACCAGCAACTGTCTGGTAAGCTGGTCAATGTGCGAGGGACTGAGATTGCCGGTGATCTGATAAAGCTGGGCGGTGCGCAGAGTCAGCGGAGATTGATTGGCGTTAATTACACTGAGAGAGGGTAAAAGATCAACTGGTAAGTGAATGATATCGTGGGCCAGTTTACGCGCCTGTATATCATATTGACTGGAAACGGCCCGAATCTCGATAAAATAGAATGCCACGTTTCTTATCCTGCTTGGGCTAGGAATCGGTAACTCATCATTCCATCGCTTGGAACCAGTGTATTGTATCACCTGATTTTGTCAGATCGCAAGGCGCAGATTTTCGGTGGCATAGTTTCTGCATTTACTTTGCGTAGCGACCCCAATATGATATACTGACTTCGCTACTACTCATCTCTGCGAGAGATTTCTAGACCGGCTTAGCAGTAGAATTTTCCCGCTTTAGCTATCTATGCACTGGCATACAGTATGGTACAAAGCGAAGAAGGGGACTGGCAGCATGGCTCTATCACAAACTCCTGGACATTCAGAGGAACCAACGTTTCTGGGCAGAAAGCTATCGGGTCCATTAGGTGCCACCAGAACAACTGGTAAGTTGCTGGCCACACAGGGGTATGTCGTGGGGATCGAAATCAGCGGCAGTGGAGATCGACAGACAGTGGCCCTGGCCAACCTGGAAGGACAGATCCTGTATAAAGCACGGCGTCCAACGCCACATATACCCGATACACACACAGCATTGAATTTGATTGATGAGATGTTACACGAAGTGGCAAGCCCTGAACATATACAAGACGGACGTATTCTGCGCGTGGGAGTGGCTGTAGGAGGGTTGGTGGACGCACGGCGTGGGGTAGTCATCAAGCTCCACCATACGCAGGAATGGAACGCGTTTCCGCTCCTTGACTATATGGCAGAAAGGCTTGAAGCTCCTTGTATAATAGATAACAACGCAAATGCGGCGGCTCTGGCTGAAGTTATCTACGGCGTGGGCGGTGGTGAAGAACGAATAGAGCCGATCGCGCTCTATGTTGGCCTGGGACGGGGGATTGGCGGCGGACTGGTGGTCAACAAACAAATCTATCATGGAATTTCGTCGATGGCTGGCGAGATCGGGCATATGCTGGTCAAAGAGCACGGCCCTGAATGCTCGTGTGGCGGCTTCGGCCACCTGGAAGCACTCGCATCTGTCCAGGCTATTTTACAGAGAATGTCTGATCTAGCGGTTGAGTACCCAGAGACACGCGAGACTATCCGCCAGATCACCGGAGCTGCACCTGCCACACTCACCGTTAAGCAGATCTTTCAACTGGCAGCAGACGGCGATATCGCAGCCCGCCAGGTAGTTGAGGAAGTGGAAACATACCTGGGGGTCGCGCTGGCAAATATCATCCATCTCATCAATCCAGGTGTGATTATCCTGGGCGGCCAGGTCGCTCAAGCAGGCGAGCTACTGCTAGACCCACTGCGCACACGTGTACAAGACTTTTGCCTGGAAGCAGCCAGCCGGTCGGTGCGTATCATCCAGGGAAAGCTCGGATCAGAAGCAAACATTGTCGGAGCGATCACATTAGCGCTCCAGGACTTATAAAATCACAAGAGGCAAACAGTGGAAACAGGTCGGGTTATTCAAGAGCGTTATCTTATGCAACGCCTGGTTAAACAGACATCTTTTTGTACCATTCACCAGGGGATGGATCGTAGACTACAACGCGCCGTAATCGTCAAATCGGTGCAGGTAGCCCACATTGCAACCTACAAAATGGCGCTCAAAATGTCAGCGAATTTTTCAAACCAGTATATTATTGGCCTCTACGATCTGATAATCGAGCCTGATGTACTATACATAGTACAAGAATATATTGAGGGTGATACGTTTGAAACGCTGGTCCACGGTCATTTGAGCGCTTTTGAAGTTGCTGAGGCCGGCTGGCAGATGTGCCAAGCACTCATCTACGCTGGCAGTACCTCGCGGCGCGTCTGCCATAACGACCTGACGCCGACGGCGGTCATGCGCGACCGCCAGGGCATCTTTAAGATCAACGACTTTGCTCTGCCCGGCGATCTCAACTATTTTCAGAAGTGGAGCATGCTCGGCGCAGAAGGCGTTCCTCTGTTGGAGATGGACCTGCCGTGGGGACAACAGAGCGAGGCACGCAGAGCAGACGATACCCGCGCAGTCGGTCTGTTGCTCTATCAATTGCTAGCGGGTTCCTCTGAGCCACCGGTCGACGGGCGTCTACGCTTTGCGCGAGGCATCCCCCCGGAACTGTGCGAGATAATTGCCCGCACTGTGGTACGCCAGCATCCGCAGAACATCAATACGCCCGATGCTCTCTACGCGCAACTCAAACTGCTGGCTGAAGCTCTGGAACCACCGCTTCCCATGCCAGCCGCTATAAACTATCTACCCGAAGAACCCCTGGTGCGCCAGTACTCGCCTGTGGGCGCTGCCAGACTGGCCCCCGCGCTCCCGGCCAGAGACAACGAGCACGGTGGACGCGGTCTCTCATCGTATAGCGGGAAACTCCCTTCGCTCGAACACCAACCCGCGACAGCCGTTCAGGCCAATATGGCACTCAACCCGGAAATACCGCGCAACTCCTATAACCAGTTACCCACAACATCGAGCAAACCGAGGTCCTCAACCATGCTCCTACTCCTGCTCGGCCTGCTCGCCTTTGTGCTTTTCTTTGTGATAGGTTATTTTTTAGGACACATGCTGATCCATTGATTCCTGCACAGGCTTCCAGCGCGTCACGTCGCGCCTCTGATATTTGGCCATAACCGCTTCAAAGGCCTCTTCAAGATCGATGTCGATCGAATTGGCCAGCGAAGCAACGACAAAGAGAATGTCTGCCATCTCCAGGGCAATGTTGCCCTGCGACTCGCTCACCTTCTTAGGCTTTTCACCATAGGCATGATTAATTTCACGCGCAAGCTCGCCAACCTCTTCGGTCAGACGAGCCAGGTTGGCAAGTGGCGACCAGTACTGACTCTGCCATTCGTCTTTGATCAGGTGCTCGATCTCCTGCTGGATCTCATTCAATGTGCGCATATTGAAAAGTCCCTTCCATTTTTCGCTTGATTGTACCTGATCTCCCAACGTGAAACAAGCCCATCTGCCGCTCAACGCTGGGCTTCAGCAAGGGGTGCACCGTGCTCAGGCACACGCTCAACGACTGCGATGGTGCAGCGACAGACGCAAATCAAGCGCTGCTCCTCATCGGTAATCCGCACATCCCAGACGTGGGCGCTGCGCCCGATGCGCAACGGTGTAGCCGTACAGGTCAGCATCCCCTCGCGTTTGGCTCGCAGATGGCTGGCGTTGATCTCCTGACCAAAGGCCATCTGACGCGTAGCATCGATGTGCAGCAGACTCCCAATCGACGCCACCGATTCCGCCAGCGCGATCGAGATACCACCGTGCAGATACCCAAACGGCTGACGCTGGTTAGGACCAACCGGCATACTCGCCACCAGTTGCTCCTTCGTCGCCGAGATCAAATGTATATCCAGACTATCCAGAGCCGAACCCGCACGGTTCTCATTGATCGCAGCAACAAATTCCTCGCTGGAGAGTTCCATAACTGTTCTATCCTCTCAAATAAAGAGATTTCTTTCTGCCCTATAGAACACCAACACACTGACACTTCTTCCCGCTCACCTTTTCATAAGCACTTCGCCCCAGCGAACCACACCTTTCTGTAGTTTGGCCCATATATGGCTCTGACACAACGTTGGGGATAAGCTCATCCCTCTATCTGGAGAGCGATGAGTGAGGTGGTGTGCCGGGTGGTTCGTATTCGCTCACACAGGGAGAAAAGGAGAAGCACACCGAGATGGAAACGCCCCAGGCCTTCCCACTGGGCGAGGGATTGGAACTGACCCAGATGGAACAGCACGAGCTGATCCTCGTGCTCCATGTCACTGCGACCTCAAGCAGCGCGTTGTGTCCGCTGTGTCAGCAGCCAGCCACCCGCCTGCATAGCCGCTCTTGTCGGATCGTGAGAAACCTGCCTTGTGCTGGGCAGCACATTCGACTGATCCTGCACGTCCGCACATTCAGGTCAGCTGGTACACCTCGACAGCCGCCGTGTGCCTCTTCATGCAGCATCCAAACAATCTGGAGAAGGGCGAACAGATGGACCTGACGGCGCTTTGCCGGGTCCATCCAGATTTGAAGACGACCTATGGGTTGACCCAGGACTTTCTCCAGATGGTGCGAAAGCGAGAGGGAGAGCGCTTGGGCTCCTGGCTCACACAGGTGCATGCAAGTCAGCTTCCCGAGCTTGAGAGCTTTGCTCATGGGGTAGAGATTGATCAAGCGGCTGTCCAGGCCGGGTTAACGTTACCTATCAATAACGGACAGGTGGAAGGACAGGTGACCAAGATCAAACTCATCAAGCGAATGATGTACGGCAAGGCCGGATTTGCCCTCCTGCGCCAACGCGTGCTCCACCACCTGTAACTGTTTCTTCAGGAGGAAACGTCGTGTTCTTTAATCGATGACAAGTCCATCACCAAGCCAGGTGTGCAACGTGCTTTGGAGCGGTTTCCACGCTCCATCCACAGGAAGCCAAAGGAACTTCATTGTGCGTCGATCGACACATTCAAGTCGCAGCCGATCGGTGCTGAGACCGCGATGCAGATAGGCTTTCTTGATCTGCTCCCGTGGAATCCAGCGGTTTCTTTTCGATGCGAGAAGAGCTTCAAATGTCTTCTCATCAAAGCTGCGCCAGAAGGGTCGTTCCTGGCTCGCTGTCGGCCCCAGCCCATGCAGCAATGTCGCGATGAAACCTAGCCGCACTCGCAATAGGCCAGTAGGAAAGAGCCAGAGTTCTCCATGAATCCAATCGAGCCACCCTGTAGTCGCGCTTGCCGTCAGCAACTGAGCCGTTCTCTCGTTCGACTTGGGGATGGAAACGTTTGGGCTTTCCATGAATGCTTTCCTCGCTGTTTTCCCCTTCAATCCTCTGAAGAGGGATTTGCTTCCTCCCTACCAACCTCTCTCCATACTGGAGTATATCCGAGGAGCAACTGAAAAACAAGACGCAAGGGGTTCCTGAAGAGCTTATCCCCAAAGTTGTGTTAGAGCCAGCATATGCGTCAAAAGGGCAGATATATATCAAAACCTTGCGTTTCGTTCATACATTCGGTACGCTTCTTGAGAAGCGATCTTTCGCTAGATACAAGAAGGAGTACCAGATGAAACCATCTGAGTTTGAACAATAGTGCCACCGCCTTCAGCTTTCCGCTCCGACTCGCTCATTTATTGAAAAGCTCCGACTCTCACCTCCGGTTCACCGTGTCCAGGGCCGAGCCATGAATGTAAGTGGAGCATATACGTCCCGCAAAATGGGAGTGACTATTCAATTTGAAAGCCACAAAGTCGAGTTGTGGGTCGTCTATCTCATGGAGTATGATGCTCAGGTTTTCGAGTATTTTGATCAAGCGTCCACTCTCACCCTGGAGTATGAGAGTCTTTCTGGACGAAAAGTGGTTGCACAACATACTCCCGATTTTTTGTCATCCGAGACGATGGTGCAGGCTTTGAGGAGTGGAAGCAAGAGGGAAAATTGCTGGAGCTTACTATAGGTTTTCTTCTTTGCTACATATACTCACAAAGAAGAGGGAGGCCCATGAGGTACTCAGGTCAGTATAATAGGTTTGAACACTTCCTCGTACCCTGGTGGAAGTTGGTGGGTGTAGTGGACTGCGCGGCGTGCGGCTCGATGCGGTAGATATCCTGATCGAACAGGACATCCTTCGACGAGAGCAAAGAGACGAAACACAAGCCTCGCAAGCTTCGTCCCGATATACACGTTTTTCGACATATCGGGGAACATGAAGCATTACCTTCCCTTTGGAAGCGTAGCCTTGAGAACATCCCGCAGCGTCAATGGTGATCGGCCAATATGGCAAAGCCTTGCCATTTGCTCTGATGAAGCCCTTTGAGTACACATGATCATTGCCAGGTGCTCGCTTCCTTGAAGAGCGCAGAAGCAAGCAGGGCGCTGCGCGTGGCGATCTCTCTGGGTGTGTAGGGTCTTCCCTGCTCAAGCCACCAGGTGATGGCTTCCACAAACATTGTGGACACCAGGTCTGGTATAAACTCATCCGAGAAGGTGTGGACGCGAGTGCTCGCGTCCGGTCCGTGAGGAAGATGTCCACGCTCTTTGACCAGCCCGCTCAGTGCCGCACGCATCTTTCTTACAAACCAGGGACTTCCCGAACGTCCAAGCAGTGCTCGATAGAGTCGCTCGTATTCCGCGATATGCTCGAAGAACGTCACCCAGATCTCTGACGGATGTTCTCGCCCCAGATCTCCGACCGCATTTAGCAAGGCGCTCATGGCTTCCTCAAAGATCTGCTCCACTAGGTCGTATTTATCCTGATAATTGCGATAGAACGCGGCCCTGCTCACCATCGCGCGCTCGGTAATCTCACCGATGGTGAGTGCGTTGAAGTCCCGCTCCTCGATCAACTCAATTAACGCCTCTCTGAGCAGTTTCTGCGTGCGTCTCATGCGTAAATTGCTCGCCTGTTGAGTCATTTTGCGCTCCTTGTCTCATTTGGGACAAAATTTTCTGATTGATCCTTGTTTCTTTATGCTCGTCCGACTACACTGAGAACCAGATGCGGTAGTCCATCTGAGACAGTGTGTCTCAATTTGATGATCCTGTCAACAGAGAGAAGGAGCAACATCCATGCATTCGTTTGCACGTCACCTCCATAGCAAACCCGACAAGGCGTCGACTCACGAGACCAAAGGGCTGATCCTCAACGGGAGTTGGCGCTACGACCTGGGGGAATGGTTCTTCGACACCTTCGTGTTCCGTGGTCAATTGTGGAAGATGAGGCTGAGAACCGTCTCTCTGGCTCGCATCCAACCCGGAGAGCAGATACTGGATGTAGGTTGCGGCACGGGCACGCTGGCGCTTGAAGCCCAGAAGCATGTTGGCGCAATGGGCCGCGCCACAGGTATTGACCCAGGGATACAGCAGATCGCCCGTGCCCACTCGAAAGCAGCGCGGCACCACGTCCCCACCGATTTTCGGGTCGGGGTGATCGAGCACCTGCCTTTTCCCGATCAGACGTTCGATGTGGTGCTCTCGACCTTGATGATGCATCATTTGCCGGCTCCCCTCAAGCGTCAGGGACTCGCTGAAATCGCTCGTGTGCTCAAACCAGGGGGACGCCTGGTGATTGCCGATTTCAAGCGCAAGCAGGAACGCCAGGGCAGGGCTGCACGATTTCACGCTGGGGGGAGCAGCATGCAAGATCTCGCCGACTTCCTCAAGGAGGCCGATTTCGAACAGATGGAAACGGAGGTGATGCAGCCCCTACGGTTCTCTGCTTTCCCAGGAGTAGGTTTTGTCCGGGCATACAAAAGCGAAGCCGGACGTTGTACGAAGAGAGTATGAAAAGAAAGAGAAGGAGATGCCCAATGAGAAACGTTTTCTTACGGCGCACGCGTGACGCGGGCGCACCCAGGCCATCGCGCCAACGGACCACCAACACTCCAGGCTGGGTGAAGGTGGCTGTGATCATCATCATCATCCTGGTCCTGCTGTTTGTTATCCTGCACCTCACTGGCAATGGTTTTGGTGAGCACATGCACCAGGCGATTATCGCACACGGGAGGCAACCGCTATGATCATGTCACCCGGCCTGCGCAAGTTCGCGCTCACCATACATGTCACTTCCTCGATTGGCTGGTTTGGCGCGGTTGCAGCCTTCCTGGCTCTCTCCATCGCCGGTATGACCAGCTCGGATGCTCAGTTGGTGCGAGCCGCCTATCTCGTGATGGGTGTGACCACCTGGTTCGTCATCGTCCCGTTGGCCCTCGTCTCGGGACTTAGCGGGGTTGTCTCGTCGTTGGGTACCAGGTGGGGCTTGTTCCGCTCCTATTGGGTTTTGGTAAAACTCGTGATTACTGTCCTTGCCACCATCGTCTTACTGATACACACGCAGCCAATTGAGCGCCTTTCAGGCATTGCGGCAAAGACGACAGTGAGTGCCTATCCCTACGCGCTGCAACTCCAAATGGTGGTCGCCTCCAGTGCCGCTCTGGTGGCGTTGCTCGTTCTCATAGCGTTGTCAGTGTACAAGCCACGAGGCATGACCCCGTACGGGCAGCGGAAGCAGGATGAGCAACGTCAAGGTGTCGCAGCCATTGATGCAGCGAATGACAAGGCTCAAGGGATCGTGCCGAAACGTGAAGGCAGCGATGTTGGTACCGCGACCTTTTCGTAAGAAAGAAAAAAGCAGATGAGTACACTCAACGTTTCCGGTGCGCGGTTATCTTATGAGGTGAGCGGCTCCGGGCCACTCGTGATCCTGATCCCAGGGTCAGCCGGAGTGGGAGAGGTCTTCCGCCCGCTCGTACACCACCTTTCGGCACAGTACCAGGTGGTGACCTACGACCGCCGCGGTTTTTCCCACAGTTCGCTCAATGGCCCTCAGAACTATGATCAGCGGATCGAGACGGACGCCGATGATGTCCGACACTTGATCGATCACCTGACGGACCAAC
>DAOTTJ010000182.1:0-19949 GCA_034437695.1 Ktedonobacteraceae bacterium
GTGCAGAGGGCGGTAGCCCTTTGCCGGGGCTTGGGGTGTCCCCAATACATTTTTCTTTTTTTGTTTTGCGTGTTTTGCCTCTGACAAAACACGCAAAACAGGAGTGCAGAGAGGTGCTCTCTGTTAACTTCATGTCTAGGGGTGGGGCGATGCTGCCCTACACACAAGGAAGAACCAAAACCCCCCAAAAAAACCTATAGGGGTAGATATTGCATAACGCTATAACGTATAGTATGTAGAGAGAAGGAAAAGGGCCAGAGACACCCGATAAACGCACTCTTGATTGGAAAGAGCAGCGAGCAAATTGCCTGGGAAAGCGAGAACTGTTCGATGAAATGTCCACATTGCGGAAGCGAAAATAGTCATGGCGAACTGTTTTGTACAGAATGCGGTGCGCAGCTCGCGGAGAGTGGTACCGCTCCGCCTGTGACCGACAGCGCAACGGCAGATACCATAGTAGGGCTTGTACCCGGTATGACCCTCCAAAGCGGACGCTATGTGACCACCCGGCTCCTCGGCGAGGGCGGCATGGGGTCGGTGATGCTGGCCAAAGACACGCGCCTGGCCGATAAACTTACCGTCATCAAGGTCCTCAACGGCGAAACGATCGACCTCCAGAAATTGCAGGAAGACGTGCGCAACTTTAAGCGCGAATCCGAGACGCTGGCTCACCTCGATCATCCGTTGATCCCCCATGTGACTGACCACTTCGAAGAGGGTTTGCGCTACTACATGGTGATGGACTACGTGGAGGGAGAAAACCTGGAACACGTGCTTGAGCGCACAAACAAGCCGATGCAAGAGCAGGACGCGCTACGCTATACGCTGGAGGTGCTCGATATCCTGGAATACCTTGCCAGGCAGCAGCCAGCGATCGTCCACCGCGATATCAAGCCAGCCAATATTATCATTGCAGCGAAAGATAAGCACGCCCATCTTGTCGACTTTGGCATCGCGCGTGCAAATACACTGGCCGATGGACAGCGCCGCAAGACGACCGCCCTCGGGACACCCGGTTACGCGCCACCCGAACAGTATCAGGGCTACGCCGACCCGCGCTCAGACCTCTATGCGCTGGCCGCCACTTTGCATCACCTGGTGACAAACCGCGACCCCGGCGACTACGCGCCTTTTCAGTTTCCACCAGTCAGAACGCTCAATCCGCAGGTTTCGCAGCACCTTGAGCTGATCTTAAACAAGGCCCTGAAAGTCGATGCCCGCGAGCGCTATCAGACCGCCCGCGATATGCGCCAGGATATAGAATCGTTGCTGGTTGGCACGCTTGCCCCTGGAATCATCGACAGCTATCGCTTGAGCGAAGTGCCTGCCACGCCTCAACCTGCGACCCAGCGGGCCGAACCGTTTGGTCTGGCCGCCTCGCGTGGCGGGACAGCTAAGTATCCGCGCCAGTCGCCCGTGTCGGAAAACACCCTCTACGATCCCGACTACTATCAGGAGAGCGCAGCAGCGCAGCCACGCCAGGTCTTTGAGCAGCCGCGTCAGCTCCACCAGTATCAGCCGCGACCACAGAATCGCCCGCTCTACAGCAACCAGTCGCAGGTTGACGAAAACCAACTCATGTGGCGCTTTATCATGTTTATCGTGGCTATCTGCGTCATCGGGCTGATCGCCTTTGTGTTGTTTAGCTCGGTACACTTTTATTAGAGGATTTTCTGCCGCTTGAGCGGCACATGTTCTCTGACGATCGATTGACGTAATTTTTTAAGAATAGGGAAAATGATGAGTGATTACGAGACGCTGCTGGCCACTCTGCTTGAGCAGGAGCAGGAGATCCAATGTACGCGTTTTAGCAACGAGATGGCCCTGGAGATCGGCCTCGGTCTGCTCAAAGGCGCAGTGACTAGAGGCAAGGCAGTCACGATTGATATCACCCGCTCTGGCCAGCAACTCTTTCACTACGCGATGGAAGGGACCAATATAGATAACGACGAGTGGATCAAGCGCAAGACCAATACAGTGCGCCGCTTTGGCCACAGCTCGTACTACATGGGTACCTATCTCAAAAAAGCGGGACAGACAATCGCAGAGAAATACCTGCTCTCCGAGAGCGAATATGCCCCGCACGGCGGCTCATTTCCGTTGCTCGTGCGCAATGTAGGCATGATCGGCACCGTCACTGTCTCGGGTCTGCCCCAGGCAGAAGATCACGAACTGGTCGTAGAGACGCTGCGAACGTTATTGCTGCGCTAACTCACCAGGCTGGCCTGGCTGTGCTCTGCAACGGGGATGCCTCAGTGGAGTGGCAGCGTAAACCAGAAGGTCGAACCCTCGCCGCGTGTGCTCTCAACGCCTACCTTGCCGTGTTGACCGCGAATGAGCGCCTGGCAGATATACAGACCCAGTCCCAGGCCAGCGCTTCCACTGTGCCGGGGCAGCTCGTTTGTCTGGTAAAAGCGCTCCCAGATATGGATCTGTTGCTCGGCTGTCAGACCCGCTCCGTGGTCAATAACGCTGATCGTCGCCGACTCCTCGTCGCTTGCAAGCACTACCTCCACCGGCTGATCGAGCGGAGAGTATTTAAGTGCATTGGTTATATAGTTGCCCAGCGCCTGTTTCACGCGCTGTGGATCGGCCATGATCGTACACGAGATCGTAGGAGGAAACTCGAAGAAGAGTAGACGCTGTGGATTGGCCATCTGCTGTTCCTGCACAGTCTGCGTGGCGAGTTCGATCAGGTCGCAGGAAGTCACATGAAATTCGAGTTTATCGGCCTGAACGCGCGAGAAATCGAGCAGATCGTTGATCAAACGCGTTTGCAAGTGCAGGTTCTCCAGACTGCGGGCGAGCATATGCATCACCTGCGCCAGGGTCGCCTGCTGCTGACTATTCAGTTCATGGGCATCTTTGAGCAGACCATTGATACGCCGTTGCGCAAGCTGAATATTGCCCTGGATGGCCGTGAGTGGCGTCTTGAGTTCGTGCGTAGTCATACCTAGAAAAGCCTCGCGTTGCACGTCCAGCTCTTTCTGTTCACTGACATCGAGCATCGTACCGATATAGCCGAGAAACGTCTGGCGCTCGTCTCTGTAGGCCGATCCCTGAGCTACTACCTCGCGATAGATACCATCGGCCCGGCGCAGACGCAAGGTCGCATGCCAGGGACCCGAATCAGCGAGGGTCCTGGTCCACAGCGCCAGGATCTCGGCTCGGTCGTCGGGGTGAATGCTGTTGGCCCAACCATCTCCTAGACTCGCCTCTTCGGCAAGACCCGTAAACGCGTACCACTGCGCATTGAGAAAGGTCAGCATCCCGTCACTGTCAGCCTGCCAGATAGTAATCGGAGCCACATTAGCCAACGTGCGAAAACGCTCCTCGCTCACACGCAGACGCTCAGTCACTTTCAGGCGCTCCGCGACCTCCATATTCAACGTAATCTCGGTCGCAACAAAGTTCGCCAACTCGTGCATGACAGCGATCTCCCGCTCAGTCCACGTGCGCGGCTTATGATCGATCGCGCAGAAGCTCCCCACAGGCTGCTCATCGACCATCAACGGGAACCCCAGATAGGCAATCACACCCAGATCTGGGATCGCCAGATTCTCCTTGAGCAACCCCTCCTCACGGGCGTCTTTGACTATCAACGGCTCACGAGCAGCGACTACATACTGACAGAAAGAATGCGATAACTGCGTTTGCTGCTGCGTTGCCCAGGGTTCTGGCAGCCCATAGTAACTCTTAAAATATTGACGGTCCCTGTCAACAAGCGAAACCAGAGAGATCGGCACATCCAAAAGCATCGCAGCCAGTCTGGTGAAGCGATCGTATATCTCCTCGCTTGCGCTATCCAGTAGTTTCGTTCGAGCAAGTACCTGCAATCTTTCCTCATCGAGAGTATTCAAAATGAGATGTGCCTTTCTTGTATCTCCGAGAATCTGTGAAACCTATCTTTCAGCCCGACCCCGCAATAGCTTGAGTTATCCAGACCCCAAATTGACGCCCGGCCTGGGAGCGCACCCGGCTTGCAGCGCAGTACACACGGCAAGGGCCAGCACAGGGGCTTTATAGATCGCAAACTGAATATACCTTTCTTCCTCCATTATGCCACAGGATTAAATCCTGCGATAGGACCTTTAACCAAAAGCGCAAAGTTACGCAAAACCCTCAAAGACACTAATAGCAGAGTTCCCTTCTTTGGCCTTTTATGTTATATTTAAAATAGAAAGCAATACAAAAAAAAGAGATTTGTAACAATATCCATATCAGGAATGCTATAGGCAGCAGTTATCTCATTTGACAAGCTAGTAGTTTGTCAAAAATCAAACGAAAGGGGCGAAGAGCGGGAGTGCAGAGGGCAACAGCCCTTTGCCAGGGTTTGGGGCAACGCCCCAACCACTCCCCTCTCGCCGCCGCAGGCAACGCACCTTACCAACGAAGTTAGACAAACTACTAGGAGATAGACTCCCTGGATGGGTACATGGAGAAAGAAAGAGGCTTGCTAGCATGGTTACTCTTTATGCTGCCTTCGATAGGGCGCTGGCGATCGTATGCAGGCGGAACAGTGAGTGGGAGGTGACCTGGCACCTGGCGGAAGGTCAGCCGCAGTGCCTGGCAATTGATCCACTGCATCCGCACTATGTTTACTGTGGCACATTAGACCAGGGACTCTGGCAGAGCGTCGACGCTGGCGCGAACTGGGAACAGACAGGTGCAGGTATTTCATCCAGGCGCGTCCTCGCGGTCGCCGTCAGTAGTCTGGAACAGATGAACGGTGCGAGCATCGTCTACGCGGGAACCGAACCGAGTGCGCTCTTTCGCTCGGAGGATCGCGGGCAATCCTGGCGGGCGTTGCCCGCGCTGCTTTGTTTGCCCTCGGCTTTAACCTGGAGCTTTCCACCGCGACCGTGGACCTCGCATATTCGCTGGATAGTCCCAGACCCCCTGATTGCTGATCGACTTTTCGTGGCAGTTGAAGCAGGAGCCTTGTTGCGCAGCCTGGATAGTGGGCAGACGTGGGACGATCGCAAGCCCGACGGTCCGCTTGATACTCACACGCTGGTCATGTCGCCGCTTGCGCCCGATCGTTTGTATTCAGCGGCAGGCGACGGCTTTCTCAAAACAGGGACAGGTTTTGCGCAGAGCGACGACGGCGGTGAGACCTGGTCGCGGCCCAATGAAGGCATCGCACACCACTACCTCTGGAGCATCGCGGTTGATCCAGCCGACCCCGAGACACTGCTCATCTCAGCCGCGCCAGGTCCCCAGGAGGCGCATAGCCCTCACGCAGCCGAGTCATTCATCTATCGGCGCACGCACGGCAGCCCCTGGCAACCGATCTGCTCTGGTCTGCCCCCAGCGCATGGATCACGGGCCGCAGTTCTGACCACCAACCCCGCAGAGGCCAACGTTTTTTACGCAGCCAACAATCACGGAATATTTCGCTCGGCCAACGCTGGCCTGGATTGGGAAATGCTCAGCATCCCCTGGTCCGACAACGCCCCCCAACTGGGACGAGCACACGCCCTCATCGCCGTATCCAGCTAACCGCACAGTTCGCTCCCTCCACCCAAACTCTTGCCAGGTCAGGAACACCAAAGCAAAAGTGCAGGGAGCGCAACACCCCTGGCGAAGCGATCGACACAGACAAGCTTTTTCGAGCAGCGTCGTAGTGGCGAAGCCCAAACCTCCTATGCAGGAAGCGCAGCATCCCTGCCAGGACCGAGTGTTTGATACAGGTAGGTTTTTCTTGAACGCTTCGCCGCGGCGAAGCAGGATCTCATATGCAGGAAGGCGCTTGTCAGGCGCAATCTGCGCCTTCCTGCACCATCTACTCTTTGGGGGGGCGGGACAAGCTTGCCCCACATAGGCATGAAGTGAAGCGGGAGTGCAGAGAGACGCTCTCTGCCACCTTCATGCTTATGGGTGGGGCAAGCTTGCCCCACCATCAGGGAAAGACAAAAAACCTAACGGAGGAGGTGGGATTTGAACCCACGAAGGCTATAAACCTTACACGATTTCCAGTCGTGCTCACTAGACCACTATGAGACTCCTCCAGGGGCGGAGAGAGTGGGATTCGAACCCACGAGGGCTATAAACCCTACCGCTTTTCGAGAGCGGCACATTCGACCACTCTGACATCTCTCCGTGCCGGAGTATAACACATCTCCCATCTCTTGGCAACAGTTTTTTTCTTGCCCTCAACGCCACTCGCCCCTCATGCCTGCTCAGCTTTCCTCCCCCTCATTCATAATCTTGCAGCGATAGAGCCACTGAGCAAACTGCATATAGTCATTATCTTCAAGACGTTGTTTCGCCTCAACATTTTCGCCGATATGTTCGCGCATCTGTACAAGTTTGATCGCCTCCTCCCAAAAGAACCCCTCGGCCATCAGCGTCTCGACCTGGAGTTGCTCGCGGCGTGTCCGCTCCTGCCAATCGTCAGTACACAGATGGCTCGCCGGCTCGTGAGAGTCAGGCGCTTGCCATTCTGGTTCAGATGGTTGTTTATAGTATTTCATTGATCCTTTTCTCCTCTCAAGCGGCCTGGTTGAATAAGCGTCACCAGGCGAAGAGATTTCACCTCTCTGACCTGCTTGATCGACCTTTTTCCATCCTACGCCAGCGCCTCAAGTCTCTAAAAAACCGGGACTTCTGGCTGCCAGATAGGTGACCAATGGCAATGTTTCTCACGCTCACATCTCGTTACACTCACTTCAGAGAGTCCAGGGAAGGCTCATAGAAGGAAAAAACTCTTGCGAAGAAGCATCTGTATAGTCAGTCCCGGTCAGTGATAGAGGAGGAATAATTTCTATGGGTGTGTCACCGACTATCGGTGGTGTCTGGACGCAGTTTGTGGAGACCCGAGACCCGGCTCTGCGCGATGAACTTATCACCGCCTACACTTCCCTGGTGCGCTTCGTCGTCGGGCGTCTCGGTATTCCGCCATCGTGCCTGCTGGACGCTGATGATTTGTTGAGTTGTGGTACAATCGGCCTGATCAATGCTGTTGATCGCTATGATCCTGCCCGTGGATGTCGCTTTGAGGCCTTTGCCAGCGTACGCATTCGGGGCGCGGTGATCGACCACCTGCGCTCGCTCAATTGGCTTCCACGCTCGGCTATGGCCCGCGTACGCCAGATAGAATACGCCATAACCAATTTAGAGCAACGTTTGGGTCGACCTCCACACGAAAGTGAGATCGCTGCCGAAATACAGGTCTCCCTTTCGCGCTATCGCCAGATGTTGCAAGAGGCAGGTACAATAGTCTTATCACTAGATGCACCCCTCGGCTCGTTTACTCAGGATGAGGGAGTGACTTCTCTGGCAGATCTGCTGGAGGATGAGCGCTCTCCTGGCCCCTATGAACAGGTCGAGGCCCAGGAGATGCTTGCTCTTCTCCACCGTGTACTGAATCTGTTACCGGAACGCGAACGCTTGCTTCTAGCATTGTACTATCGTGAGGAGTTGACAATGAAAGAGATTAGTAAGATTATGAACGTCTCAGAGTCACGCGTCTGCCAGTTGCATATTCAGGCCGTTTTACGTCTGCGCAATGCTTTGCATGTACAACGAAGTACACGGCGAACCACACGCTCACGTAGCCAGCATGCCGTACCAGGCCCTGTTCAACGTCTTTCTTAGGTAGCTGCTCGTTCCGGCTTATATAATAGATATTGTAAGGGGATATATCGTGATAGTCGCTATCTGAGGCTACTCTGCCAGATTTCCCAACTTGATTGTTCTTCACCCTCTAGAAAACAATCGGTTGTGACGATACATAGAGACAGACAGGGTAGTACAAAAGAGACGATGTGGCTCTTCTTTAAAATTACGTAAGATCTTGCTTATTGTTTCTAGATTGTGAGAATGCAGTATGGATGAAGCCATCGTAGATATCACGCTCGATTTCAATCCATCTCTCTCTGAATGTATCATTCAGCCGGGGGCTGAGGAGAATATACTTACGGATAATCGTGATCAGTTGCAAAATCCGTCCCATGCTCATGCAGGTTACGAGGCCGCGCACTACCGACTTCAGATGCGCTCAGAGCGTGTCGAAGCTCTACGCCTGCGTATCGCCTCCGGTTTGTATCGTATTGATACAATCGCGCTGGCCTTCAGTATCTCACGTAACCTGACTCACTTTTTAGAAACTTACTAGCCAGGTGGCTTGTGCTTATGATATTGTACAATTCATTGTACAACGTTTTTCTATCCTGAGTTGAACGCTCGGTGGTAGTCGTGTAATGTGTGCGATTGTATCTACCCTTTGCGTCCTGCAAGTTCATCTGTACAGAACAGCCTGCAAAAGCTGTCCTGCCGGCGACTACGAAGTGCCGACCATAGATGAGTGTCGCAGCGCAGGGATGCTTCAGTCTTAGTCTCTTCCAGAGAAAGAGGCCCGACATGTTAGTCTTGCGGCGAAAAGTAGGTGAAAGTATCATTCTGGATGGTGTCATCAGTGTTTCAGTGCTGGCGGTAGAAGGTGAACGTGTGAAAATCGGCATCACTGCTCCACCTGAAGTGACAATCGTCCGCGAAGAGTTGCTCAAAACAGCTCCAGCGCCCACAACTGATCTTCCGCCTTCACCAACTCAATCAGTCCAGAGCGAGTCTGCCCCTCGCCTCTGATAATATAAGCCTGGGCAAGGCGAGACTCTTAACACTGCACATTTGCCTCGCCCAGGTGCTTATGCTTGTGCAAGCAACTCAATAGGCTAGCCCTCTGAGGTATACGTGCCTGCGACAGGGCCATCCTATCCTACCCCCTATAAACCTCCCTTCCTCACCCTCTCCCAAAACTTCCAGCCCCACTTTCAAGCAAACAGAGGTGCAGAAGATGCAATCCTATAGGCATGAAGTGAAGCGGAAGTGCAGAGGGCGCAGCCCTTTGCCGGAGCTTGGGGTGTCCCCAACAAACTTTTTCTTATGTTATGCCTGTTTTGCCGGAGGCAAAACAGGCATAACAGGAGTACAGAGAGGTACTCTCTACTACCTTCATGCCTATGAGTGGGAGTCGCAAGCCAGAGGCTTGCAGAGAATGAAATAGCCCTGCTGCGGTAGTAGTGCTATTCAAAAGTCATCAGAGGCAGGAGTGCAGAGGGCGGCAGCCCTTTGCCGGGGCTTGGGGTGTCCCCAACAAACCTCTTTTTCCTCTTTTGCCCGCCGCCGCAGGCGGCAAGGTGGACTTTTGAATAGCTCTGCTGCCATAGGCAGCAGAGCTATAAAAAAAGAATATGCTATAATAAAACATATTGGTATGATTACCATTCAACCCTCGCAGCACTGCGGTTAACAAGTTGCATCAAAATAAGTAAGGAGCAACATATGGCCGACAGCTTTGGCATCCCCCAGATTGTGCATTACCTTCAACAGATGGACCTACAGATCGCGCACATCAACCCGGAGCAGGAGACTATAGAGCTTGCCTTTCATGGCAATCATGGACAGTGGCGTCTGGTTATCAGTTTTCAGCAGAGCCAGCATATACGCAAGCTCGTACTGATTGCCCCGCATATCAGCGCAGTCACGCGTAAGAAGCGTCTCACGTGTCTGGAGGCGCTGATGGCGGTCAACTATCGCATAGCACTGGGCAAATTTGGCCTGGACCTCGACGACGGCGAGGTACGCCTCGAAGAGTCGGTGCCATTGGCAGATGATAGCATCACTTTCGCGCAATTCCAACTGGTTTTGCGTGCGCTCATACAGACCGTTGCCACCTATTATGGCCTGATCCCGCGTATTCTCTATGGCAATCTCACCGCCCAGGAGGCTCTTCAAGCGTGCGAGCGGGAGTTTTTTCAGGACGAAGGCCTGCTTGAGGTCGATCCCGACGAAGAGTACGCCGAGCGCGAGGAAGAAGAGGAGAGCGAGAGCGAAACCGAGATCGATCTTCCCCAGGAAAACCCAACCTTTAGCCCCGAACTCGACGTTCAAGATATTATGGCAGAGGTCTCTCGGCTCCTGGAGGAGCGCAAAGAGCTATGATAGCAGAAGCTAGAATTCGGGGCACAGCCCCATTCGCGCGAACCTTAGCAGAAGGCCACCCTCTGCACTCCTGTTATGCATGTTTTGCCTCCAGCAAAACATGCATAACAAAAGAAAAAGGTTATTGGGGACACCCCGGATTACCTGTCCCCCGGACAGGGTGCCGGCAAAGGGCTACCGCCCTCTGCACTCCCGCTTCACTTCATGTCGATTGCTCCGTCAATCGAAGATTGACGGCAGCAGGGATACAAGGGGTGCAACCCCTTGGGGCTGCGCCCCAGTCCTTCCTTCCCCCTCGGCGTCGCCGCAGGCGACCCGTCACAGGAAGCTTGACAGAGCACTATGGGTGAGGAGTTGCAGGCCGTAGGCTTGCAGAGCATTACATAGCCCTGTAGGATGTTTGTCCTGATTTGACAAAATCAGGGATGACTCATAATGGAGTGCAGAGAGCACCTCTCTGCTACTGGTTAGCCACGGCATCGGCGAGGATCTCTTTGATCTTTTCGTCGCTTAAAGCCGTAATATCAATGCTATTGCCCTCGATAGTGACCAGCGTGCTCTGGCGCAGTGGTCCTTCTGCTCTGTGCAATGCACTGTAGATGATATGAACAATGCGCCTGATCGTCGTATCGAGCTGCTCGCTTTTCTTATTGATTCCCAACGAAATCAGCGCAGGCGCACTCTCATCTCGTGGTTGCACTAGTAGTACCTGGATGCCATGGATCTGTTTGAATTGATGTTCGAGATCTGACAGATGTTCCTGACTCTCCGCTATAAATTCGAGCGTGACGGTTGTCTCCATACGTAGTGTATCCTATCTTCCTGGTAAAATAAAATAGACGCTTAAAGCGGCGGGTTAGGGATTTCAAGGTGATGCCCGTTCTGTTTTGAGCGCATCCTTACATCCGCTTCGCTGTCGCTTTCTACTTCTTCTCTTGTCGTTGGCCTATCGCCCGCTAACAATTCTTTTCTGGCCTCGGGATTCCTAGTGTCCAATTCCACCCAATCATTCGTCGATCCCCTGTTCGACTTATCTCTGCGATAGAGCCGCTTGTTGATCTCGATGACCGCCCAGATCAGGATAAGCGCGGCAACAATGAACGCTACATATTGTACAACCACTATATCCATGCAACAAACCTTTCCAGATCTCTCGGATTCATAGTATATCAAGTCTACCCAACTTATCTGGGATCGTCAATTCTGCTAACGGTGCAAGGACTTGTGGGTCAAAAGTCGTTTCGCTTCAGGCGGCGAAGCCTTCAGGGAGTATCTGCTTCCTCTTGTAAGGGAAGGTATCTTTCCCCGGCAGCGGTCGGGAGGGGGAGAGGGGGAGCACCCGACCGCCAGAAAGAGGCTACTGTGCGAGGATAATAGGAGGGTGTGAGAGAGCTATTTAGTTTTAAACATTTGTTCTACATGACGCATGATATCACGTCCCTTCCACTCTGTCAAGAGTTTTTAGAACAAATTTTCTAAGTTTTGATTCTAACCTGGCTGGACTGGCTTGCCACGCCCGCTCAACGCCTGGAACTGGAGCCAACAAACGCAACCAGAAGCCGACTGGCCAGGGACCAAAGTCCTTACATTGCAGGATGACATGTCTGTCCAGGCCCTCGCTCTACGGGTGTCCAGTCAGGAGTGCAAAAACTATCAATCACGCTCGTATGCACGGCCTCTGCGTGCTGGAAAGCTATTGTTGGTAGGGTGTATAGTAGTAAAAGAGGAGGAGCCACGAGGCATCTTCTCTGGGACAACAGAAAAAACACCAGACCCGGCCCCCAGAATAAACCACACGGCAAACAGGGACATGATACAATAGACACGATTCGGGAAACCCCTTCTCTCCCAGAGAAAAGACATTTCCTGAGATTTGCACCAAGCAGAGGAGCAGACATTTTATGGCTGATGTACGCCCATTACAAGGCATCCGTTATGCATCGGAGGCGGTGCCAGACCTGGCTCAGGTGATTACCCCTCCATTTGATGTGATCTCGCCTGAAGCGCAGGAGCGCTACTACGCTCGCAATCCCTATAATGTTATTCGCCTGGAACTGGGCAAGACCTTGCCCGCTGACAATACATTAAATAATCGTTACACCCGCGCCGCGCAGACACTGGCCGAATGGCGGCTGAACTCCGTCTTGCGCCAGGACTCCGCTCCGGCTTTCTATGCCTACCAGCAGACCTATACCCACGCTGGCCAGAGCTTTACTCGCACTAGCTTGCTAGCCCGCGTCCGCCTGGAACCGTGGGAGAAACATGTAGTCCTGCGCCACGAATATACGCGTAAGAAGGACAAAGACGACCGCTTGCAGCTCTTACAGGCCTGCGCGGTCAATCTCAGTCCGATTATGAGCATGTATAGCGATCCCCAGGGACGTATCCGCCGTCTCTTGAACGACCATCTGCACCAACCTCTGGTCGATATAGTCGACGAGACAGGCACAGCTCAGCGCTTGCAGGCCCTGACTGACCCGGCGGTGGTCGAACGTATTCAGGATTTCTTCACCGAACGCTCGCTCTACATTGCCGACGGGCATCACCGCTACGAGACCGCTCTGAACTATCGCAACGAGATGCAGACCAGTCGCGCCGGCATGAGCGAGCACGACCCGGTCAACTTTGTCATGATGGCCTTGATCGATCTCGACGATCCCGGCTTGCTGGTTTTACCAACTCACCGTCTCTTTTTCGATCTTAGCCCTGAGACGCTGGCCAATCTCCAGAGCGCTCGTCTGCGTGAATACCTCAACGTACGCACGCTGGCGCAACCCGACGCCTCAGCTCTGCAAGAACTGGCCCAGGCAGGCGCGTCGGCACCCTCGTTTCTCCTGGTCACGCCCGAGCAGACCTGGCTGCTCAGTCTGAACGAACGCGGTCGAGCGCGTATGGCCGCCGCCGAGCACTCGCAGGCCTGGAAAGAGCTGGATGTCGCGGTCGCCCATACCCTGATCCTGGAAGATCTGCTCCAGCTCCAGCAGTCAGACCTGACCGCAGGTCAGCACGTGAGTTACACCGACGACGACAGTGAGGCCCTGGCCGCTGTGCCAACCGGCAGAGCGCAGGCAGCCCTCCTGCTCAACGCCACTCGTGTCCAGCAGATCTGCGAGATCGCCGACGCCGACGACCAGATGCCGCAGAAATCAACCTACTTTTACCCCAAATTGAGCACAGGACTGGTCTTCAACCCGCTATGGTAGAGAGACTGGTAGACTGTTCCCCTTGATGTGAAAAGCGGGGATGCAAGAGGCGGCAGCCCCTTGACTGGGTGCGCCCCAGCTTTCTCTCTCTTCTCCGCCGCCGCAAGCGGCAGAGCACAGGACGGGCTTTGCAACAGCCCTGGTTAAAGATAGAGGCTAGATCATGATTGTAATTATCGGAGCCGGCCTGGCTGGTCTGACCTGCGCCCGCGCACTGGTCAGAGAGGGACAGAGCGTTCTGGTCCTTGAGGCAGCAGAGCAGGTCGGTGGACGCGTACGGACAGATATACACGACGATGGCTATCGCCTGGATCGTGGCTTTCAAGTGTTGTTCACGGCCTATCCAGCCGCTCAACGACACCTGAATTTCGTAGATCTCAAGCAGCGCAGCTTTGAGCCGGGGGCATTGCTAGTCAAGCAGGGCAAGTTGTATGAGATCGCCGACCCTCTGCGCGAGCCAGGGCGGATGATGACGGGTGCGCTCAATCCGTTAATCTCGGTCTCCGATAAGTTGCGCTTATTGCGTCTACTTGCTCAGGTTCCCAGACTTTCCACGCCCGAGATCTTTGCTGGCAAAGGTCAACCTGGCACGCAGGACGAATCTACCGCCGCCTATCTGCGCCGTCTGGGCTTCGACGAAGATGGCTTTATCGCCAACTTCGCCCGTCCTTTCTACGGCGGCATCTTTCTCGATCGCACCCTTTCAACCAGTGCGCGTATGTTTCAGTTCACCTTTAAAATGCTTGCCAGCGGTCAGATCATCATTCCCGCCGAGGGCATGCAGCGCGTACCAGAAATGCTGGCCGCAGCTCTGCCGCCCGGCTCCATCCGCTACCGCACGCGGGTAAGCAGCATTCTCAGCGCAGACGATAAAGTCAGCGGCGTCCGTCTGGCCAGCGGCGAAGTCATCGCCACCGAACAGGTTGTCGTTGCGACTGATGCCCCTACGGCTGCGCAGTTGAGTGGGCAGACCTTGCCAGCCGAGGCACGCAGCTGTGCTTGCGTCTACTTTGCTGGACGCGAGCGTCTCTACAAACAGCGCAAAATACTGCTCAATACTGCGCCCGATGCGTACGTCAATAATGCGGTCTTGCTCAGCAATATCGCCCCGACCTACGCGCCGCCGCATCGCCATCTGCTCTCCGCCACTGTCCTGGACCCCGCGACAGACGACGACGACGTGCTCATCCAGCGCACGCGGGACGAGCTGGCTGGCTGGTTTCCGCACAACAAACTGCAAACGTGGCAGATGCTCGGCGTCTATCGCATCCCATTTGCTCAACTTATGCAGTTGCCCGGCACCTTTGATGCGCAACCCTCGAACACGACTGCGACGCGTGGTCTCTACCTCGCGGGCGAGTACACGACATCCAGCAGCATCCACGGCGCGATGCACAGTGGCGAACACGCCGCCCGCGCCCTGCTCAAAGACGCACCAGCCACCGTGCCGGTCTCTTAAAAATAACAATACCCCTTCTGACTCGCGCCTGGCGGGTCAGAAGAGGCACAGACAGACGATTTTCAGGCGCTTGCGCGGGGATAGGTCTTCTCCATCGCCTCCAGGACATGGAGAATATCCTGGCCGATCTCGTCCATCACCTGAGGGAGCCATTCCTCGGGGCGTGGATTGTCCGCGACCACCTCGACCTCCTCGCGTTCATCGCTGTTCTCTTCGTCCTCATTGACGCTCCGACGACGTTGGACCGAGCGTGTGGCGCGGGTCTGGGGGTCTTCGTGCAGACTGCTCATCCCCTCGGGATGCCAGATCGGCAGTTCGACACGCTGTTGCAGGGTCAGAGCTTCTGCCAGGAGGCGGTGCTCCTGGAGTGCAATCGCCAGGCCAGGGCGCGTCTCATTGGCGCGACTACTGTGTTCGCTGGCTCGCAACCTGAGCAACTGAATAAGGCTAAGTAACTGAGGGTCGGTCAGATCTGGGCGGACCTGTGTAAAGGGCAGATTATAGGAGAGATCCAATATGAGCGGAGGAATCTCACTGGTATGCAGATGGGGACAGTGTTCATCTACCTCATGGAAGAAATCGCAGACCCCGACCGGCCCTTCGATAGATAACGCTGTATCGAGCGTACTCCACGAGAAAGAGAGGGTACAGGAACTCCCGCCTTCGGCATCTTCGCAATTGTGGGTGTGACAGATGCAGGCAAACTCGCGCTCCATACTGCGTGAATTGAGCCAGTATTCAGGGTGGGTGATCAAGCCAAGGCGTGACGCTGCTCGCAGAAAGTAGTCAGTAATGTCTTCAAAGTTGATCATGTCAATCTCTCCGCGCCGGCCTCGTGAGAACAATACAATATGCAAACATTCTCTCCACGGCGTCTTTCTATATTAGCTGGGGAGACCGCTACTGTCAATAAGCGATAGAGCTAATGCAGCACATTTTGCCTCAAATTGAATTGTCTCTCTATAAAATTGCCTGGTAGATCCTCTCTCCAGAGTAAAGGTTTCACGGGCGGGAGTGCAGAGGGCGGCAGCCCCTTGCCGGGGTTTGAGGTGTCCCCGATACACTTTTTCTTCTATTTTGCTTGTTTTACCGGAGGCAAAACAAGCAAAACGGGAGTGCAGAGGGTGTTCATCTGCTAAAGTCCGCGCGAATGGAGGTGTCCTCGCAAAAACCTCTTTTGCCCGCAGCAGCAGGCGGCGGGGTGGACTTTTGAATAGCCCTGGGACAAATGTCCCATTAATATCTTTTCTTGCTTGATCAATGGTATGATAGGCAAACATCTGACGTATCAAGCATTTAAAAGAAAGAGCCAGCAATCACTTGATGCACTTTTCTCTATTAAAGGGCGGGACACTATGAAAAATGAAACGCGTTCAGCTTCACAAACGCTTGCATCCTTTAACAGCCTTGCTGTCGTATGCAGGCCATCGGTTGTAGTCGGTATCATCTATCTGGCGCTTATCGGGTTGGTTGCAGTGACTATGCATTATAGTGCATTTGACTTTATCCATCTTGGTACCGTCTGGGGGAGTCACATTCCTAGTGGCACCTGGGGCTATGATGGGCAATTTTACTATCAGATGGCACGTAATCCATTTCAGGCTTATAAATACATGGATAACGCCCCTTTTCGTGAGCAGCATATCTTTTACCCATTAGTAGTTGGCGCACTCAGTCTGGGGCAGACGGTGCTCGTTCCCTACATGCTCTTGTTGGTCAACATAGTATCGGTAGTTGTGAGTGTTGAGCTTGTGGCGCGTTTACTCAGCACAAACGGTTTCTCGCCGTGGTTTAGTCTGGCGATCGGCCTTTATTTTGGTCAGGCGGCTGGGATGCTTTTTGACACAGCGGAGCCATTTACCTATTTCCTGGTTTTGCTGGGTATATGGTTGCTTCTGGAGAAGCAGCGTTATATCCTGGCGGCGTTACTGATGGGTCTGGCGACCTTATCGCGTGAAATAGCTGCGCTCTTTCCTATCGCGTACGCGGCGGTTTTCTTTGTGCAGAAGCGCTGGCAACTGTGTGCCAGTTTTATCCTGCTGGGTATTCTGCCTTTAATTGTCTGGTTGATCGCATTATGGCTGATTTTTGGTCAGACGGGTGTAACGTTTACGCGTCCCTTCGAGCATGTGCCTTTTGCGGGAATATTCTTTTACGCGGGGACTACCAAAAAGTTTTATCTCCTGGTCTTGCTGATGTTACTGCCGACGTTGGGAGTCTGGGTGCTGGCAGTTCGCGAATTCTGGCGTATAGTTTTTGTGCAAAAAGGCTTCTTCTTTACGCGTTTCTCGCCGGTCTATCTTTTCTTGCTGGCCAACCTGGTGATGATCACCCTCATGTCGCATTACTCTTATGAAGAATTGATCTCGTGTGGGCGTATTGCGACGGGTCTGGTCCTCTCGGTCTTGCTTTACGGGATTCTGACGAAAGATAAGCGTGTGCTCTGGGCCGCGCAATTTTACACATTGACCTTGTTGGTGTATGTAGCGGGGATAGTGTTGCATCTGCCATCTTTTCTCGCGTAGGGAGAGGGGAGATGATTGAAGATAGGGAAAGACGCAGGTAGATCGAAAGGAATGAGCAAAGCAGAAAGCCGGGCAAGTTCCTAATTCGACCTACCTGTTTAAGAGATCTACGGTGGCGTTCCTGCAAGGCGCAGGCAACGCCACCAGCGGTTCCCTACCGCCTCCAGCCACTGTAGTAGTCACTGCTTTCCTCGTCCACCGAGAAAGTATGACCTGAATTGCAATAGTATAGATAGTTCCCGTCCTCGTCCATTTCAGGCATTGACTCGGTTTCCATATCCACCAGCAGTATGCCATCTTCGTCGTCGATCGGACAGGAGTGATATTTGATGTCATGAAGATCCATAGCTCTTCTTCTCCCTCTTGTGCGCGTAATGTCCCTACACGCCCCAGGAAGCCTCGCCATTAGCCATGTGTAATATGCTTTGTGACAATCTAGCAGTGTATACGCCTGACATGACTTTCCGGCAGCCCACCTGGTTTTTGAATCTCCCGGTAGCGATCGTCATTGACCGCTCGCCCGGAATGGTTACGGGCTTATCCCTACTCACTGGGACGCCTCAGAGGGCTTTTTCTCAAAATCTACCAGTCTGGTCCGTTATAGTTGCTCTCCCTTAACTATAGACGGTTCACTCACAGCTGCTTCTGTGCGTGAATATAATGATCAATCTGGTGTCCTTCAATATATAGCTTTTTTTGGTACCAAAGTACTATTTTTTGTACGTGGTTCTACAGAGGTTCATCCCTAAAAAAATGGACGCAGAGTTCTTGTGGGTCTTTATTCCTTGCTTCAGGGGATTTGTGGGTTTTTTTGCTGGCTTGCAACTTTTTATGAGTCATCCTGATTTTGTCAAATCGGAGCAAACGTTTTGCTTGTGTTGTCGGTCGCCTGCGGCGATTTGCAACACAAGTATAAAAGGTTTTTCGGGGGTGCAGCCCCTTTTTCGCGGGTAGGTTTTTTGTCCTTCCCCGATGGTCGGGCAAGCTTGCCCACCCCAAAGAGAAGAAGGTGCAGGAAGGCGCAGATTGCGTCTTCCTGCACGGTGAGACTTGGGCTTCACTGTGGCGAAGTGTTCAGCGAAAACCCAACCGTGTAAAAGACCTCAAGCCCTGGCAAAGGACGACCGTCCTCCTCTGCACTTCTGCTGTATTTCTCCGATCACATACTTCAGCAATGGTAGGGATGACTCGTGCATATGAGACATTAAGAGGGGAAGTCGATGGGCAAAAAACGTGCGAGGCGGTGTACTGTTGTGCGGAAACGTAAAATAAGCAAGCGTAGCTCCTCATCCTGGCGTTTTTTGTGGATAGGTATGGGATTATTGGTCTTACTCAAAAATCCGCTCTCAGCAACCTTATTCGTCGATCTCATGCTTTCTGCAATCTTCTTAATATGTGTGTTCTGGTACGCTGATCTTTGGCGGAGTGGATGGATATATGGGAATGTTTGGTGCGCCAGCCGCCAGGAGAGTTTGAAGCGTTTGTGGGTGTGGCTTATGGAGGCTGCGAAAAATCTTGTTTTTTTGCAAGCGCAACTTCTGTATAAGAAAAAGTTGATTGGTACGCGCCTTCACATTGTTAATTAGAGAACTACACCAGGCGAATGTGCTCTGTTGACGTTGGCTTCTTGAAATCTTTTCTCTAAAAACACGGCTCGAGTATTCGGCTTATTTTGCATTATATGCCTGTTTTCTCTGCTGTTTTATGTAAAAGTCGGGTATTTTGGGGGAGTTAGAGGAAGATCTTTATGAAAAAGAGGTGCAGAAGATAAATTTATTCGGTGATATATGCAAAAAATTAGTACTTTCAGGTAGGTATAAGACAAGAACCTGAAAAAACAAGATTTTTCTTATACTATCTTTTCTTGGTACCGGGAAAATCAACAGCTATCGCGATATCTGCCATTCATCCCACTGAGTAGAGCTACTGCAACGGGGCAGCGTTCCTCGGTCGAGTGATCGGCGAAGTAGAGACAGTTTGTTGTTTGTGTAGTGCGATGCAGAGTAATGAGAAGTTTGAATTTGCAGGTAAGTAAGCAGGCGTAACAGGACAACCCGCGCCAGGGGAAGCGCGGTGGATGTCGCAATCAACTACTTGATTGATAAGTAGAGAGGATTGCCGCCAGGGTGCTTTACCTGTTGAGCTGGCCAGATTGCCCGCAAGCAGTTTGCTCTCCCGTTAACTGCCAGGGGTTGTCTGTAACCAGCGAGGAGTCGAGTCTCTTTCTTCACTGGAACCATGCCGTCAGAGACGCGGTTCAGGAAGACGTATAAGCGGAGACTCGGTTCTCACCGAGGGTTGATCGCACTGAGCGAGCGCCCGCTTTGTAGACACAGCACCGGGATAACCTGGTTTTGTGTAAGGCGACCTGATCAGGTGTGGACCGCACGAGCCATATTTACAGAGAGCAGGCTTCTCTAATAGGGCAATCTACCGGTTCATAAGAGTACTTACTTGACGCGCTTCTACTATCGTCGCGCGGCCACACCTGAGAGTGCCGTTAGCTTGCTGACAACGCATACACTGCGTCATTCAGCCGAGCATCTTTGAGACCGGCTGAATGACAGCCATTCACGTTTGACCGATATAAAAACGAAGATTTGCGAACGCATGCGTTCGTGTCCTATAGACGAAGAAGGAAGGGTGAACCTCATGTTGAAGCATTCAATTCGTTGGATTTTGCCTCTGGTGATTCTCGCGATCCTTGCAGTTGGCTTTATTGTTGCTCCGATGGTTGGCTCGTACGCCGCCAGTGTTACTAAGCCGATTTCCGGCTCAGGCCTTGCAACGCCCGTTGCTCCAAGTGAATCGCCAAAT
>DAOTTJ010000183.1:0-24754 GCA_034437695.1 Ktedonobacteraceae bacterium
TCTCTGGTATATTTGGCAATATCGGCATAGACTAACTAGGAGAGAAGCATGACGTACCAACCTCAAATTACCATTATCGGATCAGGAATTGTAGGTCTTTCCACGGCATATGCGCTGTTGGAGCAAGGTATGAGCAAAGTTCGTGTTCTGGAGCAGGCTGTTGTAAACCATCCCCGTGCCACATCGTCGGGCATCTCGCGTCTGTTGCGTTTTGAATATGGAGCCGACATTGCTTACACCCATATGGTGAAGCTGAGTTTAGATTTATGGCGCAAGCTGGAGCGGAGGACTCAGAGAGTACTCTATACTCAGACCGGTGTCCTCTCATTAGGTAAAGAGGGAGATGGAACCAGAGAGGCTTACGACGTTGCTCGTGAGCTGGGCTTGCCTAGTGAGATACTTACCTCGCAGAAATGCCATCAGCGTTTTCCTCAATTTGACTTACAAGATTATGATGTCCGAACCTTTAACTCTGCTGGTGGCATCCTTTATGCTTCAAACTGTTTATACGCGCTCAAAAGTGTCGTTCTGGATTTGGGTGGAGAAATTGTTGAAACCAGTAGAGTCACCCAGATCTTCCACGATGCGGCAAATCGCCCAGTACGTTTAAGGCTAAGCTCTGGGGAAGAAGAGAGCGCAGATCGGGTTGTTATTGCAATTGGTCCCTGGGTTCATCGCTTGCTCGATCAGATCTACATCCCGGTTGAATTGACTCGTCAATATATTCTCTACTTTGCGGGCCTTGCGTCCGATACATTTGGCATTGGTACCCTGCCGGCCTTTATGGCAGCTTATCTTTATGGGATGCCTATACATGCGGGTAGTAACAATTGGTTCAAGGCTACATCACACCGCTTCGGCAAGCCAGTGGACCCGGATGCTCCTGTTTATCTGGAAGAAGCAGTTATTGCTCAGATTACTCGGGAACTGTACAGGTTATTGCCAGCATTGTCGGATGCAAAGCTTGTGCATGTAGATACATGTATGTATGATGTCTCGCCTGATGAGGATTTTATACTGGACCATATACCGGATGACGAGCGCATCATCTTTGCTACTGGTTTGAGTGGTCATGGTTTTAAGTTTGGCCTCCTCCTGGGCCAACTGTTGAGTTGCCTGATTTGCGGGAAGCAGCCGGAAGTGCCACTTGGGCGTTTTCAGCTAAAGCGCTTTGCTCATGAGTCGAGGCGTTCTGCTATTTCGGTGGCCTGATTCTGTGGCTGTGTTTTGTTTGAGCACTATAAAACAGGAGTATTAGAATGGCAATCCTGTATTAGCTGTGCTGCATTAAAGGAAAAGCTGGCAGAGCATGTACATCACATGCTCTGTCTACAGGGGTTTATAGAGTAAGATTTTTGTATTGCTCACTGGAAAATAGGCAAGTAGTAATAGCAGTAATGTAGGAGTAGTAAAATAAGAGAAAATATGTTACGATATTTATACGTAGCGATGGAAGAAAGGGGGAAAAGAGTATGTCAGATGAGTTATTTAATCGTACACAACAGTTTCAACAGGCCATTGATACTACTATTACTTGCCGCAGCATTGTCAAATACAATTCCACATTAAGCGAAGTACAGAAAACGGAGATCCTTGCTGGTATTGACGCTACACTTGGTTTTCTTGCGGAGCGTTTAACTGCACATGCAAGCATTGAAAGTATGACATCGCACAAATTGGCCGACCTCTTAAATGTCGATGCACTTGACGAAATAGAGATAGGGTATAAGCTTGGTGGGCAGGAAGATCGGTTAGAAGATGTACAGTCTCAAGAAGATCTTTCCCTAAAAAATCTCTATCGAGTCTACCATAACTATCTGAGCACGGAGCAACTGGTGGATCTAGAGACGCGTTATCGGATGGTCATGGGTGTGCTGGAACAACTGGAGGAGGTAGCGAGAGGGCAGCACGATACTACCTCAGGAGATTTGACGAGTGAGGGGATGCTTCATCGGATTCGTGGGTTTGTCACCGCTATATATTGTATCTACCGGGAATTTGCCACTGTGCTCTCTAACCTTGTGGAGGGCAAAGACATTGATACGGATACTGAGACTCTGGCTCAAGTGAATCAATATGCTAGCGAAGCAGGCTCAGTGCAAATGTTACGTGACATCAGTCCACTGATCCATGTTTATGCAGAGCATTTACGTCTTCAAGGGCATCATGGACTTTTGACGCGGAGTACTGGCGATGCAATTGCGTTTCTGGTTTTCTTAGAAGAGAGTCTGGA
The DNA here is from genome assembly GCA_034437695.1 of Ktedonobacteraceae bacterium. Lineage (GTDB taxonomy): Bacteria > Chloroflexota > Ktedonobacteria > Ktedonobacterales > Ktedonobacteraceae > Paraktedonobacter. The sequence continues at coordinate 2,234 of DAOTTJ010000183.1, forward strand.
GCCGATGTATGCACGGCGCGGCGAGATTGTCATCCAATTGAAAGCAGTCGCAGGCTTATTGACCGATCTGACCCGCCTCCTCACAGAGTATGAGCAGGTGATGTCTGTACTTAGCGAGGCTTGAGACAGAACATTTGCGCTTTGGAGAGCGAAGTGGGAGGCTACTACCGATTGGTGACCTCCCATCTTGCTCTCTAAAACGTCGATTGACAGGCAGAGGGGCAGGCCTTTGACAGGGATCTGGGCTGCACCTCTGCCTTCCTCTCCTCTCAGTCGTCGGAGGCGACTGGCCATAAGAAGCTTGACAGAGCACTAAAACTACACAATTACGGTCAATGTGACCGTAATTTGAAACGGTGAATTCTCAAGGGCCAGCCCGTTGTTATCGGTAGCCTGAAGGGTAAGGATAGCAGTGAACGTGCCGACTATCTTGTTAGGATTGTTTGCTTGAACGGAGATTGTATCGTTAGAGCTTTGATCCTGACCAGAGATGCTGGAAAAAGTAATCCACGCAACGTTAGCACTGATCTGCCAGTTGACAGGTCTGGAACAGCTGCCGCTCTCCTTCAGGGTAAGCTTTTGTGAAGGAGGAACGGGTTGCAAGAGATTGGTACTGAAGGCTAGCTTTGTGGGTGTTACCTGCAATGAACAGGAAGCTTGTACAACGAGTGTCACATTAAGCGATTGTACACCATTTGGTAAAGTCTGGCCTTTGTCGTCCGTGGCTTTGATCTGTAAAAGGGCGTTATACGTGGCCGTATCCAGTTGCTCCTGATCTACGCTAACGAGTAGAGTAGCTCTGGCTCCGCTTATAGCGCTTCCCTGAAGCGAAGAGAGGTGTAGCCAGGAAGGAGGTGCTGAGGTAATTTGCCACGAAAAGCCAGCGGGGGTAGCTGAGGATAGAACAACTGTTTGAGCATTTGGAGCTGGTTGTCCCTGTATGGCGACAAAAGACAGCATCGGTGTTGAAAGCATAAAAGCGTCGTTATGGGAAATCAGCGGTGTGGGATCAAGTGAAACCTGCGTTGGCACTTGGCTGACTGGTGTAAGAAACAACTGATCTGACACTTCACCACTTGAGTGAGCTGAAGGTATTGTCGACGCTCGTGTATGGTGCCGAGTCATACTCACTGCCAGTAGGACACCATCAACGCTCAACGCCAGTATGCCAACGATTATGAAGATCAAGAGTGCACGTTTCACGGGTGCGGGCATGACTACTCGACGTATAAAGGATGGAGGTGCAGGCGAAAATGCCATACTGGTTTTTGCCTCGACTGCGTTTTCAGCGGCATAGAGATTGGAGGTATCCCAGGACCAGAGATATTTTCTTTCAGCTTGTGGTGAATTCCCATTGGTCTCTGGCTGTGACAGGACTGCTTCGCTATTTAGCGCGAGTGGTGTCCCTTGCACAGCTAGATCGGCAAACTCTTCTTCCTCTCCCTCACTTATCATCCCTGGCTCCTCTTCTGTCCGACGCTCGAGCAGCGAGAGGCGACAGGCTTCACAAAAGATTGAGGATATACTGCATGGTTGATTGCAAGACAAACACAAGTGCATTGATGACTCTCCCTACCATTCGTTATCCCAGCAAAAAGACTATGAAAGACTATCGATACGTATTTATACATTACATTAAGGTTGTACTGCAAATATTGATTAAAAATTAGCCAATTAGTAATATGTACTTTAAATACCGTCTGGTTGTATAGAAGATTTTTAGTTTATACACAAGGTAAAATGTAAAAGATGCAGATCTATAATAGCGTCTTTTATAGATGCAAGATATGAGTCGTCTCTATTGTTTTATATGCATACCTACTTTGGTAATGGAGATATGCTAAAGCTGGAAGAGAGCGGGTGGAGCTGCTGCCCGGTCTGTTCTCTCTTTGTCTGGATATAGCTGGTGGGCTGCGTTGTGAGCAAGGGAATGCTTGCAGCCCACCCTCTGAGTAAGAGGTGTTTTCCAGATTGCACAAACGTCAGAGATAGCTCATAGAAAAGGTATTATGCTCCCTGAATGGCCTCCTGTTTGGCGGTTGGTTCATCCGCGACGAGCGTATCTGCTGCTACAGATGTAGAAGTGGTACGATCTTTGCGACCTTCTACCAGGGTATACAGCGTTGGCACCAGAAGCAACGTCAGGACTGTCGACGAGGTCAGCCCGCCAATGACAGTTATAGCTAGAGGGGCAGCGATAAATCCGCTGTCTTTACTCAAGCCGAGTGCCATAGGCATAAGCGCGAGGATAGTTGCGATCGCTGTCATCAAGATTGGGCGCAGTCGTCGTCGTCCGCCTTCGATGACGGCGGTGCGGGCATCCATGCCTTGAGCGCGATACTGACGCACCAGGTCGAGGAGGACAATCGCGTTGGTGACGACGATGCCGATCAGCATAAGCAGTCCGATCAATGAGGGGACTCCGAGTTGAGTATGCGTGATAAGCATCAGGATCAGCGAGCCACTGGCTGCGAAAGGGATAGAGACTAGCAGGATCAGCGGCTGCAACAGGCTGCGAAATGTTGCCACCATGATCAGGTAGACCAGCAGAATTGCCACGAGAAGAGCGATGCCGAGGCTACCAAAGGCCTGCGATTGGTTGGCTGATACGCCGCCTGTAGAGACGGTGACGCCGGCAGGTAGGTGAAGTGTATTGATTTGTTGCTGGATTGCTGTTGAGACACTACCAACGTTATTTGTTGTAGCTGTTGCGCTGATAGTTGCTGTACGTGTGCCGCCCAGATGTGTGATCTGTGTCGGTCCCAGCGTCTGCGTTACGTTTGCGATGGCGCTTAGTTTGACATAGACGGTCTGTTGCCCGAGCTGTGCAGGTAGCAACAGATTCTGTAAATCGCTGAGTGTGTTTGCAGGTTCGTTCAATTGTAATATGACGTTTTCCTGTTGTCCATTAAAATTTACCGTCATAACTCTTGTGCCGGTAAGAATATTGCTCAACAATCCATCAACTTGCAGAGCAGTCATTCCATAGAGCGCAGCTTTCTGGTGATCCACTTGAACATTGATCAGTGGAGATGCGTTGGAGAGATTGCTGCTAATATCGGTGAGATTTGCTACCCCAGACATGGCATTCATGACCTGTTGGGTTGCTTGCTGAAGGGTTGCCTGGTTGGATGCCTGGACATTGATAGCTATACCAGAACTATTAAAGCCACCGCTGCTACTTGAGACCAGGATAGTGCCAGCGTTGCTCAAGGCATTTAAGCGGTTCTGTAGATTTTGCTGGAAGGCGTTCTGGTCGGCATTTGGATCAGTAGTAATCGAGAAATGCGCAACATTTACGCTTCCCGAGGAGCCTTGAATAGAGGCAATGGAGCTGGCTGACCCAATAGTCACCTGGTAGGTAGTAATCGTAGGTTTCATGCTACTGAGTACATTTTCGACCTGTTGGGAGGCTTGATTTGTGACATCCTGGCTTGTGCCGACGGGCAATGTCTGAGTGATTGAAAAGGTGTTTTGTTGCGATGCACTAAAGAAATTTGTCCTTAGATGACGGACGAGCAGGAGTGAGCTAAAGAAGAATGCAAAGGCAACAATCAGGGAGATGACCTTGTGAGCGGTTACCCAACGTATGAGCGGTATGTAACCGCGCTCTAGGAACGTCTGTTTTTCGTGGAGTTCGGGTCCCTGCTTGACGTGCCTGGGTGTTACAAGGAACCAGGAGGCCAGGACTGGAATAATTGTCAGGGCTACGAAAAGGGAGGCCAGAAGTGCGACTGTGACCGTAATTGCGAAGGGACCAAAGACCTGACCAACCAGTCCTCCCGTGAATGCAATGGGCAGGAAAACTGCTACCGTTGTGATGGTGGATGCGGTAACGGCCCCTGCTACTTCGCGTACAGCAGCAGGGATTGCGTCGTGTTTTGTTTCGCCTAGACTGAGGTGGCGATAGATATTTTCTAAGACAACAATTGAATCGTCGACCACACGTCCAACCGCGATAGTCATCGCGCCAAGTGTGAAAAGGTTGAGGGAGAGATTACCTGCCCAGAGCGCGATCAATGCGATGACAATTGAGAGTGGGATCGAGATAGCTGTTACCAGCGTTGAGCGGATCGAGAAAAGGAAGATCAGGATGACCAGAATAGCGAAGCCTGCACCGATCAAACCTTCGGTCACCAGACCACTTACCGCGCTGGTAATCGTGGGAGCCTGGTCAGAGATGATGGTCAGTTTTGTACCGTTGCCCAGTTGACTTTCCAGGGAAGTCAGCTTATCCGTCACAGCCTGAGAGATGGCAACGGTATTGCCATCATTCGTTTTCGTAATCGAGATACCAAGACTGGGCTGACCATTTGTGCGCGTGAGCGAGGTTGATGGAGCTACACTTTGCTGAATCGTCGCGACTTCGCCCAGCGTGACTGGTTGGCCAGCAGATTTCACTTGCACACCCACTACCAGGTTTTTCAAATCGTCTATCGAATTGAAGCGACCATCGACACTGACTGCAAAGGTTTGACCATTTGTGTTTAATTGGCCTGCGGGCAGGTTGATATTATTGGCGGGCAGAATTTGTTGGATGGTTGCCAGGCTTACACCAGCGGCCTTCATCTTGGCTGGATCGAGCGCGATTGTGACAATCGGACTGCTAACGCCTGTAACGCTCACCTGAGCCACACCGTTGATGCCGCTGAGAGCCGGAACCACCAGATTTTGCAGATTTGTCGCCAGTGCAACCTGGTCTGTATTTGAAATAGCGGCGAGCTGGATAATGGGGAGAGAGTTAAGATTGAAGGTCTGAATCTGGGATGTAACCCCTGTCGGGAAACTGGTCTGTATCCGGCTGATCTGCTGGGTAAGATCTTGCGACGCTTGATTGATATCACTGCCAAAGTTGTATTCAATCACGATAATCGACGAGTTTTGATTTGAGTAAGACGTGATTTGTTGAACGTTTTGTAGTCCCTGAAGGCTCTGTTCCAGTGGATCAGTAATGACCTGCTCGACGATCGCAGGGGATGCACCAGGATAGTTGGTAATAACCGTGACCGCAGGAAATTCTAGCGATGGATACAATTCCTGCTTGAGCGAAGGAATAACCAGCACTCCAAAGATCAGAATAGCAATCGTTGCCAGCGCCACAAGGCTGCGATTAGCCAGGCTTATCCGCGAAAGAAAAGACATAGCACACTCCGTAGAGAATAATTAATCTGGTTGAGAGAATTGTCGCTCCAATTTGATGGAGTTCCAACTCTTGCATAAAAGTTATAGGTAGCTTACAGTGGTTAATAATAAAAGTCTTCAGGGATTTCCCTGATGTTCTTGGAAGAGAAAGAAATTAAAATAGATAGCGGAGGCAAACCTCTCAGAGGAGCTTGAATGAGTTGGCTGGGAGTTATCGTGTAGAGGGAAGCAGATCGAGGCAGTCCACTTGTGGGATATAAGGACAAAGCGAGCATGGTAAAAGGGTCTTTTGTAAGCCATAGAGATAAAATGCGCGGCTTTTTCAAGCCACGGTGGTTGATTGTACTGGTCGGTATTATAGGACAGTTTAGTGTGCTGTTTATTATCTTATTCAGCGCGGGAGGCTCGCAATCGCCCGATATCAGCCTGGAGCCTGTTGTTGGCCAACCTGATGTTTGTCAGGTCGTATCTGTACGACCTTTCACTGATGCGTGGGTGCATGGTTTGGAGGCCGGGTTACAGGTGAAGATCGCCCAGTCGGGTTTGACCAGTGATTGTCGGATTGTGACCCAAACCCTCCACCTGTCGATTATTGGGTTGCCAGGCAATGGCAATGAAGTAACGGTGTTATTGCCACCTGCCGATTTTCTGCATGTGGCTACGGATATAGTGCTTGGGCTGATTTTTAGTGTGACGGGGATTGCAATTTTCCTGCACGCCCAAAACCGTCCATTGGCACGTGTTACTTATGCGCTATTTTACTGTACTTCTCTCGTTTTTCTGCTCTCAAATGTGCGCGGAACCGATCAGTTCTGGCTCAATCTGCTCAGTTTTCTATTAGATATGTTGATTCGTGGTTTTTCTGCAACGTTTGTTTGTCTGTTCCCTTATACCTCAGATAAGAGTTATAAGCGGAGAGAAAAACGTATCTTGCCCTATTTGCCTTTACTAATTGGAGTGGGCATGGGGTTAATTAGTTTGCCTATGTCGCTAGCTTCCCCAAAGATTGCTTTTACTTTTACAGTAATTAGCTTTATCTATAGTATGGCGTGTATGTTGCTGATAATTGGTGTTATGGGTTGGGGTCTGCGCCATTTAAGCTCCTCAGAGAGACGTTTTGTGCGCATGGTTGTGGTTGGAATTATTTTTCTGCTGACACCATTGTTACTCAACTTCTACCTGATTAAATCCGATCAGATTATTCGCGATGGTGTATTGCGTTTATTGCCGATCCCGCTTGCTGTTTTGCCGATCGCCTGCAATTATAAGTTATTTCGTTCGCAGTTGCTGGGTACAACGAGTATGATCAGCCGTCAAGTTATGCGTGTGCTGTTATGGATTTTGTTGGCGAGTGTGTTTGTTTTTGTCATGATTATGGGTCAGGACGCTCTGAATCGTCTGAGTTTGCCCCAGATAACGTTGGACTATGTGTATGCTGGTTTCCTGATTGTAAGTTTGCTGCTTTTTCCTTTTGTGTGGAATAAAGTACGAGATGCAGGGGATCAGGTCTTCTATGGAGACTTTTACGAGTACAATCGTTCGTTACGTGATTTAAGCGAGGCATTGACGCGCTTACAGGGCATCGAGCAAATCAGCGCCTTTATGCTACCACGGCTGGCTGCACTATTAAATGCGACGGAGACAGGTCTACTGGTACGGCCAAGTCCATCGTCGGGTAGTTTGCCTAATTCGGGTGGGATGCAGGAGGTGGTCTCGGATTGGAATATCTATCGTGAATGTGCTACGCAAGGTAATTGGGGAAGCTCTGCTCCCAGAGAGCGCTTTACAGATGAGCGTTTGCGTAGAATCGCCGACCTTGCCCTGATGCATTTTGACCAGGAAGATGCGCAACCAATTCTGCTGGATGGGGTGTTGCTGCTGGCTTTATATGATAGGAAGTGCTGTAATGGCTTTTTGTGGCTGGGACCTAAATTTAATTTGGAAGTCTATAGCAAACAAGATACCAGTTTTCTCAGCACACTGGCGGCGCAGCTTTCGGTCTTGGAAGTCAATAATCGTTATCTGGAACAGGCTCAGACGGATGCTCAGCAATTGGCTGCGCTCAACCATCGAGTTATTTCGGCACAAGAGGAGGAACGGCGTCACCTGGCGTTAGAGTTGCACGACGAGGCATTGCAGCAGGCGATGCTGGTTGTCAGGCAGCTTTCAGATGCCGGGACAATGGCGGATATCGCAGAAGTGATGCCGTTGGCGCGTTCGGTGGTTGCCAGTTTGCGTCGTACGTGTCTGGAGCTGCGGCCTCCGCTGTTAGACGAGCTGGGTTTGGCCGAAGCTTTTCGCTGGTTAGCGCATCAATTTGAGATACGCAGTTCGACTTCTCTCTGTGTTCATGTGAATTGTCTCGGTTGTTGGGACGAGCGTCCACCGGCTGCGGTCGAACTGGCGTTGTACCGGGTTGGGCAAGAAGCGCTTTCCAACATCTTTAAGCATGCTCAGGCCAACTACGTTATTGTGCGCCTGTATCGGAAGGCTGACGGCATTATTTCTTTGTTGATCGCTGATAATGGGCGCGGTTTACAGCAAAAGCAACGTCGTGCTGAAAATTTAGGGTTAATCGGTATGTATGAGCGCATGACTGCCATCGGTGGCAGCTTGCAGATGCGTACTACTCCCGGATATGGAGTAACGGTCCGGGCGCGATATTTTCCACCCGATGCGAAGTGTTTGCGTCTGGTCGACCGAAAGCACGATATTTTTCCTGCTCAGGTTTTTGCAGGGATCAGCGCTGATAATTGGGAGGAGGTACGTTTATGAAGGCGGGCGAGCGAATGACATGGGAGCTGCCAATAACTATCGTATTGGTGGACGACCATACGATGATGCGTGAGGGGACGCGTCGTTTGTTAGAAGAGGACCCGGAGTTGCAGGTGATCGGGGAGGCACAGGATGGCTTAGAAGCCTTGCCATTGTGTCGGAGTCTGCGACCTCAGGTGATAGTCCTGGATATTGCAATGAAGCATATCAACGGCTTTGGCGTGGCGCAGGCTCTGCTCCAGGAAAATGAAGGTGCGATGCCTGGCATCCTTGTGTTGACCGCCTATGACCAGGTGGCATATGTCCAGGCGATGTTACGGCTGGGCGTCAAAGGTTACTGGTTAAAGAGTGCGCGTGGAAGCGATATTCGGCAGGCTGTACACGATGTTGCCGCAGGCAAACGCAGCATTGCGCCAGATGTGCATCTTTTGTTATTGGAGGAGAATAACCTGGTAGCGGGTCCAGCCGAGCCTTTGACGGGACGTGAACTGGAGGTCTTGCACCTTGTCGTTCAGGGAGTGCGTAACAGTGAAATAGGAATACGCTTAAGTATTTCTGTAAAAACCGTCGAGACGCATCTGACCAGTATTTATGGCAAATTGCGTGTGCAATCGCGAGCAGAAGCTATTGCCCTGGCACAGAAGCAGGGGTTATTACTAACCGACGGATAGGTCGGTTGGGATGCCCTGCACGTGCTCTCTTCTATGGTTCACTCAGCCAAGCAGTGCCAGCGAAGAAAGATCCAGAGGCGTTTCAGGTTTGCTCGCCGAGGATGGGTGGCGTGTGGGAGGGCAGCGATACCTTGCCTGTAGAGCGGAGCAGACGGCGGGCGACGACGGCGACAGGATTGATACCGAGCTGTGCCAGGCAATCGCGTGTAGCGCACCCTTCGGGCGTACCCAGTTCGTGACCACGGTAGAAGCAGGGCATACAGGGTAGGTCAAGTTTGACGACAAGCGCCTGGCGGTCGGGATGATTGCCCGTGTAGGGTCCCCAGGCGTCAGCGTTAGAGAGACCAAAGATCGCGACTGTAGGGGTACCCATTGCCGCCGCGAGATGCATCGGACCCGCGTCGTTGCCGATAAAAAGATCAGCCAGTCCCAGAATAGCCGCAGTAACCTGGAGTCTGGCTTTGCCAGCCAGACTGCGTACGGGAACGTCGGTTTTGAGCATTCCGATGATCTCCTGGTGAAGCGCGGCTTCTTCAGGACCTCCGATCAGCAGCAGTTGTCCACCAACATCCTGATACAGTGTGTCTGCCAGTTCGGCGAAGCGGTTCGGGTCCCAACGGCGAGCGGTACTGTAGCCTCCACTGCCTGGATGCATGACGATGATAGGACGCGTCGTATGCGCGGGATCTTGCTCGTCCAGAATCAGTCGAGTAGCCTCCTGGTGATGCGCGTCTGTGAGCGGCATTGTCAGCCATCGCTCGTCGGTCCTGCCCCCTACGGCTGCTGCGACGGCCAGATTGTAGTCGGCCTCGTGCATTGCGCCAAAACCCTTATCTTTGACCTTGACGTTGAGAAACCAGCCGTGTCCATTATCCAGACCAACCAGGTATTTTGCTCCCGTAGCCAGCATGAGAGCCTGGTGTTTGCGCCTCCCAAAGAAGAGGGTCAGATGGTGCATGAGCAGGACTGCATCATAGTGAGAACCGCGCAGTTCGCGCAGAAGTGGGCGCAGTTTGAGCAGGTTTGTCGGATGGGTGAGAAGTTGCCTGGGCTGGTCGAAAATATATTTATCCAACACGATAACGTGGTTAATGACCTCCCAATCATCCAGAATACCAGCGGAGGAAGGTGTGACGAGCAGGTCGATTTGTGCCTGAGGATACGTTTCGCGTAAGGCTCGCAGTGCGGGCGTGGCCAACAAGAGATCACCAATGGTCGCCAGCTTAACGACCAGGATGCGTGCATTTGCAGGTAACTGTACAGGTTGTGTCTGTTCTGGCATAAAGAAGGTTCCTGATTGCTTCTATTATAAGCCGTTGTGTGACGGCTGAGAAAGCTTTTCCTGAGCTATTGTAAAGACCTGCGCTGGCAGGATATCTTTCATACATTGGGTAGTAAAGAAACGACAGTCAGCCGTATCTTTGGCGGTGTAACACGGGCTACACCAGATATCGCTGCGCAGGATGGTTGCGTAAGGACTGACAGGGCCAGAGAGCGCCGGATCGGTTGGACCGTGAATAGCTATAACGGGCGTCTCTACAGCGCAGGCCATATGCATGGGTCCGCTATCACCTGAAATCATCAGATCTGCCCGTTGGAGCAGCGCGACGAGCTGCGTCAGATTAGTTTTCCCCGCCAGATTGCAGGGTTGGGTGCGCATACGTCGCGTGATTTTTTCAATCAGAGGGAGATCGTTGGGCGCTCCAGTCAGAACGACCTGCGCATTGGCTTCGCGGCTCAGGCGGTCCAGCAGCGTTGCCCAGTAAGGAACCGGCCAGCGCTTAGATTGTCCATTGTTGGCGCTGACGTGGCAGGCTATGAGTGGCCTGTCGGTTTGTATGTCCTGGTCGGCTAGCAACTTTGCGATCTCCAGGTGCGTCTGTGGCAGCACTGAGAGGTGTGGATAGCGATCCTCGGGGCTGACAGTTGCGCCTGCGGCTTGTGCCAGTGCCAGGCAATAATCGACCTCATGTTTGTGTTCACCGGGCTGCCAGTGCTTGCCGGGTACGGTATCAGTCAGCAGACCTGGGAAGCACTCGCCTCTAAAGCCGAGTGTGCGCGGTGCGCCGCTGAGCGAGGCCAGCGTGCTTGCCCACCTACCAAAGAGACTGACGGTCAAGTCGTATTCGCGGGTGCGGAGGGTCTTGAGCAAGAGGCGCAACTCGTGCCAGTTCTGCCTGCGCAGGAACGCCGCCGGGCGTCGCCAGATATTGGGATCGTATGCCAGAATGTGCGTCAGGTCGGGATCGCCCTGAATGACTTTGGCGCTGGCGGGTACCGATATCAGATCAATTTCGGCGTCGGGATAGGTGCGTTTGAGGGTGCGTATAGTTACCGTCGAGAGCACGAGATCACCGATCAGATCGAGGCGAATGACCAGGATACGTTTGGGCTGAAAGGCGGGAGGTCGGAGTGGGGGATAATGTCGTCCCAGACGGCCAGACGTAAGCACGCCTCCCCAGATGCTCATAGCCAGAAAGATCGCCCACCCGAGCAATCTTCGACAGGTGCGTACAACCGCCTTGCGTACCTTCTGTCTGGACGTTGGACGCGTCGGGTACCCATCGTCTTCGCTTGCGTGCGTATCTGCCTGTATTTCTAACATAGTCCATCTGACGGGGGTCCAGAGAGGCCTGGTCTTCGTCGTCCTCTTTTTCTATCTGCTGGTTTGCGGTTGTGTTTCACGCAAGAGTTTCTCCGTAGCCGCCAGGATCGCTTGTTCCTCGATCAGGCGTACACAAGGATGAGCGGGTAGCTCGTCTGCCGAGAAATCCAGGCGTCCGCATGGAATGACCGGACACGTCGGGCAACGTTGCGTCGAAGCGATGACCAGGTGTCGGTTAGAACTGCCCCAGGGACCAAAGATACGCGGATCTGTAGGACCAAACAGGTGGACGCTAGGTGTATCCTGAGCTACGGCCAGGTGTCCGGGTCCATTATCCACGGTCAACACACAGGTTGCGCGTGCGAGTAGAGCAGCAAGCTGGCCAACAGTAGCATCCGTTACGAGGACTGCACCACTGGAGATCATACTGGCGACTTCCTCAACCAGAGCGCGTTCACCAGGACTACCAGTCAGCATTATGCACGCGGGACGCGGCGTTGTCAATCTGGTGGCCAGAGTATTTACGCAGTATGCCCAGGCTTCTGAGCGCCAGAGTTTGACTGCTCCACCACTCCCAGGTGGGATCAGGATCAAAGGTGCGTCTTCTGCGATCCCGGCGCTTTGCAGGCGAGCTGCTGCCCAGGCGTGTTCCTCAGGGGTAGGTTTGAAATAGGCTGGATAGCGCTCAGGGGTCAGTGGTTCCTCTAGTGCTTCGAATCCTAGTTTAAGGAGAGCCGCGTTGAGCAGACGTAGATTGGAGAGTGCCGCGTGTTCTACGGGAGGTGCAGGGAGTGTATAGTTGAGAAAGGGCTGACCTGGTTGGAGCGCATAACCTATCCGTAAGGGAATACGTGCCAGGTAGAGCAGGGCGGCTCCCCACCAGAAATCGGGACGGAAATTGATGGCCAGATCGTATTTTGCCTGTCTAAGCTGACTAGTAGTGCTCAAGAGGAGCTTATAAGGAGTCAGGAAATTCTGTTGAGCGCGGAGAAAGCCAGGAAAGGGACAGATAATCAGATCGTCGATGGCGGGATGGCGAGCGACAACCTCGCGGGACCAGGGTCCAACCATCAGCGTAATCCTTGCTGTTGGGATGCGCTCTCTGAGAGCCATGAGCACGGGCGTGAGCAGCAGTAGGTCGCCCAGATGGTCGGGACGTACCAGCAAAATCGACGGCCCGTCTGTCTCTGGCCGTTGCGCCCGTGAGCGTGTCAGAAGTACGCCGGGCCAGCCCACTATACGTACAAGCAGGAGAATGCAGGTTCTCAAGAAGCGTTTCATCACAAGCGTCTCCCTTTTTTATAAATCGTACGCTTTTGGGCGTGTTTCTAGCCAGTACGTGTGACTAATTACTTAGTGTGATCTCTTGAGCGGAGATAGACCTCACCGGCTGGCGAAGGCAGAGTGAGGTCTACGCACGTTTTATCGAGCGCCCTGACGGCCAGGGTAGACTAAGCCTTCTTTGCAGCGCTAAGGATGGTATTAATCGTTGTGCCGCAGACGGCACATTGACCCTTCATTGCAGGTTTACCATTTTTCATAGTCACCTGCTGAGGGTTTTTCATTTCGCGTTTAGCCTTGCATTTGACACAATAATAAAGCTGCTCTGCCATAAAAGAGTTGCCTCCTTACACCCATTAAAATGAACAAATATCCCGCATTGAGGGATATATTGCACGCGACAGATATACTTCGTATCCCCTGGCTTGCATGTACTGATGTACAGCGCTGGCCTGGGAAAGACTGCCTAAGGGCGCGAACAGCGTGGGTCCACTACCCGAAAGCCTGACCAGAGGAGCGCCTGCGTCGTGCAGATCCGTACTGGCTTTGCGTACTTCGGGGTAGTATTCCATTACGACGCGAGCTAATCCGTTATACAGATCCGACTCGGGCAAAGCCTGCCCTGCTTCCAGTGCAGTGCAGATAGTTCGGCTGTGTGTTCCATCGCTATAGTCGCTGCCTGGTAGATTGCGGAAGACCGTTGCTGTTGAAACGGCAATAGGGGGTTTGACGAGTAGGAGCCAGCGCATGGTTGAGGGCCAGCGTGGCGCGAGCGGAGTGACCCGTTCGCCTCGTCCTTCGCAGAGGGCCAGGCCATTGGTCAGGAAGAAGGGGACATCGGAGCCAAGCGTAGTTGCCATTTCGAGCAGGTCGCTTGCAGAGAGTGGGAGTTGCCACCACTGATGCAATGCGAGTAGAATGGCGGCTGCGTCGCTGCTGCCGCCGCCCAGGCCGGCTGCCATTGGGATACGTTTGGATAATTCAAGCAAAACCCCGCGCTTGATACCGCAGCGCTGACGTACCATCTGCGCTGCACGTACTGCGAGATTTTCTGCGTTATTCAGGGTCGAGGTGTTACAGCTAATGTCAACACGATCGTCCTCAATTTCAAGCAGGCAGATGGTATCATACAAATCGATAGTCTGCATGATCGTCATCAACTCGTGATAGCCATCGTTCCTGCGTCCTAACACATCGAGTGTCAGATTAATCTTGGCAAATGCCCGAATAAAGCAGGAGCCGGAATGTTGTACTTGCTGTGCGTGACTCATGAAAGCATTGTGCATAGAAATAAAGAGCTTGTCAAGAAAATCACCCCACTAGCCTATATTTCTCTAGGGTTCCGTGCCTATAGAGACCTGTGCTATACTCAATATAATACTTATAGATGTATCAGCGTGTGTCTTGTATATCTTGACTGCTATGCGTAGGCGGTTGCCAGATGCTGAAGGTTCGGGGGCGTTTTCATGGATATCATTGTTGCTTATTTTCATCCACTATTCCGTCCAGAGGTGGTTAAACAGGATTTTGAGCAGATCCGCTCCGCGGGTGCCAGTAGTATTCTCTATACAGTTCACGAACAAGAGGAACAGCGTGCGCCCCGTGATTTTGAGCGTGGCTTGCGCCTTGCTCACGATGCAGGCCTAAAGATCAATCTGGGTCTGGGACGCTTTGGCAATCTGTTTGCCGGTCCTCTACAGATGCCGAGCTGGTATACATTTCGCCACTTGCAGTCGCGTGTCATGGATCAGCATGGACGTTATCATGAGATGTCCTGTTTTAACCACCAGTCTTTTCGCTCGTGGGTTTTTCGCGAAGTTGAGCGTTTTCTGGCTACCTATCCGATAAGTGGAGTCTTGATCGATGAACCGGGTGGCCTGGAGGTCACCTGTTATTGTCCGACGTGCCGCGCACTCTGCCCGGATGTGACCGATCTGGTGCGTTTTCGCCGTCGTTCGATGACCGATTTTCTGGGTGAGCTTTGTACTTATATCAAGCAGATCAATCCGCATGTCAAGACAACAGTGGTATTACGTCCTCAGGATGTCAACCTGGCCGAAGACTTGGTTACCATTGAGCCGCTTGATACGCTCGGTTGCCATCTGTTCTGGAATATTTTACAAGAAGATGTAGCGAAAGTTGAGCAGTGGGGACGCGAGATAGTCGAGGTAACGCGTCAGGCAGGCAAGCATAGTCAACTCTGGTTGCAGAACTTTAGTATCGATGCGCGTCACGAATTTGATATGGAGATTGCTTTTGCAAAAATTCTCGGTCTGGAGCCAGATGAAGTGGGATGTTACTATTTCTGGCGGAACAATGAGAATCCCACGCGTGTCTGGGAACTCTCGCGCCGTTTACTCAGGCGTGTGCCTCGTCGGCAAATGCGCTGGCGGACACATACGCTGACTCCCCCTGCAACCTACCTGCCAGTCGGTCTACCCTCTAAAGTACGCGAGAGACTGGCTACCGTCAGTTCGCCTGCTCCCGTCCTTGTGACGGAACTGTCCCCAGTGGAATTAACTGAGCCGCAGTTAATAGAAACCGCGAGTGGAGAAGCCGAGATACTCGCTGAAGAAGTCGTCGGTCGCGGGGTGGAAGAGGCTGAACCAGCAGCTTCAGAGAACGAAAGTGCTGAAGAGTTAACCGATACAGATGAGACAAAAAAGATAACCAGAAAGCGTGAGCAGAGAGAGCGCGTCGATGACGAGGCGACAAAGGATCAGTTGGAATAATGCTTTGCTGTACCCACTCCTGGTAGAGAACACACGAGTCAGAACTGAGAGAAGAGTCGTCTGTATAGGGTCAGGCCCTTCTCTCAGATTTTTTACCCTTTAAAGTTTAAACCAGTGGAAGAAGAAGAATCTTTATCTTCCTGATAAACCTTTTCGAGTACCTCGTGGAGAGTCTGGACCTGTTGGCTTGTCTCTTTGCTCTCGGTCAACACGATCGCTTGAGCGCCCAGGGTGAGCAAGGTGTAGGCATCCTCTTCGTCGGGGGTGTCCTTGATGTGAACCAGCGCGGGGGCTTGAATGGCTTCACGCACTGCTCGATAGTGCAGTACATCCTCAATCGACATCGCGCTGACTTCGCTGGTGAGGCCAAAATCAAGGTCAATGGCGGCCAGATTATCAAACGCGGAGAGGTTGCGGGTAAAAAGGGGATAAAGTTCACCTTCGCGCATCGGCACCGAAATGATCACTTCCAGGTCTTTGACGCGCAACGCCAGCAAGCGAGCCGGGGCATTGAATGGGAGAATAATAAAATTGAGTCCCAGTTCTTTAAACTGCTCAAAGTCTTTTCTGGTGAGTTTATTCCAACCACCGGTAATGTTTAAACCGCTAAGCACATTCTCTCCGGCAGCCTGAGCTGCCTCAACTGCCTTTTTCAGGGCGTCTGTGCTGCTTTGCCCATTCCAGGCGAAAATCAGGCCATCGGCTCCGGCTTTAATCGTCGCCTCGGCATTGCCTGCGTTTATAGTCTGTACTTCTACCAGAAGTGCCGCTGCACGTGGTTTAATCGTAGGAGTGTTTTTAGCACCGGCAAAACCGATACCTCTACTGCTGCGGGTTTTACGCACTTGCGTAAATAGATCCGACAACTTACCCATCTTTTTTAGTTGCTCCTTATGCTATGAGAAGTCTCTCTACACTTTTTGTAAATGTGCCGATACCTCCAGGTCAGACAGGACATATCGACCAGACCACGCTCTTGACATCGACTCTGTTGCGAGATAGTTTTAGTTAGTTATGTATTATATCACCAATGGTGCTTTCTCAAGCGCAAGTTTATCTGACAGCTAGCGCCCTCCCTTTTTCAGGTCGTTGGGCGAAATCGCCCCACCCATAAGCATGAAGTTAGCAGAGAGGTGCTCTCTGCACTCCTGTTTTGCCTCCGGCAAAACAGGCAAAACAAAATAAAAAATGTATTGGGGACACCCCAAGCCCCGGCAAAGGGCTGCCGCCCTCTGTACTCCTGCTTCACTTCATGTCTATGTCGGGCGAAATCGCCCCACACCAAAGAATAAAAAACAGGTGCTTCGCCGCAGGCTTGAGCAGAACCGGAGAGCCTTGCTTTTCTGTTTTCCTCATCGACTTGTCAGTATCTATAACCCAATCCTTGTACGCGCGGTTGGCCTCCAGAGAACTCCTCTGGAGAAGCTTCAGGTCTTGCCACGCAATCGTAAGCCGCTTGTTCAGTGGAAGCATGGAGATAGGGCGATGGTTGAGATTGCCGATGAGATCAATGACTACTGCCAGTAGGGCCGTCTATTCGGGAAGTTGCCAGAGAATGGGGTTGCTGAAGTTGATACTGGTGGTATCGACAATATTCTCCGCGCTGAAGCCGATTTGACCCGTGGCGGCGCTCATATCTGTGACCTATTTGAGGAATTGTCGATTGACATATAGAGAAAAGGTGCCGCCTCTGGCGATAATTGCTATCTGATTGGACTGGCTATTTGTACTGTGGATAGCTGTTGAGAAGTCCAGAGCCAGCGGATTGATAATAGTTGAAGTGTTGAAGCGGTAACTCTGGTCAAAGCCAAGCATGAAATGATAGCTGATCGTAGGAGTGGCGCGGATGGCGATCCCTCCGTAGTCGCCGTAACTGGCTTTCACAAAAACCATATCGACCTGGAGTACGAAATTTTTGAAATTCTGCGCTTGGAAGAGACAGGTCTGACCTGTTGCTAGCTTTTGGACATCAATAGAGTACGTAGCATTGGCAAAAGAGCAGGAGCCATCGGTGCCACTGTGCATCTGCCAGGTATGGCCATTCTGGCCTACCAGAGCGCTTTCAGGGACGGGTGTGCCGCTTGTCAAATCCTTGAGTACAGCTGTGTACTAGCAATGGCCGTCCGGGTTGCGTCAGGCGTAGGCATGGCGGTTTGTATAATACTGGTTGGACTATGTTTGTGGGTAGGTGTGAGGCTGAGTAAGTTGAGCAGAGGGATACTGAAGCTGATCAGGAGCAGCAGGCAGACGACGGTGGCGACTAGCAGGGCGCGTCTGATGGGCTTATAGACGCGCTTCCTGGTCTGGGCATAGGTCTGTTCAAAGGTGCTTGCGAAGGTCTGGATATCGGGAAAGCGTTTCCGTGCGTCTCGGGAGATGGCTCGGGCAACGACTGGAAGCAGCGTTTCAGGTTGCCGTGGACAAAGCCTTTGCTAGGAGCATAGTGGAGAGCTTCGGCTATTTGCTGCGCAGTCTGCATAAAGAACGTGAGTGTGTGCAATGTCTGATCGGCTATCTGATCTGGGAGTGCTCGCGCGGCGAGATCAAGCAAAAACGCGGGTTCCGCACTATTGAGTGGAGAATACTTTATGATCGCCGGGTAATCGAGTTGTGATAAAATAGAGAAGCGTTTCTGTAGAAGGTTTTGTTTCATTGGCGTTGGCTGAAGGAGAGTTTTGACGGCAAAACGAATAGGTGTACTAAAAATATGTTGCCCCAAATAAACCTCGGTAAATGCTCCTGTTTCGAGGCGTTGTACAAGAGAGTAATCGTCTATTCTTTGACCAATATACGTCATACCTTCTACCTCTAGCGAATTGTAGCGCAATCCAGGCAACGTTCTACGCACAATCACATTTCTTTTGCAGGCTAAACACCTCATATGAGTACGGATATATCCTGCGCGTTCTTTCCTTGATTGTATGTAGCCTCTTGTGAGGGAGTTACTTTGGGATATCTGCTATCTGGCAAGCGTATGGGAAACAGTAAAGCGAAATATATGCCTAAAGGGAATGTAGTATGAAAGTGCTTTACGTTCAGCAAACATGAAATATAAAGCTATATTTAGTATAAAAATGTAAAAAACTTGTCAAGTAATGGAGCATATTTCGTCTCGATTTATCGGTGCTATGCATTTGGATAAGAGATGCTGTTCTCTTTTATTTATCGGTTTGCTTGCAGGCTACTGGCGTTTTTCTGTAAAAAATGGCCTGGAATTGCGGGCCGGGTTCTAGCATTTTTAGGGAGTTGTTTGTCTCAGAACTTGCTCTCTTTTTATTCTATCGACTATAATGGCCTCAATATTCTGTATTTGAAGCTTTCATTCAATAGTGTAGATTGTTAAAACGAGAATGTGCAATGATGAGTGTTGTGCTCTCTCCCGACTCTTATGCCTCTTTCTGGCTTAGTAAGAAAATGGAGGGTACCTGTATGTTACAAGAGGTTATCAATGAATACCTTCTTTCGCTCTCAGTGGAGGATATCGATCAGGATGGTGTCTCGGGAGGTATTGTCAATCGGAATACGATTGTCGCCTATCGCAATGATCTGACCCAGGCGGGTACGTATCTGGGACGCAATCGAGTAGTTGAGTGGTCAGAGGTGACGCGCGAGCACATTTCGGCCTATATCCTGGAGATGCGTGAGAAACATGCCTATCGGCCCGCGACGATTGCGCGTAAGCTGGCTGCGCTTAAAGCCTTTTTTCGCTATCTTCGTTACGGTGGTTTGATCGCGAGTGATCCTCTGGAAGACCTGGAGGCACCGCGTATTCGTAAGCAGCTTCCTCAAGTATTGACGCAGGAGCAGGTGGCCAGCCTCTTTCGTCAGGTAGATCTTTTACAGAATGGGGGAAAGCGCGATCTGGCCATGCTACATATGCTCTACGCGACTGGCATGCGCGTCAGTGAACTGATTTCGCTCAATCTGGCCGATTTTCACCCCGACCTGGCCACTATTGTCTGTCCAGGCGTCCGTGGACGCAGCAAGCGCGAGCGCATTTTACCCTTACCTCTGGTTACTGTAGAAGCGACCCGACAGTATATAAACGAGGTACGTATACATATGGTTAGTCGTCACCCTGAACTCCAGGCGCTGTTTCTTAATCATCACGGCGAGCGTCTGACACGTCAGGGTTTCTGGCTGATTATTAAGGGCTATGCACGTCAGGCGGGCATTGTTGAGATTACTCCACACGTGTTGCGCCATTCTTTTGCGGTTCTGATGCTGCGCGAAGGCATGGAGCTACGTTCAGTCCAGGAGCTTCTGGGACATGCTCATATATCTACAACTCAAGTCTATAGTCAGGTAGCTACCAATGTCTAATTTAGAAGCAGATCAGGAAAAACCCATGTCTGTCTACGATCAAGCGATGGAAGCTGTCGCATTTATTCGGACGCGCACAAACGTACAGCCAGAAATCGCACTGATTCTGGGTTCAGGTCTGGGTGATCTGGCGAACGAGTTGCGCGACCCGGTTGCCATCCCTTATGCGGAGATTCCTCACTTTGCTCGCTCGACTGTGGCCGGACATGCTGGCCGCCTTTTGCTGGGAACGCTGGCGGGCAGATCGGTCGTTGTGATGCAGGGACGCTTTCATTTCTATGAGGGCTACGCTCTCTCGGTCTTAACCTTACCTGTGCGCGTTATGCACGCCCTGGGAGCGCAGACCCTGCTTGTAACCAACGCGGCCGGTGGTCTCAACCCGCTTTACCATGCTGGCGATTTTATGGTGCTCACTGACCATATCAACCTGCCAGGCCTGGCCGGGGCCAATCCATTGGTGGGAGTCAACGACGAACGCTTTGGTGAGCGTTTCCCTCCGCTGGCCAGAGCATATGACGCAACTTTGCGTCGGCTGGCACAGACTGTGGCCACAACCCTGCCCGAACTCGTTTTGCACGCAGGTGTCTATGTGATGGTGAGCGGTCCCAGCTTCGAGACCGGGGCAGAGCTACAATTCCTCCGTATGATTGGCGCAGACGCCGTTGGGATGTCCACCGCACCCGAAGTTGTTGTCGCGCGTCATATGCAGATGCGTGTGCTCGGGATCAGCCTGATCACGAATGAGGCCACCGGGTCGGCGACTGAAGAGGTCAATCACGCCGAGGTATTGAGTACTGCACAGGCCGCTGGTGAGAAGTTTGTCGCGCTGGTTCTGGGCATTTTGCACGCTATGCCTGCGCTTGATGCACGTTAAGGATGCAATTTAATTGCCTGTATTATTCTCGGGATTAACGGTGATAGATACCAGGTACCAGTTATAATGTCGGCCCTGCCAATCAGCCATGACAGCCAGATACCACGTCCCATGCATGGATGTGGGTGAGAGCGTATAGTTCCAACTTGTGCTCCCACTGGGGGCGCAGGGTTGGACCTGAGGGCTGGTCTTTGCAAAGTTAAGCGCCCCTTCCTCTTCGGCTGGAAAGGGCTGCCTAAAAGATCCAGGGTTCTTGGGGAGCGCGTAGTTATTTGCCCTCAGCGCAGTCTGCGTTGCGGTCGCATCGCGGGTAAGCCAGAGGCGACACGTAACGTCGTCGGTTTGAATTGGTGTATTTGTGTTCTTGTCGATGATCTGCGTGGAAAACTTGTACGTAGTAATACCGTCAGCCTGCTCGCCGGGAGCATAGTCACCGGTTCCGATGATTGGATTGCCTGGCTGGATATTCTCCTCAACCGTGCTTGTCGCCTGACTAGAAGCGTGTTTTGCGATAGATGGTCTGCTGGCATGAACCTCGTGAGTATCGACCTTTGCATGGCTGATAGTATAATTGAGAAATCCCCCTGCCGCGAAACCCAGCATCAGACCAGCTAGCGCAAAGCATAAAAGTGTATAGACTGTGATTCTGTCAAAGTGTATCTGCGTCGTGTAATGTTTGTCGTCGTCGAGTCGCACTTGCATCTTCTTGCCACCTCACCACCTGGCTTCTGGTTCTTTGATCTCCAGCTAGCCACTCAACTATTGTTATCGTTATCTTCTGCCTGCTACTATAACACAGTTACTCAATCGATATGTGTCTCCTCAACACTGCTTGCAACTCTTCTCACGCTTCTCTACCTTACCGTTACGCTGATCTTCTATCGCGGTCTCTGGCTGTCCTATGAGGTCAGGCAGAGACCGCGATTATTCGGGAAACCCAGTTGTAGTGATAGCCTTTCCAATCGGCCAGGATATAGAGGTAATAGTTTCCTGCCTGGACGGTTGTGGCCAGTGTATACGTCCAACTTGTCTGACCATTGGCCACGCAAGGTTGAACCTGAGGACTGGTACTCGCGAAAGTGAGCGCACCTGTCGTTTCGCTGGGAAAAGGCTGGGTGATAGAAGCTATAGCTTTCGGCAGAGCCTCGTTGTTGTTTCTCAGTGCAGTGTCGGTCGCGCCCGCATCTTTGGTTATCCACAGGCGACAGGTGACATCACTGGCTATAATTAATTTTTTAGTGCTCTTATCAATAATCTGGGCAGCAAGCGTATAAGTAGTAGAACCGTCCGCCTGCTCATTATCCTTATAGGATAAGATTTTAGGAATGTCCAGTTGAACGTTTTCCGCCTGTGTGGTGAGTGTAGGCGTAATTGTATGCTGCTGAGCTAGCGGTGTATTCTTTATGGCCGGACCTATATTGGTGGTATTGGTATTTGAGCCGGGATGCGAAAAGCCTCCAAAGGCAAAACCTGCGATTAACCCTGCCAGCGAAAAGACAAGCAGAGTATAGACTGCCAATCTACGCATTGATGATTGTGTACCTTCGATCTTTGAGCCAGACCATGTCTGCATGCGTGATGAACCTTCTTCCTGCTGAAATCTGACTATGCATCTTTGTTCTGTCGATAGTCCTTACTATCGGCCTTGTCACAATGTCTATCGCTCACCGCGTTTGTTCTCTATCGGCTCCCTCACTATAGCACAGGCCGACCGATTTTTTGCAGAGAGTCACTCTTATATAGCCATATTGGCATGTGCTTTAACCAGAAGAAGACCAGGAATCCTGCCCTTTTAAAAAGAACGGTCAATGCACAGGCTTTTGATGCTGCTATATCTCGATCAATTGACTTTTTACAGGACCCTGATAGCAGTTGAGGCTAAAATGAGGAGTAGGGACATTCAAGTCCTGATCAATGGAGTTCTCTATAGTTGCTCAGTTTGTGCTCCAGCCAGACCCATTTGTGTGTTCTTTCACTGCCGTGTCTATTTCCTTCTGCCCCAACTGAGCGAGCAAAAGCTATAGAGTAATGGAATCTATACTCTGCGTGTAAGCGCTTTTTTCTCTCTTACGTTGCTTTAACCGTGCTTTAGCAGCCTGCTCAATTTCGGGGATAGCT
>DAOTTJ010000184.1:0-9089 GCA_034437695.1 Ktedonobacteraceae bacterium
AAATGGCACACTGATGGCCAGCAAAACGATCAGACCCAGGAGCGCCGCCATCAGACTGTCCCAGTAGTTGAGTAAAAACATACCAACTTTGCGCAAACCAGCCTCGATGCGGTTAGCCATCTGCGCCTGTTCTGGCGATGCGATGTGTGGTTGATAGAACGGTTGTACAGCCATAGTCTCTTCTCTTTATTTATGCTTGATGCGCCTGCTGAAAGGCCTGTGCTAGTCCCTGAGCGTCTATACGCCCCTCGATCAAGATCGTCTGATTCATCACAATCACAGGTATACGATAGCGATACCGTTCAAACACCGCTGGATCGCTGCGAATGTCTATCTCGGTAAGCCGATACTCCTCGTGTTCAGCCGCCTGCTCTAATACCTCCTGAGCATCTGCACAGAGATGGCAGCCAGCTTTTGTATAAAAAGTAACATCAATCTTTGTCTGTTTTTCCATCAGATCAACTCCACAAACTTTCCACTCACTATCATACCATATTTGGAAGTGGGGCTTACGCTTCGCCATAGACATGAAGTGAAGCGGGAGTGCAGAGGGCGGCAGCCCGTTGCTGGCACCCTGTCCCCCGGACAGGTAATCTGCGGTGTCCCCAACAAACCTTTTCTTTTGTTTTGCATGTTTCGCATCCGGCAAAACATGCAAAATAGGAGTGCAGAGAGGTGCTCTCTGCTACCTTCATGTCTATGCGGTGGAGGTGGTTTCGCTTCGCGCACAAAATCCACTATAGAATGAAGCTTATTGCCCGCACAGGCAACAAAAAGATGCGAGCGCGGGTCGTACAGACCCACCCTCGCATCTTTTTTGTCCTCCTGAAGCGTGGGGAAAACCACTTGAGAAGGCTCAGAAAGTACGTTCACACCCATCCTAGCAGTCTACAGGCGGCGCAGGACAATACCATGCCACCGTTGCCCCATGCACGGAACCGATATTCTGCGGAGCTTTGAGAATACCAATTCCGCCAACCATCGCAGCCAGCAGCGCCACAACCAACAGGCAGGCGATCAGAGCACGTTTCAAAGAATTCATCACTTCATTCTCTCCTTTGTGTTATTGATTCGATTTTTGCGAAGCTCATTTCTCCGCGTCTATAGTAATAGTGCTTATACATAAGAGAAATATTGCAGGAATCGAGTTCAATTTTATACAAATTATAAAATTAGTTGCACGCAAGCGTTGAGAGGAAAGTAACGATGCAAGACGGGTTCAAGAAAAAGGTGGCTATGTGCCAGGAGATCGCTGAGACTATCATCATGAAGTACATTTGCAGACTGCTGACGGTCGATTATCTGGTAGAACAGCTTATGCAGGCGTTGTGTTCAGAAGCGTTGGATCGCCCGGCTCTTGAGTACCTCGCTCATGGTCTGTGTATCCAGGCTGTGCGCGAGGCGTGTGCCTCGCCTGATCAGGTGCGTCGAGATCAGGCTTTTACCTTCCTTCATGACTATCTCAAGGGGGCATTAGAGTGCATGTCTGGTTTCAATGAATTGCGGTTCAAGGGTTTGGATGAGGAAATAGTCCAGCAAGCTTTGATTGAAATCTGGGATACACTGCATCGGCGGAAGAGCGGACCTACAGAACCAGCGGCATTTCTCAAGTGGGCGCGAACGCTTCTTGTTTATCAAAAGGCAGACGTTCAGCGCACTTCCTGGCGCAAGAACAAGGTCTGTGATTCACTCGATGAACTGACCGAAGAGGTTCTGGAAGCTTTGCCGGACAAACAGGCAGCCGATCCAATGAACGTTGTGTTAAACACGGAGAAATTTGCAGAGTTACGCCAGATGGTTATGGCTCTGAAAAATCCACAGTACCGGCAGGTTTTGCTCAGTATTGGTTTTGATGGACTGGAAGAGAAGGATCTGGCCTCGCGTCTGCACGTCCCTGTCAAGGATATCTACCTCTGGCATTGCCGGGCGATCAGGGCCTTGTGCAAACAGCGCCAGACCATGAGCAAAGGCGTTTAGCACATTTGGTAGTGCAGCGTATACTGATAGTGACTCTCATGGATAGAGGGTCAGTGATATGGCAGTCAAATGAATATCGGAATACATGACTTCCTCTATATATGTAGAGCCAGGTCAGTACTCGGCCTTCGTTCGTAAAGCATTTCGTATAGTAGAATTTATTGTAGATGTTGTCGGATCAGAGATTTCTCTTATCCTCTTTCCTGCGCCCCCTTGTTTAGGGGATATCATGCAGGCAAGCAATGCATAAAGGAGAGCACTATGGCCGAGCAGCAGCCAGCTCGTTTGACCCACCTGGATGAGAGTGGCAATATTCGCATGGTTGACGTGACTGCGAAGCAGGAGACGACCCGCGAGGCCGTGGCACGGGCCAGGGTCCATATGGCTGCGGAGACGTTGCATTTGATCGAAACCCACCAGGTTGCTAAGGGCAATGTGCTGGAAGTGGCAAAGATCGCGGCTATCATGGCCGCCAAGCAGACGCCACAGTTGATCCCGCTTTGCCACCCTTTACCCATGACGCATATCGATGTACAGTTTGCCCTCGATAGCGCCCACAGTTTGATCCAGATCGAGGCTCGCACCCGCGTCACCTACAAGACCGGCGTCGAGGTCGAGGCCCTGACCGCCGCTCTGATCGCGGCTCTCACTAT
Source organism: Ktedonobacteraceae bacterium (assembly GCA_034437695.1). Classification (GTDB taxonomy): domain Bacteria; phylum Chloroflexota; class Ktedonobacteria; order Ktedonobacterales; family Ktedonobacteraceae; genus Paraktedonobacter. Next base: position 2,631 of record DAOTTJ010000184.1, read on the forward strand.
CTACGATATGGTGAAGGGCATCGACCACACTGTGACGATTGAGCAGGCCTATGTCGCTAGGAAAACCGGCGGCAAAAGCGGCGTTATAGAGTTTGAACCTGAGGAACGTTAACGCTTGCTCGCCTTTTGCATGAGTCTATACGAGATGAGAGGATGGAATATGGCACAATGAAGTTTGCTATCGACATTCCCAATTTTGGCGGAGACTTTGCCAATGTACGCCTGGTGGCTGAGGTCGCCCACGAGGCCGAAGAGGCCGGGTGGGACGGTCTCTTTGTCTGGGATCGTATCGGCGACAATTGGGGCGAGCAGGAGCTTAGCGATCCCTGGGTCCTGTTGACTGCTATCGCTCTACGTACCGAGCGTATAAAATTTGGCCCGTTGGTGACCCCTCTGCCGCGCCGTCGACCCTGGAAGCTGGCGCGTGAAGTGGCTACGCTCGATCAGTTGAGTCGCCGGCGTCTGATTCTGGGTGTGGGGATCGGCTACGGTCAGACAGAATATACGGCCTACCACGAGCCAGAGGGCGACCGTCTGCACGCCGAGATGCTGGATGAGGGTCTTGAGGTCTTGCTGGGTCTTTGGAGCGGTGTCCCTTTTAGCTACCACGGAAAGTATTATCAACTGGACAATGTTTTGCACCTGCCGCGTCCCTTTCAACAGCCGCGCGTGCCTATATGGGTTGCTGGTTGGTGGCCAAATCGTCGCCCGATGCACCGCGCCGCCCATTGGGATGGGGCGTATCCCCTGGCTCGCGATACTGCGCAGATGACCCCCGCCGACATGCAGGCGTGCCTGGCGTATATTCGTAGTCAACAAACCCCCGAGCAGGCGGCTCTACCCTACGATATAGTCCACGCCAGCCCGCTCAAACGCGAAGACGAAGCCGGCGAGGTAAAACTGGTCCGCGAATACGCCAATGTTGGTGTTACATGGTGGCTGGATTGTCCGGCGCAGGGCGAGACGCCGACTCAGGTCCGCCAACGCCTACAGAAGGGACCACCCCGGCTGACGTAGTTTGTTAGCTGGCTGGTCGCTCGGAGGAGACCGAAATATGAGTACTTTTCATACTGGTGGGCTGATCTTGCAGGACTTTGGCGATCATATCTATGTGCGCTGTCCTCACTGCGCTCGTTGTGCGCACGTGATCGCTCTGTACTCAGCCAGCGTTGCGTACAAGGTCGATAAATCCCGCCTCTTTGCGCCCAGAAAGCTGAGCTGTCTACACTGTGGGTATGCAAAGTCCTGGGCGGGTCACCAGGTCTCGCTCGGAGGAGCATACGACTGGTATTTTCGCCAGCCACTCTGGTTGCAGACTCCCTGTGGCGGCGAGACGCTCTGGGCGCTTAATCCCGAGCACCTTGACTTCCTGGAACAGTATGTGGCCGCGAAGCAGCGCAGGCATTCCTATGTGCCGGGCGCAATCCGCAACGCTAAACTCGTCAGCAGACTCCCGCTCTGGATAAAGGGCGCACACCAGCGCGAGCGCGTCTTGCAGGGCCTCGCCCGCCTGAAGCATCTGCTGGAAAAAGCTTGATAGTCACTGTAATCTAGCCTACGCGGTAAGTTTTGCTGACTCTAACACGCATTCAAGCGTAGTGAAACGAGGTTCCTCAATGTATACTCCCCATCATTTTCGTGAAGACGATCTGGCTGTGCTACACACCTTTATGCGCGACAATAGCTTTGCCACGCTGGTCAGCGTCAGCGCCGAGGACAGTTTGCCGCTGGCAACCTCTCTGCCCTTCGTCTTTGAGGCCGATGCTGGACCCCACGGGACGCTCAAGGCGCACATGGCGCTGGGCAATCCCCAGTGGCGCACCTTCAACGAGGAGCGCGAAGTGCTGGTGCTTTTCCAGGGTCCGCACGCCTACATCTCCCCCTCGTGGTACGAGGCCGAACTGAGCGTTCCCACCTGGGACTACGCCACCGTCCACGCCTATGGTCGCCCGCGTATCATCGAGAACTCTGCCGACCTCTATGAGCACCTCAAGACGCTAGTCTCCATCCACGAGGCGCAGTTTGCCGAACCCTGGCAGTTTCAACTGCCCACCGACTACCTGACGCAGATGATGAAGGGCGTCGTCTACTTCAAGCTGGAACTGACCCGTCTGGAGGGTAAATTTAAAATGAGCCAGAACCGCAGCGCCAACGAGCGCACGCGTGTCGCCGCCGAGTTGCGAGCCAGTCAACACCCGAGCATGTGCGAGGTGGCCGAACTGGTGAGCGGCCAGCGCAAGCGCGAGTAGGCCTTTCTCTCGGCTTATCTGGGGTCGAGGCGCAACGACGCGCGTGCGATCCGGCAGACCAGCGGCGCAACCTCCTGCGTGCTGCGTGTGGGTCCAGCCAGCGTATCAAAGGTTTCAAAGCTGCTCAGAGTCAGGAGAACATCGACGATCTCCGCAAGCGACGTATCGGCAGCCAGCAGCCCTTTCTCCAACAGCCGCTGCGTAATCACCTCTATGCCGTGTCGCCTGCGTTCGTCTCTGGCGCGTATTACCGCCTCAAACTCGACATCGAGGGCCGCCAGCGCTCGCAGTCGACGTGTCACCAGTCGATGAGCCTCCCAGAAATGGCCAAAGACCAGCAGATACTGGTCAAGTGCGTCGAGTGGCTCGGGCTGACGAAAGGCGCTCGCCAGTTTCTCCAGCCCGCCGCTCTCGGCCAGCGCGTCGCACAGCGCCTCGAGCAGTCCGCTCTTCGAGCCAAACTGATGGTAGATAGTCATACGAGCAACGTCTGCCTGGCGAGCAATTTGATCGATAGAAAAAGTAGAGAAACTACTGCTCGTCATCAATAGCTCGCGGGCGGCGTTAATGATGCGTGCGCGGGTCTGCTCGGAGGCAAACTGCCGCTGGCCGAGTCGATAGGGACGAGGACTCATCGGTGATTTGACACCTCCATGAATTGATTGTATAGTCTGTCTAGTTAAATAATATGAACGTCGTTTTGTATATCCTATGCCAAAGCGGGCCTTCTGTAAAGGAAGAGCCGCTTGCATCCATGAAAAAGGAGAAGTTAGACTATGTCCCGACCATTTCGTTTTGGCCTTGTTGCGGCCTATGCGGCCTCGCGTGCAATGTGGGTTGCGACCGCCAGGCGGGCGGAAGAGCTTGGGTACTCGACCCTGCTCATGCCGGACCGCACAAGTGTTGGTATCCCGGCGGTCATTCCGGCGCTGGCCGTCGCGGCCGCGGCCACGACTACGCTGCGCGTTGGCAGTTATGTGTTCTGTAATGGCTATCGCAGTCCCGTCCTCCTGGCCCGAGAAGCGGCCACGCTCGATTTCCTCTCGGATGGTCGCCTTGAACTGGGCGTGGGATCGGGCGTCTCCACAGACGAGTTTGAGCAGATGGGCATCGCGGCTGGCTCGATCGGCACACGTGTTGGACAGCTCGAAGAGGCTGTCAAGTTGATCAAGCTGCTTTGCACAGAAGAGACTGTCAATTTCAGCGGCAAGTACTATACAGTTACCGACCTGAAGGGCAATTTCAAACCCGTGCAGCGTCCGCATATGCCGGTGCTCATAGCGGGCGCAGGTGAACGCGTACTCAAAATCGCTGCCAGGGAGGCCGATATCATCGCCATCGCCGCCCGCCCAGGCGACCCGGCCGATGCCTCGCTGGAGCAAAAAATCGCCTGGCTCAAAGAGGGAGCCGGTGAACGCTTCGCAGAGCTAGAACTGGCGCAGTCAATCCTGGGCATGGAGATCACCGATAGTCCCGTGCCATATGCGACCCAGGTCGGTGGCTGGCCCGCGCCAAAGCAACTCTTTACCACCGAACAGGCCGTCGACCACCTGCTTGAGCAACGCGAAAGCTACGGCATCTCGTACCTGCAAGTCTCCATGCAACAGATCGAGAACTTCGTCCCCGTCCTCACCCGCCTGGCAGGTAAATAAAGCATAGTCAGCATTCCCCCTCCAGGACAATCCTCGCGTCTCCCACGACGTGCGAGCGAGGAGAGCGCAGCCGCACAGGCCTCGCGCTCCTTGCTCACACGTCCAAACTCCTGGTTGAAGGCGCAAGCCGCAGGCTTTTGCAGGGCTAGAACGGCTTGCAAAGAACGTTCATTGTATTGACGATAGGGCTTTGCGTCATTATACTCAAAGCTATAGTGCTCACTTCTCGCGTATAGAGCGATTGTAGTGTTGACTGGATAACAAAGAAAGCAAAGTGCGATGGTTGAACCTGTCTCTGTGGCAGTCGGGGTTGGTCTGCTGGCAAAGAGTGCGGCTCACTGGTTTCCTGTGGTGCGCGACAAGATCATGACCACTGGCAAAGATGTGGCTCTCAAGCAGGGTCAGGAGCGGGTGCGGGTCTTTCTGGATGAAAAGAAGCACAGCCGCCACCTCGAACTGGCCCTGCGCAACGCGGGCGAACGTGCGGCCAGACAATGGCACACGCGTGCCGAACGCGATCTCTATAGCGGTCTGCTCCAGATCCTCTCCGAGGACCACAGCGAGGCGCTGCGCCAGGAGGCCATGCAGTTATTCACGCTCAACGATAATCCCGACCTGACAGGTCTCGCTGAGAAGTACAACCTTTCGCGGCGCATCACGGCCCTTGCTCACCATACTACCCACAACGAGGTAGACGCTGCGCTCTATCTACGCGCCTTCTTCACTGCCTTGCTGGCCGAACTCTACAACGACACGTTTTTTCGCGAGCAGATGAGCGACGTGATCCGCGTGCGGGCCGCGATGCAGGGGACGCGCTCGTTGGAGGAGATCCTCCAGACGTTGCAGAGCATCAAAGGTCTGCTGGCCGATGACTATACACCGCAGACTTTTCAGCACGAGCTTGAGGCGTACCTGGAGTATATCGAGAAGAAGTACTCACTGCATAAGTTTGCCGGGATCGCCATGAGCGGCAATGAGAACAAGACGCCCGAGCTGGATACCATCTTTATCCCCTTGCGCGTCAACTGTTCGACAGTGGCGCGTATGCGGGACGAAACTGGACCTGATAAGCTCGTCGAACTGCTGGAACTGTACCCATACATGGTCCTGCTGGGAGGTCCAGGCGCGGGCAAATCCACCACAACGTGCCACCTGACGTGGCTGCACGCCAGGGCAAATCGTCTGGCACTTGCGCACGACGAGAGCGCAACAGACCTCGCGACTCTACCCACCCTGAGCAGTCAGCCGCTGCCACTGCGGATCGAACTGCGCCTGTTGAGCGATGCACGGCGTCAGAACGCGGCGTACAGCTTTCTCACCTACGCCGCGCAGGTCCTGCTGGGTCGCGAGCATGTCGCCGTCTCCGCCAAAATGTTCGAGACCCTGTTGGAGCGCCGCGCACTCTTTGTGCTGTTCGACGGACTGGACGAGGTCGCGACCCTGAGCGAGCGCAGCGACCTGGTCGGGCAGATCGAAATGTTTACCCGACTCTATCCAGGCAATCGCGTGCTGGTCACCTCGCGCCCGGTCGGCTACGAGCTGGCGGGGATCACCGACGCATCCTTCCAACACGCTGAGGTCCAGAGCTTTGACGACAAGCAGATCCGCCAGTTTCTCACGCGCTGGTATCAATATGTACTGAAGCTCTGGCCACTGCCTTCAGACGATGCGCAGGAGCTTGAACTCTTCTTTACCACGCTCAAAGACAATCCGCGCCTGCACCGCTTGGCCGCCAACCCGCTGCTCCTGACCGTCATGACCGCGCTGCACCGCTACGAACGTCTGCCCGACGAGCGCGTGCTGATCTACGACAAATGCGCCGACCTCCTGCTCGACACCTGGGCGCGATTAAAGCATGAGGGAGTGCGCTGGAAAGAGATGAAGCTGGGCAAAGAGGACCAGAAAGCCTGCCTGGCGCATCTCGGCTTTGTCCTGCACAAACGCGCCCAGGAGGAGCTTGTCCCAAACGAACAAACAGGGGGTGAGCAGAGCAACGATACTGCTGTGGATGTCTCGGCCAGCTTTCTGCGCCGCGAGCTGCGGACCTTTATGGCGAGCCAGAACCTGCTGAGCGGAGCCGAGCAACACGCCGAGATCGAGCGCCTGCTGGATATGGTGCAGACCGAGGCTGGACTGCTGGTCTCGCGTGGCACAGGCGAAGACGGCGAGCCGCTCTACGGGTTTGTTCATCGCACCTTCCAGGAATACTTTGCCGCGCTCGACGTACTCAACCGCTACCAAAACGAAGATGACTCGACGATCGTTCGCGACTTTCTCGCCGCCTACGTCCATGATCCACACTGGCAGGAGGTCATTCTCCTCCTGTTTGGAAAATTCAAGCCCAAATTTGCCACCAGTCAGCTACGCCTGATCCTGGCGGGCAAAACCAGGCGCAGCAGATACAGTGAGACGCTCAAGCAAGACCTCTTCTTTGTCGCCAACTGCCTCGCCGATGGTCGAGTCGTCGAACAGAATTTTGCCGACCAGGTACTCGCAAGTCTGGGCCGCATCGTCCAGGAAACCCCCTTCGCCACGCAGCGCACACAAGCAATCCACAC
>DAOTTJ010000185.1:0-5258 GCA_034437695.1 Ktedonobacteraceae bacterium
TCTCCCTCGGCTTGAGCTTGCTCAACGAATTACTCGCGGAACTCAAGCAACGCCAGCAGAGCGTTCTTCCTGGTGAAGAGGTCTTCAAACTCTACGATACACACGGCTTCCCGCTCGAACTCACACAGGAGATCGCCGCCGAACAGGGCTTCACCGTCGATACTTCCGGCTTTGAGCAGTCGATGCAGCAGCAGCAGCACCGCAGTCGTACCGCAGCCGCCGGTACCTTTGTACAGGGTCGTGACGAGAACGCTCTGACAGAGGTCTTGCAACGTGTCGGCCCCACAAAATTCCTCGGCTACGACGGCATCACCGGTAGTGGCAAAATTGTCGCGCTCATCGTTGACGGCAAAGAGGTCGAGAGTATCAGTGCCCCCCAACAGGCCTCGCTCGTACTCGATAAAACATCTTTTTATGCTGAGAGCGGTGGCCAGATCGGAGATCGCGGCGACCTGAGTACTCCACTGGGCACGTTTAAAGTGCAGGATACGCGCCGTCCTATCAAAGGCCTGATTGTGCATTATGGAGAGATTGCCGAAGGCCATTTGCACGTGGGAGACGAGGTACAGACCGATGTAATCGAGCAACGGCGTGAAGATACCATACGCAACCATAGCGCCACGCACCTGCTCCACAAAGCCCTGCGTGACCTCCTGGGCACACAGGTCGAGCAACGCGGGTCACTGGTTGAACCTGAACGTTTGCGTTTCGACTTCACCAGCCCACGCCCATTGAGCAAGGATGATCTCGCGACCATCGATGAGCAAATCAATCGTTGGATTCGCGCCAACTTCCCCGTTCATACTACTATAATGGCACTACAGGACGCGATGAGTACCGGGGCGATGGCCCTCTTTGGTGAAAAGTACGACGACCTGGTACGTGTTGTCTCCATGGGGCAAAGCATCGAATTGTGTGGTGGTACCCACTGCTCTTATACAGGTCAGATCGGCCTCTACATCACGATTCAGGAAAGCAGTGTCGCCGCCGGTATCCGTCGCATCGAAGCATTAACCGGGCGAGCCGCCGAGGCATACCTGCGTCAACGCAGTGCAACCGTAGAGTCAATTGCAGCGTTATTACAAGTACAACCCGACCAGCTTGAAACCCGTGTCGAACAATTGCAGCAGGATCTGGCAGCAGCGCGCAAACAGATCACCCAATACCAACGTGCCGAGGCCATCCAGCAAGCAGAACGTATTGCTCAGCAGGCGCAATACAGCAACGACATCGCCATCGTCGCTGTATCCGTAACCGTACCAGACGACAAAGTGTTGCGCGACATGGGCGAGATCGTCCGCGGCAAACTCAAACAGCCGGGTGTGGTAGCTTTGGCCGCAGAAGTTGGTGATCGCATCGCTATTCAGGTGAACGTCGATCCCACCCTGACAAAGCGCGGCCTGAATGCAGGCAAGATCGCTGCCGCCATCGGCGAACGTCTCGGCGGCAAGGGTGGTGGCCGGCCCGAATCAGCGCAAGGAGGTGGCAAAAACAAAGCCGCCCTCGACGAGGCCCTGGATCTCGTAACAACGTATGTACGTAACACAATTCGTAGGGACTAACAATTCCATCCGGGGTGCTTTGCTACAAAGGGGAGTTTTGTGCTATAACGTGCTGTAAGATACTTAACGATAATATGGCAGTGGAGTAATAGAGTCGAGAGAACCATGAAAAATCTTTTGCAGCTACTGCAAAATCTTGTGAGGGGAAGACAGGAACAGGATGACTATTACTCGAACCCGAATACGGGTTACGAGGACGATGACGATATACCTGGATCAGACGAGGGAGGACAGCGCCATCTCTTTACTGCACTGGACATCGGCACTGCCTTCGCCAAAGCCATCATTGTTGAAGTCGTCGGTGACCAGGCCGAAGTGTTGGGAGTGGGGCGTCATCCACAAAGCTACGCGCATATGTCTGATGGCATCGTCACCGACATTTCCGGTGTCATCGCCAATTGTAATGAAGCTCTGCTAAAAGCCGAACAGGCAGCCGGTGGTGTGATTGCCCCGTCCGCCGTCATCGGCATTGCTGGTGAACTGGTTAAAGGCAGTTCCGCCACGGTCAGTCGCCAGCGTCAGCAACCTGCGAAACCCATTACTGCGGAAGAATTGGAATCGTTGATTACACTGGCGCAACAGCGGCTCTTGAAAAGCGCGAAGGAGCGGATCGCGGCGGAGACTGGCTACCACAATATCGACGTTCGTTTAACAAACGCGGCTGTCATTTCGGTACGCATCGATGGACAAGTTATTACCAATCCAATTGGATTCAAAGGACGCCACTTCTCCCTTACACTTTTTAGCGCGTTTGCTCCTTTAACTCAATTGGGTGCTCTAGAGACCATCGCGCAGGGCCTGGACCTTACCCTGGTCACGATCGTCGCCGAACCTTATGCTCTGGCCCGCTGTTTAAGTACCAACGCCAATGCCGATAGCGGAGCCATCTTTATCGATATCGGCGGTGGCACAACCGATATCGCTCTGGTTCGACAGGGAGGCATCGAAGAGACGCGCATGTTCGCATTGGGAGGTCGCACGTTCACGCGCCGTATATCCACAAGTAAGGGCATCTCTCTCAAGGATGCAGAACGCATTAAAATAAGTTATAGTAATGGTGACATTAAAGGCAAACAACAGGAAGAGATTCAGGCTATTCTCGCACCGGAATGTCAAACCTGGATTGACAGCATCGAACTGTTGATAGATGAGTTGGCCAAAGGTGAATTACTTCCACCCGCTATCTATATTGTCGGTGGCGGGTCTGCGCTACCGGATTTGCATGAACGACTGGAAAGCTTTCCCTGGACTGAACGGCTCCCGTTTTCACGCCAACCCATCATTCGCACAGTGCAACCGGAAATGGTTGGCAGCATTCTTGATCACGATGGCTTGCTTACAACCGCGCAGGATATCACACCGATGGCGTTGGCATATCAGGCAGTCGAGCTGCACAATGAGAACAACGTTTTAGAAAGAGCCTTGGACCGCGTCATTAACGCAATGCATATATGAATTACAGTATATCCGTCAGGTATAATTATGAGAAATCACACCTGCCCGTAAACAAGCACGTACACATTGCGGCAGCAAACACTATGCCTATAGGGGGTGACAGGGTTTATGAGTGATGAGCAGACGATCTATATTAGCCCGGACGATGACTTAACAACTGTGCGTGGCCGTCTGGAGCAGATTCCGTCACGCAAAATCACATTGGTAATTCCTAATCAGACGCAGCTTCGCAGCCATGTCGCGTGGAAGCTTCTCTATGCGCGCGCGCGTGAGTTGGGCAAGGAAGTACTGATTGTGAGTTCTGATCCTCAAGTGCGCTCTGTCGCTCACGCGGTCAAATTCCGGGTCGCCCATTCATTAGAATCCGTCTCAAATCCCGGTCGCTCGAAAAGTGCCACCGGAAGTCGCTCGGGTACCGGACCTGGCCGCACTAATACAGGAAGCACCCGCAGCCGCCCTACATCCTCACGAGCCACTACCGCCAAAGAGCCGTCGACCGGATCAGGCGGACCTCGCTCTCCGCGTACTACCCGCGCACCACTGACAGGTCAAATTTCTACCTGGTCTGAACCAGCTCCCTTTGCTCAATCCGCACCAGAAGATATTCAACAATCCCACTTTAACGATCCCGCCCCCCCTGAGGTGGTACGTCCACCTCTCTTCAATCTACCCGAACGACCACAACGTAATGAATCTCGCGAAGAACGTGGTAGCCGTTACAATCAGGCCTATGATTTCCGTATCGAGTCGTCTCCTTCCATTCATCCCCTCTCTATGGATTCGATGGATGTAGAAGAGCCAGACCTGCTCAACGAAGATTATGCTCAGGCCCAAAATATTCGTCAGGCAGCGAGTGGTGCTCTCCCCGCAATTAAAAAACCAGTACAGCCAGAGCCAGGCAATACTTCTCCGGGCGATTACGACGACTCCAATGTACCTATATCACAGGCGCCTGCTTATCAATCACAGCCTGCAAACTCACAGGTCTATGGTGAAAACGATCCCTTTATTTATATGCAAGACGATTCACAACCACCATTGCCTGTGGAACAGAGGGGGGAAGCGACCATTGCGGAAGATGAGATTTCTCAGCAATATCCATCCCTGCAAAAGTCAGATATCGCTGAACGACCCACTAGCATTATCGAGCCTCAATATCAGATTGAAGACCGGGGTGAGGATGACGAAGACGATAGTATACCTCCTATCAGCCCTACTCCTATCTCTAAAGCCAGGCCTCGTCCTGAACAACAACGTTCCGCACCTCGACAGGCACCCGAGGCGATACCACTGCCCATGCCGCGTGCGCAATCACGTCCATTAACACCTGCCTCACAACCGTCAGGCCCCGCTTCAAAGCCGCTATCAGCACGCACAACCGGAAAAATGTCCCAGAGGCCAGCCGCCCAAAAACCGAGTACCGCGCCCATAGGACGTGGAGGCTCCAGCGGCTCTCGTACACCACAGACCGTGGCCAACCGTCCCGCCTCACGTCCGGCACAACAACGCGATGTGCAGACGCGCCCAGGTAATGCTAGCGGCGTGGGACTACGCCAGCCCGCTAGAACAAACCGCACGCGTAGACCCAGCAGCAGAAGAATCTACGTTATCTTGCCTATAGTCGTGCTCGTGCTTCTTCTTTTATTTGCTTTCGTCTACTTCAATATCTCTTCAACCGTGAAGCTTACGATCGCAACGCAGGCATACACTCATCCCGTAATGCTTACATTGTCGAACACAAATAAACCCGACACAGTGCCTGCGACACCTGCGACGCACACCTTCACCAAAACTGCGTCCGAGCCTGCCACAGGCTCTAAAATGCAAGCTACCAATTTCGCCACCGGCTCGGTGATTTTCGTGAATACCGGCACCGCATCCGTACAGATACCAAGCCAGACGGCCGTTGCTACCGCAGACAACATCAACTTTGTCACAACCTCTAATGTCCTGGTCCTACCACAGGCACAAACCACGGTACCTTTACGGGTGCCGATTCAAGCCAGTGTCTCGGGCGTTTCAGGTAATGTAGCAGCCGGCAGTATCACAGTCATTCCAGAAACGAGCCTCACAAGTATTGCACAGGCTCAGACTTCAGCGGTTACGCCTGCGTCTTTGAAGCCTATACTCACAGTTAGCAATCCGGATGCTACTGGTGGTGGAGAGGCCAAAGCCGTCCCCGCCATCGCTCAGCAAGATCTCGACAATGCGAAAAAAGATCTGCATCAACAGGCACTTGCC
>DAOTTJ010000186.1:0-6008 GCA_034437695.1 Ktedonobacteraceae bacterium
AGCGCAGTTGAGCGCGCGATCGAACGAGGCTCGCACTAGAGAGCCGGTCAAGAAATTAAGCAGCTTTCTGAAGCTCAGCAGAGGGTTGCTGAGAACGAGCCAGGACATGCAAGTTGTGGACGACCGCACAGCGACGCAAATCGAAGAGATTCTTGCGGATGCCACGATAGCGCGCTTGCCGTCCTTGCCACTGACCAACATGGGCCAGGGTATGCTCAACGGCCACTCGTTCACGCAGTTGAACACGTCCTTGCGGGGTTTGCTGACGTTGGCGCAACTCGATGAGTAACGCTTCGTCAGGATGAATACTCACGCTGCGTCCTTTCGCACTGATCGTGCATTGGGCTTTCAAGGGACACTGGGCACAGGTGTCTTTTGGAAAAAGAACGATCCCGCCAGGCACAAAGGGCATCTCCTGTTCAGCCGGACAACGAATGACCTGCCGCTCCCAATACATCGGTAAAGGTTTGCTTGGAAAAGCGTTTGCTCTCGCGTACCGGCCAGGCTTTGCAATACACCTCCAGATCAGCGCTGCGTTCCCGCACCAGATGGTTACTTAAATAGGTCCGGTCGATATGCAATTCCTTTAAGCAAATGTCTTGCTGGCCGAGATCTTCGCTGATGGCCCCAGTCATACTGGCTTCTGGGACATTGGCTGGGGTGATACCTACTGCGCGAATGAGGCCCGTGTCCAGATCATGCAGGACATGGCGTTTGTACCCGTCGACCAGCACGCTCCGACTTTTGCGTCCGTGACGCATCTCGGAGTCTTCAACGCTAATCCGTCGATCTTTTGCCACCCCTTTGATCAGACTTTCTTTTCCTTTTTCATCCATTTGCACATCCTGTGCCTTCACCTGTTGAGCAATCGGAGGGTGGCCGCGCTCTGCTTTCCGATAGAGACTGGCCAACTCGCGCCTCGGAAGGCTTCGTCAAACAGTTCATGGCGATGCTGGCGCAAAAAGATAAACAGTTTGGCTTTCCGAATCTTGTGGACAATCTGTTCTTCTTGTGGATTGAGTGTTACGGGGGGCTTCTACAGGGCTGGTTGCATACGTTTCCTCCTGATCATTTCTCTTGTGCGAACCATCTTGGCTCTCGGATGGTTGAGTGGTTTCAAACTCGTGTGTCCCGCTTGACATATACCCCAGCCTTATGTTACGGTATTCCCATGAATTCCGTATACTTGAGAGGGGAAATGAAAACCCCTGGATGGATGATCCATCGCAATTGTAATCGCGCCACAAGCACCTTCGCCGTATAAGCCCCGGCACAAGATTGGCTTATGCGGCTGAAGAGGTGCCAGACAGGCTGATAGATGCTTAGCCTCTCCAGGCTGAGTAATAGCTTGCTGGTCGCCATTTTCTCCCTTGCGTCTCTCCTTTTTCCTCTCCTTGTAGCCGGGTAGCGCACCATCTCTTTGTTCGCTCACCTGGCTTGACGCAGTTTGCTTCTTCGTTTGCTCCCTGCTTTTGTCGATGTTGCCACAATGAGATGGTTTCTACTCGTGCGCTTGTTATCCACATGAGAGCAGGTGAAATGATGTATTGACGGCAATAGCGGAACAGACGCTCCTGATCGGTGGAAATGTCACCGATCAGACGCGCATGAAACACGCGATAACGCAACGATGAGAAAAAACAAGGAGACAGACACATGAATACAGCACAGAAACTTGCGCGTTCTGGCGGACCAGCTCTCATAGAGGCCATGAAATTTGTCACCATCTGTCGAGCACTGGACCCACAGAACGATTATCCGCACATTGGCGACCTCCAATGGTGGTGCCGAGATGGTTCGCTTGATGATCAGCAGAACTGGCATTTCTGGTATCAAGAAAATGGTGAGGTGCTTGCTCTGGGGATTATTACCGGGGATGAGATCGTCTGCTTGCTTCATCCCGACTTCCGTACGCCCGAGTGCTATCGTATGGTAAACCAGTGGGCAGTGCAGCGTGTCAAAGAGCGCGCTGGAAAGCCTGGCGAGAACCAGTATGAGATATGGGAACAAGCCTGGGGTTTAGCCTCCGGCGACGATCTGGAGATGGTGAGTTTTCTTGAACGTGAAGGTTATGAGCGCCAGGAAATGTCCTATCATTGCTACCGCCGACCGTTGATCGAGCCTGGACAAGCACCCATTTTGCCAACTGGATTCACGATTCGTCCGGTTGCTGGAGAGGCTGAGGCAGAGATGCGAGCTGCGCTTCTACGTGATGCTTTTTTCCCACAGGGGAGCACGACCTACGAGGAAGGAACCTTGCGACAACTGGCAGTGATGAAGATGCCCCACTACGATCCTCAACTCGATCTGATGGTTATGGCCCCTGATGGCACGCCAGCAGCTGGTTGCATTTGCTGGGTGGACCCGGTGAACCGCGTGGGCCTGTTTGAACCGGTAGGAACGCGCCCGCACTTTCGTCGTCAAGGATTGGCAACGGCGCTGATGCTTGGCGGGTTACAGCGCTTACGCGAACGGGGGATGCAGGCGGCATTGGTGATAGGCGCTCATCCTGGGAAGGAGGAGAAGAGTACGGAGTTTACTTCCTCACGTTTCGTTTATGAAGCCGTCGGCTTTCAATTGCTGTGTCGGACATACGTGTATCACAAGGTTTTTGCAACTGCTGTCTAAATGTCTGTTCTTCCCTTTTTCTGGGAACAAGAGGGAGGGGAGATAGCACCCGTGAGCGCTATCTCCCCTCCCTCTCCCAAATCTGAGGATACTTTTCTGTCAGGAGATTGCCAGCTCTATTTCTCGACCGGCTCTCTAGCACTGAATCAAGCGGGCATAGAAACCGCCCAGGGTATTGTCAACTTGGCAATAGAGCTGAGCAATATACTAAAATACCTTCATGAAAACAAAGAATCTTGCCCCCGATTACAGGGGTTTCCGCTTCCCGTCAGAAATCATCAGCCATGCAGTGTGGTTGTATTTTCGTTGCTCGCTCAGCTTTCGTGACGTGGAAGAGCTTCTGGCCCAACGCGGAATCGCCGTCACGTATGAAACGGTCCGGCAATGGTGCATGAAGTTTGGGCAGACCTACGCCAATGAACTGCGCCATACCGTGCCACGTTGCAGTGCCGATTTCAGACCTGGAGTGAGATCACCAGAGTGAAACTGGTTGGATAATTGCTGAATATCCCAAGCCTCCCACCGCTCTGCAACTTCTTTCCTCTTTCTAACTCATCAATTAACCCACTCCTACGAACAAGTTGACCATATCCCTGGGATCAATCAACTCCCATGCTTTGGGGTAAAATGAACCTCTAGGCGACGTAAGATGTGTCGAGCTTCGGCAGGAGCGAAAGTCTCATAAAGAGCCGCAGAAGTGTGCGTACTCAAATTGTCTTGGACGACCCGAATATATTCGGCTTTGGGATAGGCTTCATCCACGAGCCACTGCATGTACTTAACGGGCATCTCGCAAAGGTGGGTGCGAAGAGACTGGATTATAGACGCATTACGTCTATTGTACGATTTTCAGGTATTTTATGTTATAGCATATTTATTAGTTATTTCCTCTATCAGGGAAATGCAAGGTTATAGCCGCCGTTGGTTAACATTTATTTATCTAACAATCTATCATAGGAAGCAATCTCTCATTTAGAGTTTACTAGCTTCATATAACTATCTCTTTGATCTGCTGCCTGTAGGTTGCGACGACCCATTATAATAAAGAATGATAAGCGGAAATAAACACTCGTATGTCTTGAGTCGTTGGACTACTATATTGCCGATCTGGAAGCTGACGGTCTGGTTGGCCGTGGCATCGACGGTTTCGATGATAATACTATAGTCACTGCCATTGGTCGATTTGAGGGTGACATAGCTCCCGCTGTTGCTACTCAGACAGCCGCAGGCCCCATCAATGTAATGCCACCCTGGCTGCGCAAATTGCGTGGTGTGGGCCGTCCACCCAGGTCTGTTTGTCAACACTATAGTTACCTAACCAGGGTTGATTGGCCGCCATCAAGCCAACCGTATTGTAGGGTAAATTCAGGTAGATGGCAGCAATCAACGGCCAGTTAATATAGGCGGTATGCATAAAGCTGGACTCCGAGCCATCAGTTGAATTGGTGTCTCCTCCAACCTCCACTTTTAAAATATGCAGGTTAGCACCATAGTTAGGTTTGAACAGGTAGTCGAGGATCTGTGAGCGATAGGGTTCGGGATAATCAATGAGAAGATGGGAATTGCCTCCTCCTCCACTGATGGCTCTAATTCCATCAAATGCGCGTCCACTCCCACTTCCATTTAGGGCAATCGAGGTGGAAACAGCGTCCTGGGCATGGGCGGTGAGGGTACCCAAACCAGTAGCGGCAACAGTGGCACCGGCGGACCGTTCTAAAAATCGACGACGATTGAGACGATTCTTCTTAAATGGCGACCAGTCCTTCCTTGACTGATAAAGCAACTTTTTTTGTTTTGACACAACTTGCCATTCCACAAGTTGTCTGACAAAAGTAAATCAAACGCTTCAGGCGAGAAAAAGCAAACCCAAAGAAAGAAACCTACATCTCCTTCTTCTCATTTGGCATCAGTTAGTAATGTTTACTCATAAACTCGAATGAGAAAAAAATAAGCAAAAAGGAACGAGAAACACGTTTCTCAAGTAAATAATACCATAAATATCCTATATCGTAAACCATGTTTACAATATAGGATGACTTTCCACTGTTACCGAACCTGCATTCCTGCCACCCAGATCCCACGAATGGCACGCGTCGCAGCAATATCCTGGGTTGGATCTCCCTCAACGAGAAGCAGATCGGCCCGACGACCTGCCTCAATGATTCCTCGATCCGTGAAGCCAAAGAACTCAGCAGGGACAACCGTCGCAGAACGCAATGCTTCTATGGGCGTCAGTCCAACCTCAACCAGCAAACGTAATTCATCATGCAATGCTTCCCCGTGTTGAATTGGCGCGGGTGAAGCAGAGCCGGCATTCGCATCAGTCCCTGCCAGGATGAGCACGCCTGCCCGGTGGAGCGCAGACACCGTTGAGCGAGCATGAGCATAATCAGCACCAGATCCATGCGTCGGCATGCGTCCCGCTATGCTGGCAACTGTACGCATCATGATTAACGTCGGCACCGATACGATGCCTCGTTGCGCAAGCGAGCGAGCCAGATCTTCATCCACGTCTGCATCAATGGGAGCATGCGTGAGGATGTCGACTCCCGCGTCAGCAGCATTTTTGAATGCAGATAAGGTGGTGACATGAGCGATAGCCTTCAGACCCGCCTGGTGGGCGGCCTCGACCAACGCGGTGATGGTTGCCACATCAAGAGCGGCGGGACCCATTCTGGCAGGGTCTTCAACAATCACTTTGATATAATCAGCACCTTCCGCAACGCGCTCAGCCACAAAGCGGCTCGCATCGGCTGGGCCTGTCACCTCGCTGGAAGCCGGAAAGCCCATTCTGGTTGTCTGCATACCTCTTGGGGCGCTGGCTGGATTTCCTGCGCCTCGGATATCGGCCAGACCTGTGCGATGGCGAAGCGCATCGGTCATCGCCATCGATTGCGCCGCCATATCGAGCATCGTTGTACAACCCCATTGCGTTCCGCGCTCAAGCTCAGCGACACTCCTCAGATGGACATGGGAATCGATAAAGCCAGGCAAAAGAGTGCCATGCTGACCATCTACCGTTCTCTCAGCGGTCGTTGCCTCGGAGATGATCCCATTTTCAATGACTACCGTGCGTTCATCAGTCAATGTGTGACCATCAAACACCTTGACCTGTGTGATTGCGATTGCTTCAGACATGCGTACAACTCCTTCTTTCTTCTCTCAACGGGACGAGTGGTTACCACGTATCAAATACTTCCCCTCACTCTCCGGTTCCAGTACGCCAAGCGCCGAACAGGCGGTACGCAGG
Source organism: Ktedonobacteraceae bacterium (assembly GCA_034437695.1). Taxonomy (GTDB): domain Bacteria; phylum Chloroflexota; class Ktedonobacteria; order Ktedonobacterales; family Ktedonobacteraceae; genus Paraktedonobacter. Next base: position 5,879 of record DAOTTJ010000186.1, read on the forward strand.
ATATCCATTGGGTGAGCCTGCCCATCCAGACATTCCAGGATCGTTTTGAGATCAGCGGGGAGCACGCGTAGTTCCACAAGTTGTTGTTGCTAACGCGCGAGTTCTGCCTGGTTGGGGTGTTTCCCAGAGA
>DAOTTJ010000187.1:0-7461 GCA_034437695.1 Ktedonobacteraceae bacterium
CCTGTCACTTTAAACTGATTTTCAAGAGTGTAGTGATAAATTTGGTTATAATAGTTGCTTACATCAGCAATGGCAACATAGCCACCGATACTTGTTGCTCTTTCCCTGGATCTACTCCAAAAGCTAGGCCAATCGGAATCCGTATCATACATATCACCCTCAGTTTTCATTGGCCAGAAACGATAGCTTGACACTATTTCATCTTTCTGTGGGATACGCGTTTTTTCAATGGCGTTACCGAATTCGTAGACTAAAGCTGTAAGAATCAATGAATCCCATGGATCAAGTTGAGTAGCAGGTCGAAAAGACAATATTCCTTTAGGAACAACTGTACTTCTTCCTCCATACCAAGAATAAGAACCGATATCTGTCGTTTGGAGAGTTTTCTTTACATCATCAGGAAAGCTTTCTATTGCCTTAAACTCAAATGGCTGAGGGAACAAGTCCGTATCTCTTTTCTTTAGGAGATGTGTGATTGCCCATTCGTATGATTCGCTTCGTAGCTTCAGCATGTATCACCTACTCAACATGACTATTTACTTTGTATAAATCATGTTGCATTTTATCACGCTTACAAGGATACCGCTGAGATTCATACAGAAAATACTTGAAAGGCACTTCTTACTTGGGTGACACCACCCATAGCAACAGAAAATCAAAGTGGATGTTTTCAGACCATAACCCCCTCGTATTTGAACTAATACCAACACCTATGCTAGAGCCATCAATAAAATGCAAGATAATGGCTTCAATTTGATAAACTCCCTCTCTTGATGGACGTGAGCCAAATTCAATTCTTTCAACGGTTTTATCTATAATGGCAAGAAGTTGAGCAATTGAATATTTCGCTTCTGGTGAGCGATCTATACGAAGAAGCTATACCTTTGTTTCCTAGAGTCTACATGCTACTTCGCCATTCACACCCAATATAATCTCCAAGTCTGTAAGAAGTCCTTTAATCCCTAATAACCAACTATTATAGATTAACCCACCAATTGCTCGAAAGCCTGAAACGATTGTGTGCTTGGTCGCACGTACCCCATATCTAGATAACAACCATATGTTATGCGAGTGTCGGGCGATCAAGCCGAAAGGCAGAAAGCTCGCTAGGATGGCTTCCCTGAGTGATCGCCTCAGCAAGGAGTTGTCCGACGCGCAAACCATAGGGCATTCCGTGTCCACTGAACCCCCCAACTATCCAGGTAGTGGGAAGAGATGAAACACGATCAATGATCGGCAACATGTCGGGAGTAAACGCCATCAATCCAGCCCAACGTTGGGTCACCTGGAGATGGACGCTCAGATGAGGGAAGAGGCGGGGAAAGACCCGCTCTAATGCACGTTGAACGGGAATGGTTGGCAAATTGCTCCGCATCCCGACATCATATCCCGGCGCAGCGCTACGGCATCCTCCAAGAAGCAGAACGCCTTGAGGGGTTTGCTGCCAATAGACTTCTGCATCGTCCAACGCTGCTGTTATCCCTGGAGCAAACACCGGAGGCACGGCTTGATAGGCAAGCATCTGACCTCGAATAGGTGTCATCACCTGAGCCACTTGAGAAAGGAGATCCCCGATCCAGGCATTGGTCGCAAGAACCACACGACCTGCGTGAAGGGTCCCCAGAGATGTTTCCAGACACACCTGTTCTTTCTCAGCACGTAATTGATGCACCTGTGCCGCTACGGTATGTGCTCCATAACGCTGAGCGGCTTGCCCTAATCCCTGAACGAGTTGGACGGAGTGAACCAAACCGGATTCTGGCACGAACAATCCACCCAAAATTTCCCGCCCAAGGGGGGTCTGAATCTGCTCCTGCGCCTCTGCATGATTGAGCCACATCGCCTGAACGCCGTCCTGTTGCAACGCACGGCTCCCCTCCAAGAACGCTATCCGCTCAGCCTCACGCAAAGCGAGATGAAGATGTCCTGGCTCTCGATACTCACAAACAATCGCCTCTTCTTCAAGAACCTGATGCAGAAGCACGCGGTTTTCTCTGGTGATATCTAGGATAGTGCGTGCGGTTTCGTACCCAACCCGTGCAATAGCCTCGTGATAGGGTTCATCGGGACCACATCCGACAAATCCTCCGTTTCTTCCTGTCGCACCTGCGGCAAAACCTTCTCGTTCAAGCAAAACGACGGAAGTACCTGTCCGCGCAAGCCAATAGGTCGTTGCTGTTCCCAGAAGTCCTCCTCCAATGACCACGACATCAGCAGAATGTGGAAGAGGAGAAGAAAACGTCAGTGGAAAAGCCGTTTGCTGCCAATAAGAGAGGGGATTAGTCCACGTCATCTGCTTGCTCCTGCTGTTCCCAAGGGGTAAGAAGCTCTCGCAATGCTTTGATTCTTTTTTCATGGGGCCAAAGAAAGTCCATCAGCTCATAAATCTGAACGGCTTCGTCATATCGCTGCTTGCTTTTTAAGGCGAGAGACCCATGTATCGCTGCTGACCAATACTCCACACATTGTTCCATATCTCGATCTCGACTCGGGAAACGCAAGATGGTCCGGGCCTGACAGTTGAGAAACTCCAAACGTCCTCGTTCAGCAAGAGGGATCTGGGCAGGGAAATGTTCAACCTGAAGGAACGTATCAAGTGCCTCTTGATAGCGACCAAGATCATAGTACGCAAGTCCTTCTGAAAGAACCACTTGTGAATAATCATAATCGATATACAATGGCCCCGGATCATGAGCAGGTTGAAGCAAGAAGGTTTCGCGAGCAAGGTGAAGAGAGGTAAATGCTTCTTGCTGTTGATTCAGAGCCTGGACGCCCGCCAAACCAGCATACAGGAAACTTCGTACAAGAGCAGGAAGAGTATCAGTCACAAGAAATGGCTTCATCTGTTCATACAGAGCCAATTCTTCTGTATGGCGCTTGGCATAATAATAAATCATCGCGAGATGCCGAAGAATGATGACATGGAGCAGAGGGTCTTCCGCACATTGACTATACACAAGAGCTTGTTTACAAAAGATCTCAGCAACATGAAGATTCTTGAGATGCCGTCCAACAATGGTTTGAAGCAACATTGCCTGCGCGGCCAGGTGAGCGGCTCTTTTCTGGTGAGTGCGAGACTCGTTCATAATAGTCACAAGAGGAGGAAGATAGTGAGAGAGACAGGTATATACGGAACCAATATCGAACTCGCGGCTCACTTGCCAACAAGCAGAAAGACTGGCAGAGCACGAAACTAAAAAAGCCTCCATTGCAGTTGAGGATGGGTATCTTTGGAATGCTGGAAGCAAAGGCAATGGAAGCATCGCAATGGTCAAAAGCATTTGTCTTCGTGAAAGGATATAGCTTTTCTCCTCGTGTTCAGATGCGTGAGGAGAAGCAAGGGTGTGAACAAGGTCTTGCTGAAGTTTCAGAAAGGTTCTTGAAGCTTCCTGTTCATCATGGGGTATGGTCATTGCTTCGATCATGGGAGAAGCAGAAACAGAGAGTGACCCTGACTGGCTCTTCAAGGAAGGCAAAGGGGGGGCGTTCAGCAAAGGAGCCGATGCAGTGTTCTCACTGTTCTGGCGCAAAGAGAAATGTGATACACGAATCGATTGCGGTCGTTGAATCTTCAAAGCGCGTACGGTTTCCATGGTGTCGTTGGTGCGGTCGTCGGGGAGATGGTCATCTTCCGCCAGGGCAGCTTGCGCTTGTGCATAGCACGCTTCGGCCTCCCCAAAGCGTTCGCGCTCGCCCAACATCTCCAGGAGGGGACGTAACGCATCCTCATCGGTCAGATGCGTGAGCCAGTAGGAGCGCAGACGCAGAATCGCCTCATCGATCTGACCCATCTGCCGTAACAACGCCGTCCAGCGATGCACACAATCTCGTACGAATCCGGTCAGATAATCGCGTTTTTGCCTGGCCCACTCCTCGTACATCTGCTCCGGTAAATACATCCCACGCTCAGCAAGTTGATATGCACGCTCCCAACACGCCGTCGCATCGTGACCCCGCTGCTCCAGCAACAATGCATGTTTGACGTACCACTCCAGGGCATCGGCGTCACACCACACCTGTGGGTAGCCATCCAGGCGAAAGCCCGCTCCCCGTCCATTCACCCCGTAGACAAAATGGACCATCATCTCGCTCCTTCCTGGTGGTCTCAAGATGCCGCGCAGCGAGGAGACCACATCCGTCAGCCGCTCCTCCGCGCTCTTCTGACGAGAATTGGGCCAGAATTGTTCATTCAGCCAACTTCGGGTCGCAAAGCGATCGGGACAACTGAGCAGGGCCTTCAAGAGGCCAAGCGCCGTCCCCGCGTTCTGGCCGTGCAAGCGCTCCGCAGGCAGAGGAATCACCTCTCCACGTTGTGGATACACCCACTCGATCTGAAACCTCCCCAGCGTCGCAATCCGAAACCAGGGAGCCTTTCCTGGTCCCGTCTCGGAAAGCGGAGAAGAGGTGGTATCCTGTTCCATTGATCCTCCACTGTGTCCTTATCCTGATATGGTGGGACAACAACACAGACGGTCATCTCCCTTCTTGCGCTCGATCGTACTCGATCGAACGTGTACCATTCAGAGTATACCAGATGTTTTCCACCGTTTTTCTCAGATCTTTCCTCTTTTCAGTCGTGCTCCCTTCCTTGCCGGTCATTAGGGAGCGAAAAAAGCACCAATAGAGCAGCACGCGACCACTCGTTGAGAAAACGAAAGCATGGACACGGCACCAGAAAGGGATGCACCGTCGAAAAAGAGCATCAGTGTCCTCGGTCTTTTCTCTACTCAGAGGGGATGAAGAAACGTCCATCGTTCGACGAACAGAGAAGAAAGTGAAAAACGCTCTGTCTGCTCGAATGCACTCGTTGCGACCTTATCTCTAGCTATCATCGTGAGCTCTCCACCATAGCGGACTATGTGGCCTCTCAATGGGCAGGTATCCCTTTTGGCTTGCTCCAAGGCTGGGTAAAGATCTCTGCACGTCTTCGCAATGGAAAGCCAGTTCCAGCCAGGGAGGCTCCCTACGCACAAACCCCAAATGCTCATTCAGCTTCAGCATCGGCCCATTGGACACATCATTGCTCGTCCAGATAGCGCTGCATCCGCACGCTTTCGCATAGGCGATGCTCCGCACTTTCAGCGCTGTTGCAAGACCTTTTTTGCGATGCGAGCGCTTTATTGCCGTGAGACCAGTGGTCAGTTCATCCTCTGCGTTTGTCGCCTTTAACTCGGTGAGACCAACGTATTCTTCGCGTTGCACTGCGACAAAACAGCCAGCAAGCACCAGTTTCGGATTAGCTTGGCGATGGCCGAGAAAGTAGGCGTAACTGAGAGGCGTTCGCGGCTCTGATGAGGGGACATCTTCATACAACTCATTGACGAGTCGATAGAGCTTCTGATCGCGCTCCGTGTCTCCTTCAAGTTCTTCTAGGCTCCTGATGGAAACAGCCTGAGCAGCTACGCTTTCAGCAAGTGCGACAGAGGTAGGAAAGTTGAACGCGGCAATCTCTAAGCGAGCGGGCCAGAGAGTTCTGTCCACGCGAAAACCGCGAGCTTCAAGAAACCGAATGCCGCCAGCCATATCAGCACGAAGTCGTTTTCTGAGCGTAAGAGGACGAAGCGGCTCAAGGGCATTGATGAGCCACGCATAGAGCATCGTGCCAATTCCCTGATTTTGGTGGACAGGGTGAACCGCTCCATCAATGAGAAACTTCCTCACATGGTATTCCTGGGGATGCTGATCATATTCAGCGAAAGCAATCAGGCGTCCATTCCACTTGACAACCCAACGCTGGAAACGACACGAGCGATCACGAGCGTGATCGCGATAGCGGAAATCCTCTTCAGTCAGAAGATCTCCTGGATACGCTGCATTGTAAACCTCAACAAGACGAGGATAGTCGTCAGTCATAAAAGGGCAAACAAGCATAGTCACGTTCCCTCTGCTACTGCTCAAAGAGTTCCGCGAGCCGCTTTACGTGCGTCTCATCAGGCCAAACGAGCAGCATCTGTTCGTACACATCCCGTGCCTCGCTATACCGCCTCTTCAACTCCAATCAGCCGCTTCATGCTGGACACGGGTGGCTGGCTGCCTCAATCAACCAGCAGCCAACCGTGCCACACCCCACATCGAGAATGTCGTGAAAGGAGGGAGGATCAGGCTGTTCCGGCAGGACGCCTCCCATGCCACTTGTCAGTATCGCATCTTGCATATGTAGGCGCGTCAATTCATCGCGCTTGGCTCGATTCTGGACAAAGTAGGTACGGGGATAATCTTCCTGTGATCGATTTGGATTGGGCATAAATGCATGTTCTTTCGGGTTTTTCCGCAGCAATGCGAAGGCGTTGCTCTTCTTCTCTTCTGTCATAATCCAAGAACTGGAGCTTGTCGAACAGATTCACCATCAATTCCTGCAAGAAAGGAGCGTGACGCAGTTCATAACGACATCATCCGTTCTACAGAAAACACCACGAGAAAGGACACACAGCAGGAATCTCGTTTCTCTCGAACCAAGCTGAGCAGAAATCATGAACAAGATAAGTGGTGCTTTTTCGCAAATGTTTGATATTTCTCATATAACTCCTGTACCCATTGCTCTAGTTCGGCAAGAGGTAGACGCTGGCAAGAATACCCGAAGAGTTCAGACAGAGGACGCATATTTTCTTCCGTAAAGACAACCGTTCCATCCTCTTCGATGCGCTCGATACCATCATACTGAAGATCAGCTTCATTGATGCGGATCGCTGTTTCTAAGGTCAAATTGGGAGGGAGAACCACTTCCACACCCTGTGCATTCACGCGCACTGGATAACCTCCTGGTAATCCATTCGGACCAGGAGCATGTGTTATGGTTTCGATGCCATTGACCATACTCCGAAAGACCACTGTGGCGGAGGCGGGTGTGATGAGTTGGCTTCCACCTTTCACTGAACGGTTAAATTTTGTCGGCAAGAGATCAAACACGGTCTCCAAATCAAGCAAGTGCGTCACGTCTTCCCCATTGACCAGTGCGGTCAAATGAAAAGGCATTCCCCCAGCATTTCCCTGACGCGAAATCCGATGATTGAGTGAATAGGCAGCGACAAAACGAATATCGACCTGTTCCAGAGGCTTTTGCAATTTCCAGGCAATCGATGCTCTGAGAGCAGGGATATTATTCGCAATATTTCCAATACCTGTTGTTGGAGCCAAGTTCACTCGGCGAAGGACCGCATGAATGACATCAGGGTACGATGCATTGATGACTTTGATAGGTAATCCTGTTTCTTGCACCGCTTTCATCAGTTTGTAAACAGGAGTGAGAGTGAGCGGAAGCCATGGACCTACCTGTGCTTGGTACAGTTTTTCAAAGTACGGCTTGGGGAGCGTAGCAATGCGCAACCAGGGTTGCATCGTCGCGGCACAAAAAATGATATCTGGTGTAAAGTGGGCGATCGTTTCGGCTGTTTGCTCAACATTATTGAGATCCATATGTGTACAGGTCACTTCAGGATAGAAGCCGAGTTGGAGCGCGTTCAG
>DAOTTJ010000188.1:0-17395 GCA_034437695.1 Ktedonobacteraceae bacterium
GTGATGGAACGCACCTTCGACGGTGGTGAGACGTCCTGTGTCTCACGATGAACGGCAGCCCGTTTTCGAAGTGCTGTATCAACCATAGATGTAATCGTCTCAGTTGTCTCACTGATTGCGTTGGTCTGTTCCTGCTTGAAGAGTGCCATAACAGCAGCTTGCTTCGCATCCAGTTCGGTGAGATGCTCATCAATATGCTGAGACAAACTCGCTTCGAGCTGTGAGACGATGTCTTGTCTCAGAGTAGCAAGCGACCCCTGTAACGCTGTGTTGACCTTTTCCGTAACTATCTTCTCGATCTCCTGCTCGCTCGACTGTTCCGATTCATCATCCTTCTTCAAGCTATGGATCACCCGGCTATATAGTACTGCCATAACTGCACGGGCGATCAGCAGAATGGTATCGATCACAGTAGAGACCTGGCCGTCCAGTTTCATCACTTGGTTCAAGCCAGCCATAATCACGCCAACCAGCATGATGCCGACCAAGGCGACACTTAACCGCTTTGCTTGCGTTGCCCCTGTTTCGTTGCCCTCTTTCTTTGCTTGGTCAGCCAGCTTATTCAAACTAAGACCCCCGATGTCGAGAGCTACAAACTGGGCAATAAACACAGCGACATCGAACTGAGCAGGGAAGTGGACAATAGGCAATAGCTTGACCGAGGCGTAAAGAACTGAAGCGACGAGTACTGGCTCGGCAGCTTTCCCAGCTAAGATCATGAACCAGTTCCAGCCTATGGTAATATACGTTGATTGCGCGAACGAGCGTTTCCATTTGACTTTACACATGGATGCCCACCTCCTCCAGAGAAATGCCCATGATCTCGGCCATTTCTTGGGTGAGGCGTATGATATCATAAACGGTTTCGGGGCGCATTAGACCAAAACCGCGAACTGGGCATTCTCCTTGCTGATAGCGCCGTGCTGACCACGCTTCAGCAAACCTTTGTGAGCGATTGGAATACTGCGCAGGTTGTCTGAGGCTGGCTCGCCCTTCTCGACAGCGCGATGTCAGCCTCGATTGCAGGGACGCACTGAATATCCTTTTAGGTGAGAAAGGAGCGTCAAATATGAGTAGTGATCTCCATGAAATGGATAAGGGCCTCCATATCCTCGATGACCTGGCTCGTTGTGGCATTAGCCAGGTGAGGGATACTGTGCAGGACGTGGCGAGCCTGCGCACAACGCTGGTTAAGGAAATCGAAACAGTACTCGCGCGACCGCGTGCGCGTCAGGATCTCCAGGACCGTCGTGACCTGTTCCTGCGTCATCGGCGCTTCTTGCGTGTAAGATTGCTGCAAGGTGTGCTGATCGTCGGCGTCGGCGTGTTCAAGTGCATACAGAATAGGCAGACTTTTCTTGCGTCGGTAGATATCGCCCGCGGAGGTTTTGCCCGTCTCGGCGGCATTGGCCCAGATGCCCAGTACGTCGTCGCGGATCTGAAAGGCAACGCCGATCTCGAAACCAAAGTCGCGCAGGTGCTTAATCACTGTCTCGTCGCGTGTACCCAGGATCGCGCCCATCTCGGCTGCACAACTCATCAGCGCGGCGGTCTTGCGGGAGATCATATCCAGATACATAGCCACGGAAATATCCAGGCGCTGCTCAAAACTCAGGTCGAGGTACTGTCCTTCGGCAATGATCAATGTTGCTCGATCCATGACTGCGGCCATCTGCGTGGCTATCTCGCCAGTCACACCTTCGGCCAGCATATCCCACATACTCATACGAGCCAGAGCAAACATACCGTCACCAGTATTGATGCCGTGCGAGCTGCCCCAGACGCTCCACAGCGTTGGCTGATGGTGTCGTTCGACATCGTGGTCGACGATATCGTCGTGGATCAGAGTAAAATTATGTGTAAGTTCAATCGCCACCGCGGCTGGCAGGGCGCGGCGCAAATATGTGGCGCGTTCAGGCAGTCCTTCGGCTCCCACGGCCTCGTAAGCCAGCAGCAAAAGCGTCGGACGGAGCAGTTTACCAGTCTGCCCATTGCCGGGGGCAAAGTCGCGGTCAACCCAACCCATATGGTACTCCATCTGCCCATAGAAAGCGTTGAGTGGATTGCCTCGCGCTTGATTTGGGAAGACATTGGCGCTATGGCGTTGGACTGTCTGGCGCAGGGCCTGTTGGATCTCCGTGTGATAGCGCAAAAGTGTAGCCTGGATAGTTCGTGTCACTGTCATAGTAGTGAGCAGGGGAAAATGCATATCTATTCATTCGCCCCTGCCTGTTCCTTTCGAGTTCAATCGTTCTGTGCGGACAGGTTATGGATGAAAAGAGAAAAAGACGACAAGCGCAAGCGTTGCAGCCAGCAGAAGTCCGCGCACCAGACCTTTGACGCCGCCAATACGATAGAATGGTGTACAGGCATCGCAGTAGCGGGCAATATACTGGTAGCGGTGTCCACGCATGCCGTCGCGTACAACCGAGATATGCTCAGATTTTCTCTGCGTATGAAGTTCATCGCAGATATGTCGCCCACAGCCCTGACACGTGTAGTTATCAATATAGTGAGAAGTGCGCGAAAGCGACCACTGATCGGGATAAACCTGGACGCCGCAGACATAACAGACCTGGGTAAGTGCCTGGCGCATCTGCCTTTCGGCGCATGGCGAATGTTGTTGCTTGGGAAAGTGGTCCTGACAAAAGCCTTTATGGCAATCCGGGCAACGTCCCAACGCTTCCTGATCGCATTCATGGCAACGCCTGGCTGCTACCTGAACTTTGCGATGTATAAGGAATTTTTCAGTTGTGTCCATCCAAAGAAACCTTCTATTTACTGATAGTAGTAAGAGCTTCCTAATATACTATACGATACAAGATCTACCTACAGATCATTATAGCAAAACAGTCTGCATTCTGGGGAGAGGAGGTTCTGGCATTCAAGAGTTGTTGCATTCTCTGCAAGCCTCTGGCTTGCGACCCGATCCTGTGTTCAGGAGCAGAGGCCGCAGTATAGACATGAAGTGAAGTGGGAGTGCAGAGGGCGGTAGCCCTTTGCCGAGGCTTGAGGTGTTCCCTAGCAACCTTTTTCTTTTTTTTGCATGTTTTGCCTATAGGTGGGGGCGCAAGCCGCAGGCTTGAGCAGAGCTGGAAAGCCATTGCCTAGTTGCGCCTGAGCTTGCAGAGAGATATCATAGAGGTAGATAGACGAATAGTGAGGAGAGAAAGCAGGCATGCTATGTCGAACGAGTTGCCGCCAACCATCTGGCAGAACTGGCGTCTGGATTGGGGAGAGCGCACTCACGTGATGGGCATTATCAATGTCACGCCAGACTCGTTTTCCGGGGATGGGGTCATGCATCCCGCTACTACTCAAGAGCAGTATCTGGCGCGTGTGCTGGAGCAGGCTCAGACCTTTGTGGCCGCAGGTGCGACTCTGCTTGACGTTGGTGGCGAGTCGACGCGCCCCAATTTTACACCTCTCTCGCCTCAAGAGGAGATAGCGCGTGTAGTGCCGGTCATTCAGGTATTGCGCGATCAACTGCCTCCTGAGGTGGTCATTTCGATCGATACCTCCAAAGCACGGGTCGCGCGTGCGGCGCTGGCGGTCGGGGCGTGTATGCTCAACGATATCTGGGGCTTGCAGCGCGACCCGGAGATGGCTGCTCTGGTGGCGGAATGTGGGGTACCAGTGGTGTTGATGGCCAATATGCGCGGCTACCAGAGACGCGAGATCCTCAGCGATATCACGCGCTACCTGGCTCGCAGCATTGATCTGGCCCTGGCGGCGGGTGTGGCCTGGGAGCACCTGATTATTGACCCTGGTATTGGCTTCGATACCGGCTTCGAGGGCGGATTGAGTCTCTTGCGGCGTCTGGGAGCGTTGCGGGTGTTGGGACGACCGCTTCTGCTCGGCACCTCGCGTAAGTCGTTGATTGGTCGGGTATTGGGCGATCTGCCGCCCGGTGAGCGTTTGGAGGGAACGGCGGCCACCGTCGCGCTCGGAATCGCGCAGGGAGCCGACATCGTGCGCGTCCACGATGTACACGAGATAATGCGTGTGGTCAAGATGAGCGATGCCATCGTGCGCAACAGTTTGTAACATTGTGCGCCATCCTGGCGAAAACGTCGTAGCGTGTGCGAGCGGTATCTATCTGTTCAACAGAGCGGGGTGAGAAATAAGCTTATGAACTATACAGAGGCTCTGGCTTATATTTACGGCTTGAGCGATTTCGAACGTGGGGGAAAGTTTCGCGACGACCGCGAGCAACATCTATTACGCGAAGGTCGTCTCCTGGAACTGCTTGGGGAGCCGCAGCGTACCTATAGCTGTACGTTGATTGCCGGTACCAAAGGCAAAGGTTCGACGGCTGTCTGCATCGAGAGTGTGCTTCGTGCCGCCGAGAGGCGCACTGGTCTGTATACGCAGCCAGACCTACACACGTTTCGTGAGCGCATGCGTGTGCGCGGTCGCCTGATCAGTGAGGTGGAGGTCGCGGGTTTGCTGCCCGAGGTGCGTGCAGCGGTCGAACTGATTGAAAGCGAGCACGTCTTTTATCCCTTTATTCCCTATGAAATCACAACGGCCCTGGCCCTCCTGTATTTTCAGCGTCAGCGTGTGGAGCACGCGATCCTTGAGGTCGGGATCGGCGGAAGACTGGACGCGACCAACGTGACTCAGCCGCTGGTGTCGGTCATTGCGTCGATCAGTTTTGACCATATGCATATCCTGGGTCATACGTTGAGCGCGATCGCTGGCGAGAAGGCTGGAATTATCAAACAGGGAGGCATAGTCGTGACTTCCGCGCAGTCGCCTGAAGCCTTGTTGTCGATTGCGCGGGTGGCCCGCGAGCGTCAGGCCCGGCTGGTGCGCGTTGGCTCTGTGGTTGGCGACCCGGCGCAGGCGGAGGTGGATGCGGGAGAGTTGCCTGCGCTCGGTTACCGCTATCAGATTGCGCAGCAGGAGGTGGCGCGGCAGACTCTGACCATAGAGACTCCGCAGGGCGTCTATCGCAACCTTGAACTTGCGCTGGCTGGTGCGCACCAGGCCGAGAACGCCACGCTGGCCGTGGCTACCCTGGAAAGCTTGCGGGCTACAGGTCGACCCGAGTGTAGCTGGGACGAGACTGCGCTCCGCCAGGGCTTGCGTGAGGTGCGCTGGTCGGGTCGCCTGGAGATTATCGCTCATCAGCCCGTTACCATCGTCGATGGAGCGCACAACGCCGACTCACTGCAAAAGCTGATGCAGAGTATTCGTGAGCTTTTCACCTATCGCCATCTGCTGGTCGTGTTCGCGGTCAACGTCGATAAAGACCTGCCTGGCATGCTGCGGAGTCTGGCGGATGTCGAGCATGTCATTCTGACCAGCGTGCATAATCCGCGCTCTGCGACGCCTGAACACCTTCAGGAGCTATTTGCCGAGTACGCGTCGGGCGTGCAACTCACCAGCGTTCCCGACAGTCGTGCGGCTATGGAACTGGCTCGCCGGCTGGCCGCACCGGACGACCTCGTGTGTGCCACCGGCTCGCTCTACCTCGCGGGCGAGGTACTGCGCTGGGCCGCTTCTACCGGTGAGGCACGGATTGCCAGCAGTATTGAAGGTGTAGATCATTGATGGCGAAGCCTGAAATAGAGACATATGGAAGGAAAGAGTGTCAGGAGAGAAGAACGCTTGCAGAGCAAGAAACCCGCCCACGTCTCCTTAATGGATGCCGTAAACGGGTTTCCTACAATCTATCGATGCGGGCGTTGCAAAAGGTGCATACAGCCACGGATAATCACTTATTGAGCAACACTTACCCTATCTGCTTTGCGTAAAGCATAGCGTGCGCTGCCCTTTTTGCCTGCTGCTGAGGCCTCCTCGGCGGTCCACTGATGAGCGGTTCCGCGTGCTTGAGAGGTGCGCCCCCCTTTGCTGGCGATTTCGCGTCTACGTTCGAGACTCATAGCGGCCAGCCCACGAGGACGTTTCGGGGTGGTGTGCATAACCATACTCTTCCAGCCTTTCTGTGTGCGCTTTACTAAAACAGAGATCCTGAACGGGGCAGCCAGTTACCTGGGAGTATTTGCCCCTTTCTACTCAAACAAATCCTGGCCCGGTGGGTTTATATTCATATACACGGCTCAACAACCCACAATGTTACACGAAAATACAAACCCGACCACACACAATGTTACACGGATACAAAAGGTGGTATCTTCTGCTTAGTAACAGAATACCAGAGATGGTTACACTCAGCAATATTTTTCTTGGATGTGTGCCAAATTTCTCAGGCATTTCAGCAAGTCTGCCTGTTTGCCTGTTTGCCTGTTTGTACGCTTTTTCTGTCAAAGAAAGCGAGTGATAGGGATAGTTGAAGCTCTCTGCCTTGCTTCATCTGTGTCGCTTGCTATATTGTGCGATTCAGTCAAAGCCTCAAGTGCTTGAAGCTATCACATCTGAGAATGGTCCGGGCAGGCCAGTCAGGTTATAGGCCTGGATTTGATACCAGGAGATGCCGGACGGTTGGGTTGTATCGGTCCAGGGAAGATTGTTATCGGTTGTACAGCGGTTACAGACGAGGGTCCAGGGACCGCTTGAACCGGCGGTTGAGCGTTCGACGCTGTAGGAGGCTGCCAGAGCGGTGCCGCGCCAGAAGAGCTGTTTGCCATGCATGGCGGTGAGCACAGGTGTACCGGGGAGACCAACGGCGGGCGGAGACAGTTTTTGCATCGCATAGGCGTGGGTGCGTATAGACTGGACGGCCGTGCGCATGGCGCTGTCGTCGCCGGGATAGTGGATAGTGAAGCCATCTGCGTGCTGTACGTAGCCAGAGGTGTCGTTGTGGGGGAAGAACGACCAGTACATATCGCCTGCGGCACTACTTTTGGCGATTGCGGCCAAGAAATCTGGCAGTGGATCGCCGCTTTGCCAGGCGTATTCGCCGATAAAGAAGACTTTGTGAGCGGTGGTGACCACGCTTGCGGCGCTTTGCATCTGTACGATGCTGGCCGGGTAATAATGATGTGTATAGATATCGACATTGGGCAGTGCGAGAGCTGGCGCGGTGATAGTAGAGCTGCCGTCGATGACCAGATGGTTCGGATCGATGCTTTTGAGATAGTCGGCAATCGTGCGTGTCCAGCTAACCGGCGGGGTGATTTCGTTGCCAGTTTCCCACGCCATGATCGTCGGATCGTCTTTATAAGCCAGGCCTGTGTCGCTATTGACGTGGTTGAGGAGCGTACTGATGTATTGCTCAAAGTCGTGGATAACGGTCGGGTTGGTGTAAAACGCGTTCTCGTCGCTGATGCCGCGCCAGCTTGTAAACGTATGTTTCCCGCCGTGGTAATAGTGCCAGTTGTCGACAAGTGGGACGATCAGGCGGAGATGGTGCGTCTCAGCCGCTTGAATGGCGTAGTCCATCGCGACAAAAGCCTGTGGATTGAAGGTGCCTAAGGAGGGTTCCAGGCAGAGCGGACAGCCAACTGAAATGCCTAGCGTGTGTGAGCGTACAACCGTTGCACCCATCTCTTGCGCCGCAGTCAAGGCATCGTCAACGCGGAATGGTGTCGGATAAGCCACGCCATTGACATTCTCATCTAAGCCCAGCCAGTACATATTCGCGCCAGAAAAGCGGAAAGGTTGACCGGCAAGCTGGAGAGTTGCTCCTGAGCGCGTGACAAACTGGTGTGGAAAGTAGTTGGCAGTGTTGCTGTCCATATAGTTGTTACGTTTGTGTTGGGTGGAAGTCGGGGTAGAGGGATTAGTGAAAAAGAGATAGAGAGCTATCGTGCCGCTTACAGCCAGTAAGAATAGGATGCAGCAGGCGATGGCCAGATAGATATAATGGCGCAAGTCGGAGGGTCGGATCATAGGTTGCGCTTCTTTCCAGATGAATCCGCTATGCGATCATCAAATAGCCTTTTCTGCATTGTACATTGTTTTTTTTGGTTTGTCAGTAGACCCCACCCCCAACCTATTTATAGGTTGGGGGGTGAGGAAAAGATGTGGTGGGGGTGTCCCCTGAGAAGTTGTTGTTAGGGTGCGAATGTGCCTGGCGGTCCCTCCTCATTTTTCGGGGTGACGGTCTGAAGGAACAGAGATACGCGTCTGGAAATGGGGTGATGATAAGGCATGAAGCAGCTTCTTTGGCTGCACGCGCTGCTTTCCACTCTTCTCTGGTTGGCCGATTGCTCGCAGGGTAAATGGCTGCCGCGTTTGTTCTTGTGGCGATACTTTCAGGCTTTTGCGTTGCAAATCGACGAAATCCTATGGTATAGTTAGCAAGGTGTACGGGTGAGGGCTGTCAGCGGTGAATTTCGTTGTTTATGCGGTTAGCTAGTCATAGGGAGTTGCTTTCTATGCCCTTTATCCTGGTTGTGCTCTTTGTCCTGGCCCTGCTTGTTACCTGTGCTGGCCTGTTTCTTTCTCCCATATCACAGACGCGTGAGACGCGCACAGGATATCAGGTTGTAACGAAAAAACCACATGTGCCAGATGCTGCGCTTCCGCGTTTACCCGAGGAGCGAACCAGAGCGCATGTTATGGCTGCGGTTGCGCCTGAGCGGCGGCGTATGCTTGATTCGACCACTCTTCCTAAGCAGGAGTTGCAGCGTATGATGGCCAACTCGACCGCTCTTCCTGCGATTCCACTGCGGGCCAGTCGGTCAGCGAGCGCTGACACGACGACTGGAAGGGTAGCTGCGGTCAATGTTTCCAGAGGCATGCCAATCGCGCGACCCGGACGCGACTGGGGAGGGATGCCAGGTCGGGATTTGTTTGGCGATTGGCGCGATCGTTTGACTTCGTGGAAAGTGCTTTTGCCTGGTGTATGTACGCTGTTTCTCCTGGCATTTTACCTGTTTAGCACGCTATTGCCGCATCCAGCGGTCTGGACCTCGGTCTGGTTTGGTGCCAACAGTGTGCCGCTGACGCCGACGGTGCAGGCAGCTCCTGTGACGACTACATATACTGCTTCGCATGACCTGGTGCGTCTGGGCCAGCTTGATACCGCTCAATATAACTCCATGCAAGAATATAATACCTGGGCCTATTCAGCGTGTTCAGCTGCCTCTATGACCGAGGTGATTAATTCCTATGGCCATAAGTATCGGATCACCGATATCCTGACTGTCGAGTCTAGAATACACGAGATTACGCCCGATGAGGGACTCTTAGAGGAATCGGGGATTGCTCATACCGGCAGTCTCTTTGGCTTCAAGACCACGTGGGGGCATTCGCTGACATTGGCGCAAGTGATCGCGAAGGCGAATAGCGGGACGCCAGTGATTGTCAGTTGGCCGCCGTATCTCTGGGCTGGTGGTCATATTCTGGTAGTACGCGGCGGGGATAGCAATAATATCACCCTGGCCGACTCTTCGCGCCTGGATATGGTGCAGATGACTCATGAGCGCTTTATGCAGTTGTGGGGTGGGTTCTCGGCGATTATGACCCCTGCATAGGATGAGTGCAGAGCGAGCGTTGCACCTATGTGGCTGTGCTTTATGAGTCATTCCTGATTTTGTACAATCAGGACAAACATCCTGTGTGTGTTGCAGATCGCCTGCGCGACCTGCAACACACGCAAAAAAAGTTTTTCGGGGGCGTTTCGTCGACTGCAAACAGCAGTGCTGTCTGGTGGTCGATGGTTTCAGGCGTTTTCCTGTTTGGGGATAAACAATTTGACGCGGCGGAACGCTTCGGCGTAGCTCATTTCCAGGTCCTTTTTCTCCCTGGCCATTTTTGCGACGCCTTCTCCCCATTTTTGTAGTTCTTTGAGCGAGTCCCAATCCTGGTCAAACTGAGTAGTGTGGCACTTCAGGCCCCGCGCTTTCAGCTCGATCACCTCGCTGATATCAATAAAGGTATTTGCTCCTTCCGACATAAAGAAGTAGAGTTCGTGGACCCGATAGGGCAACAGCTCTTCCGCCAGCAACTCGCGATACGAGCGTGGGTTGCCACTGGCGGGAAAGATCGCGTCGATGACGATATTGCCCGTGGCCCGGTGGTCGGGGTGATTGATATAAGCGGTATCTTCGGGCTTCTCGTCGGGATCGGGCGCGAAGATCTGCTGGCTCGGGTCGTGGGTTATCACAATACGTGGACGATATTTGCGGATCAGGCGTACGACCGCCTGACGTGCTACCTCGCTATTTTGTAGATGGCCATCGGGGAAGCGCAAAAACTCGACTGCCTGGACGCCCAGGACCTCGCAGGCGGCCCGCTGTTCGCTCTCGCGTATGGCCATAAGTTCAAGTGCGTTGAAGGAAGGAACCTCGCTGCCCTCGGTGCCATCGGTCATCACGACCCAGACGACTTTTTTGCCCTGTTTGACCCAGAGTGCGCTGGTGCCTGCTGCGCCGAAGTCGTCGTCGTCGGGGTGAGCGCCGATGACCATCGCCTCAAAGTCAGGTTCGGTGACAACCTCAACTGCTCCCTGTGCTTTTCGATCTCCCATAGGTAGAAACCTCTTTCTCTTAAAAAACGCGCATTTGCTCTGGTTGATTGGTACGTAGGATTTTCAGTCTCTTGACCGAGAAGAAAAGGCCACGGGACAGAGTCAAATACACTTCAGTATATCCCCAAAAAGCGCAGTTTCAAATGCCAGTATGATCTCTTGAGGGGTGAGTGTACGCTGGCATAGCTCGTCGAGTCCAACTGCGCGGTTGGGAAGCTCCTGGCGCAGGAGGGCCTCTTCTTCTGGTGAGTGACCGAGCAGCGTTGCCAGCCTGTCGTTTTCCCAGTGCAGGAGGACGCCAGCCTGGATGAGGCAGCCATGACGGCGGCGGATCATGTCGAGTCCGACGACCTTGCGCTGCCCGGCCACTACTTCATAGGAAGAGTTGGAGGCGTAGCAGGCGCGGCGCAGGACCTCCTCGCGCGGTTGAGTCGCAGGCTGCCTGGCCTGCTGGCGTTGGGCGCGGGCTTCGTCTGGAGGGACGATGCGCGTCTCTACCTTGAGCAGCGCGAGCGCTCGCACCCAGGCTTCGCCAAACCAGCGGTAGGATTCCACCAGGTCGGGCAGGACGAGCGGATGGTCGGAAGGTAAGACGACATCGAGGTCGAGCATATGCTGCCCGACGAGTACTGCGGTCCCACCGGCTCTGCGGTGATAGATTGGCAGTGGTTCCTGCTGCAAAGTCAGTGGGTTGAGTATCGTCTCTTTCTGCGAAAAGCCGAGAACCAGGCCAGTCCTGCTCGCCTGTGACCAGTACAGGGTAGGTCTGGTGCCGGGAACTGTCCTGGCCAGCAGTTGTTCGCTCTGCGCGATATGTTGATCCTGTGTCGCATGTGTGAGTGGGAACACATGCCAGTCATGCCGTTTAAAACAGTGCTGAATGCTCAAGGTCTTTCTCCGCAGGTCGCCGCCAGATCCACCCGGTCAGCGCCGAAATCAGACTTAGCATAGCACAGATGAGCAAGGCAAGAGGAGCGCCGAAGAGTCCAGCCAGAGCGCCGATCAAGAGATTGCCGATAGGAGTGCTGCCCGCGAAACAGATCATATAGACGCTCATCACGCGTCCCCGCAGGTGGTCGGGCGTGACCATTTGCAGCGTGCTATTGGAGAGCGCGGAGAAAGCTATCTGTGCGAAACCGACGGCGGCGATCAGGAGCAGCGAGAGCGGATAGCTGGGCGAGATAGCGAAGAAGATCAGCAAGATTGAAAAGATGGATGTACTGATCAGAATGCGTTTGATGCTTGCGCGTCGATTGCCCCAGGCCAGCCAGAGGGCAGAGGCAAGCGAACCAATGCCGAAAGCCGAAGAGAGAAAGCCAAAGCCGACTGCGCCCATTTTGAGCACCATCGTTGCAAAGATCGGCAGGACGACATTGAAATTGATGCCGAAGAGCGAGACGCCGCCGATCACCATAAGCACCAGGAAGACCGCCGGGGTGTGACGGATATAGCTCAGGCCTTCGCGCAGGCTCTGCCAGGTCTTTATCTGGCTGCCGGGTTTTGCGCGTGCAGGGAGGGCATAGAGCTTGCTGATATCGATCAGCGCGAGTCCACCGAGGACGGCAACAAAGCTCAGCGCATTGATCAGAAACAGAACGGTGACATTACTGAGTGCAATGATCAGGCCGCCGAGTCCGGGGCCGACGATGCGGGCCAGATTAAAGATCGAGGAGTTGAGTGCGACCGCGTTAGGTAGGTCTTCGCGACCAACCATCTCCACAACGAAAGCCTGGCGCGTGGGCATATCCAGACTGTTGGTCAGACCCAGGAGCAGGGCCAGGATGTAGACCTGCCAGATCTGCACCGAGCCGGTCGCGACGAGCGTCCAGAGAATACACGCCTGGATCATCGCCGCAGTCTGGGTAAAGAGCAGTACGCGGCGTTTGGGCCAGCGATCGGCAAAGACGCCGCCGAAGATCGAGAAGAGCAAGATCGGCAGAAACTGGAGTGAACCAACCAGACCCAGTTGCCAGGCGCTATGCGTCAACTGTAGAACCAGCCAGGCCTGACCGGTGGTCTGCATCCAGGTGCCGATCAGGGAGATCATTTGACCATACCAGAAGAGACGGTAATTGCGGTGACGCAGGGCTAAAAATGCGCGTGACAGACCGTGAGTCGGGGGCAACGTAGTCACGCTTGCCGCAACGGTCTGCGGCGGCGACGTGACAATCTCAGGTGTTGCCGGGTCCTGAGAGTGCGGGGTGAGAATTTTCATTATGTATAAAGGTCCAATCCAGTCTTCTGTGCTCGATGTTCAGCGTTGAGCGCTAAACATCTTCTCTTATAGTTTGCAGGCCTTGACGTACATATACGTGGTGTTCCAGCTTTGCCTGGAGAGACGTACGCATCTGTACAAGGCCAGTGATTTTTTGTTCAATCAGCAGTAATTGACGGCGAATAATCTCGTCTACCTGTTCCAGTTGGGCGAGCTTTGTGCTGGCCTGAGTTTCCTGACGGTAGGCAGCTTTAAGTTGGAGGCGTTCATCCTCGGCCTCCAGGATCTTGCGGATATCGGCCAGCGTGAAGCCCAGCAGATCGCGTAGATCTTTAATCCGTTCCAGGCGTTGGATATCCTCGCTGGAATAGCGGCGATAGTTGCCCTCGGTACGGCCAGTGGGAGGGAGGAGTCCGACCTCTTCGTAGTAACGCAGTGTCCGTTTGGTCAGACCCGTCTGGGCGGCCACCTGTTCAATAGTCAACGACGGCGCATCGACCTCTGCCGGGCGGGCCGTGTCTTCAGAAACCATAGCGTTTGCTCCTGTCCGGTGAGACAGCGTCAACTGACGTGATCACTTTTTCTATTACAAGTATATCACAAGCTTGCCGTTAACGTCAAAGTTAAAGTTGTGGGGAGGTTGGAGCTGTTGCAAGGTCCGTCCAGTGGTATTTTGGCCCAATCTTTGAACCTGAGGACGGCCATTTTGCGAAGAGTTGTGTTTCCAGGCTTCTGCCACAGTTTGCCATCCCCAGCGATAGTATACATGAACATTCTGTGAGGTACACGGATGGCTGCAGTAGTTGATCGCACCACGGTCGAAAGCTGGGATGCTCTGACCGGTGAAAACGTTGTTCGGTACCAGACCGGCAGCGAAATCGTGGCCTCGTCTGTGGTTGCCAACAGAATAGCCTGGTCGCCCGATAGCAGTACTCTGGCAGTTGCAAGCATTTCGAGCATCTCCCTTTTTAATGCTCGTACAGCGCAGCTTATTCGCTCATTTTCGCCTCTCCAGACTCTGAGTGAGGGAACACCGCCTCTACTCCCATCCTCGAATCCGGCCCTGAGTCTTCTGTTGCTGCGTTCCGGGGGTGGCTTCATCGCCATAGACGATATCGCCTGGTCGCCCAATGGGAAAGAAATGTCAGTCTATATGAGCAACGGAGTCGCTATCTGGAATCCCCAGAGTGGCTCGCTGGTCACACATCTCAACGTGTACCTGATCAACAGCGCAAGTAGCGCACGCGAACTCTGGCAGCCACACGGGCATCTGCTGGCTACCTTAGGATGCCAGGACGCGGCCTGTCAGGCCACCCAGGTCAGCCTCTGGGATACGACTACCTGGCGTGTCGTGAAGCAATACCCAAACGTCTATATGTTCGATTGGTCGCCGGATGGCAAGCAACTCGCGCTGGTAAATACTGCCAAACCGCGTGTACAGATCGTCGATGCTCTAACGGGACAGCAAGTCAGGCAGGTTACACCCCAGATCTATGCAACCTGGGTTGTCCACTGGTCACCCGACGGGAGCCGCCTGTTTCTGGAAACAGTGAACAGCGCCGCCAGTACGATAACGGACATCGGCCTCTGGAGCGTTACCAGTGGAAAGCAACTCTATGCCTTCCCCTACCACGACTGCTTTGGTGCCAGGTGGTCGCCTGACAGCAGGTATCTGAGCTGTCTTCGCGAAGAGAGTGGAAGTACTGGCGATGTCGCACAAATCCTGGTCCTGGTAGCATAAAACGAAGAATCCGATAAAAAAAGAATTCACATTTGAGATTAAAGGAGGGGGCGACGCGACCGAAAATGGTATATGCGATAAATTAAGCCGGAGATTTGCGTGCGAAATGGTGAAGAAGGAGATTTTATACGCTGGACCATCCAATGATCCATTGCATATAATGATGATTATATGTATTGCGTCACTCTGAAAGGTTGGTCAAGACGATGACATTTGCTAACGAACAGCGCTCTCCTCTACCTGGAACTGTTGCCCTGGTTGGATCGGGCGAATATCTTCCTGTGATGGATGAGATCGATACATATCTTTTAAAGACGGTGGAGGGAAGGCATCCCACGCGTGTTGCATTGTTACCGACTGCAAGCGGTCTGGAACTGATGGGGGCAAAATTCTGGAATGACCTGGGTTTGCAGCACTTCGCACAATTGGGGGTCAGCGACATTCGTGCAACGCGCATTATCGATGGCGAGAGTGCCAATGATCCCGCACAGGTGGCTCTCCTGGAAGGGGTCGACCTCTTCTACTTCTCGGGTGGCAATCCACAGCATCTTATCGACGCGCTGCGTGACTCACTGGCCTGGCAGAGCATCAAAGCTGCGTATGAGCGCGGGGCAGTGCTTGCTGGCTGTAGTGCGGGAGCGATGGCGCTGAGTGGATACACGGCCTCTCTGCGTCAGGCGATGCTGGGGATGGATGCGGTCTTTGTCGCTGCACTTGGCATTGTTCCTCGACTGATAGTTATTCCTCACTTTGATCGCATGGCTAGCTTCGTGGATCAGGAGCGTTTTCAGCAATGGCTGCTCACCATTCCACCGGGGAATACGATAGTTGGTATCGACGAAGAGACCGCCCTGGTGCGTGTTGAATTGAATGTGGAAGCTTTGGGGCGAGATCGCTGGCGGGTCATGGGTCGTCAGACAGTCAGTGTATTTGTCGACGATAAGCAAAAATATGTGCTCAAGAGCGGAGAAGAGCTTCTGCTTTAAGGAAGTTCACTATCTCTTCTCTTCTTCTTTTGCGTGAGGGCAAGGAAAGGCCGATTGAGTGGACATTCTGTCGAACCTACTCAATCTGGTTCGGGAGGATTCATCTGGCGTTGCTGTGTTTCGATCACTTCTGTGCGAAACTGCTGCAAAAGGTGCGCCGCGTCGTTTTCATATCGTCCAGGGACAGGTACGCGTAGTGTATCAGACTGGGGCGTCGTCTCTTCACCTGGACAGTGTTTTGTCCGGCGAAAGTGGAGGATAGTTGGCTGGTGTGTCAGCTTAACCTCCTCTAGCACGACATCGTGTCCATTCAGAGGGAAGAACGTGCCAGCTTCCCAGATGCCTTCCTTTGCAATGGTAATCCGTCGCGCCTGAGCCTGGTTCTGGCGGGCCTGGTGACGTTTCTTCGCTTCGCGATACTTATAGGCCGAAAAGGCTGTGGCAATAAAGACACCAAAGAACAGAAAGAGGAGTACGACACTAAGGGCCAGTAATGGATACCACGCATAGGTACCGGAGAGGATAAGGATCAGCACATCCGGGAGGAAGAGGGTAGAGAGACCAACGAGCAGCCAGAATATGCGTTTGATTGGTTTCCAGTCAATCTCTTCAAAGCGTGTCCATTCCTCGGGGCTATACTCCCAATGGACCCAGGCATTGCGCTTGCCCGCGGTTGGGAGGTGATTTTTGTTCTCCTATCCTGGACGTTTTTGTTGCCAGTCTTGCAGTTCCTGGGGTCCCAGAGGACGAAATTCCTGAGGCTGCTTCCGCGATTCGTCGTTCAGTGAGCTACCGGGTAGCGTCATAAATCTTTCTCTCGCTTCCTAAAGAAGACAGGCGCTTCTATGCTGACCACCTGCTGGTCTGGAGGAAGGCAAGGACAATCCTTTGCTCCTCTGGTTACAACCCTACCATAGGAGAGAAGTGTTTGCACAGTGCGTTTTGCATACGCAGAGTGTGAAATATGTGTAGTACGATCGAGAGCTATTTTATGGGATAGGCGGCTTCGACGTATGCCAGTGGGAGAGTAAAACAGAAACGGCTGCCTTCGCCTGGAATCCCCGAGCTTTCCACCCAGATCCGCCCGCCCATAGCTTCCACGAACTGCCTACATATGGAGAGTCCCAGACCAGTTCCGCGCACTGCGCCGACTATGTCGCGTTTGAGACGCACGAAGGACTGGAAGAGCAGGGCGTGTTCTTCAGGCGGGATACCGGGTCCAGTGTCTCTGATGCAGATCCCCACCTGCTCCTCAAGCGGCCCTTGAGTCTGTTCCAGCGTAAAAGTCTCAGGAGATGAGCCAGCTCCTGAGCACTACTAAGGTGATCCATCTTTACATCTTGTAGAATCTGTTGCTCGGTTGTCTCGTAGAGTAACCAGGTACGCCAGGCACCCGCTCCATAGGTATGTTGTTGCACCTCCTGACCACTGCCATTCTTTATCATCATAATCTGATCGGGGTGCTGGAGCAGTAGATCGCGCGTAAGGTAGGAAAGGATGATCGTCTGGTACTGTTGGAGTAACGTCTGGAGACTCTGTTCGTCCTGGGTCAATGTTTCTTCATCTTTATGAGGAGCACTGGCATCAGCAAGCAGCTCAGTGCTTTGGATGTCGATAGCTTTGAGACAATCGCTGCCTGTGTTTAAAGTGGTTGTATTTTGCAATAACGCCAGATAAAAATCCGCCTGGGTGTGCAGCACAGTCAGGCGCTGGAAACCGATAAGTCCTGTTGTAGTCGCGGCGAGCAGAGCAGCGAGCGAAAACCCCAGAGCCAGGCGAATAGTAATAGATAGACGCAAGACTCTTTTCAGCGAACGCCATAGGACGACTGTTCGGACACCCTTTCCCCTTCTCATATGCAACTCTCTCATTCTTGCTCTGTGGTGAGCGCTCATTTTTCTTCATGATGAATGATCGCGTTTTATACTTTGTCTAGAAACAGTTCAAGTGGTCAATTGGATCTGTTTCAATGGGATATAGCCCATCTTTCTGGCCGCTTCCTGGATAGTTCCGGTCAGCATATAGGCGAGAAAGGCAGCAAGGAGAGGGCTTTGGTTAGTGCTCAGAGT
>DAOTTJ010000189.1:0-22121 GCA_034437695.1 Ktedonobacteraceae bacterium
GCGACGTGTGGCCCCTCCCCTCTGAACAAAGGATCGAGTTGGGAGCGTGGAGGCCGCGGCCTCCACGCTCCCAACTCGATCCTTTGTTCAGAGGGGAGGGGCCACACGTCGCGCATTACATAGCTCTGGGAGAAGAAGTCGCAGGCTCCCTAACAAATATAACTGTGCTATACTTATAGGGGACTTTCTACTATGCTAGTGTTTTCTTTGTATATAATCAAAGGTGTGCATATAGAGATGTTTCTACTTGGAAACGTAATACAGGAGGATTCCTGTGCCAGAGGAAAAGGAGTGCATTTATGACCATTCCCGAGAGCTTCGAAATGATGGTGGGGTTGTTTAAACCATCCGCCGCGGGCAATATGAACAAAACGCTTCAGTGGGATATCACTGGTCCGCAGGCAGGGAAATATGCTTTGAAGATTGCCAATGGTCAATGTGAATTGATCTCTGGTGGTGTTGACAAGGCCGATATGACCCTGACGGTTGCCGATGAAGACTGGCTGGCCATTGCTGCCGGAGCGGATGCTATGAAGGCTTTCGCCAGTGGCAAGATCAAACTTAAAGGCGATATGATGCTGGCCATGAAAGTTCATACGATGTTTCCGTTCAAAGGTTAACACGACCTATAGATTGCAGCTTCGCAGGCCTGTAGAGGTCAAAGCAAGCTGTGGGCAGTTGCTCGCAGCTTGCTTTGACCTCTTTCGTGATTGGGGCTATGCGACAGAAAATGGTGTCTTCGATAAAGAATAGCATTCGCTAGCAGAGTGGGTGTTGGAGAGAAAAGACTTTTGTGAAACCCCGAGAAAAGGCGAAGAATGACTTGCTCATCTGGTTAAGATCTATTAGAATAGAGCAGATCCTTTGTGTCTCGTCCGTCGAGGACTGAGAGATCACACTGTTTCCAAAGAGGTGAGTCACTTGATGTATTGTCGGGGCATTCGTGGCGCGACAACTGTTGAACATAACGATCGTGATGAGATTCTCGCTGCGACTACCGAACTTCTTCAGTTGATGATTCGCCACAACGATTTACAGATCGAAGACGTTGCCAGTGCAATTTTTAGTCTGACCGAAGATCTGGATGCGGAGTTTCCTGCGGTGGCCGCTCGCATGTTGGGTTGGGACTGTGTGCCGCTGATGTGTACCCGTGAGATTCCTGTACCGGGAAGTCTGCTGAAATGTGTGCGCATTTTGTTACATGTCAACACTACGCGAAGTCTTTCTGAAGTGCAGCACATCTATATTCATGGGGCGGTAAATTTGCGTCCGACCTTCACTGTTTCGCCATAGTTCAGGGTAAGCGGGCTACGACTACGTGGTCATAGAAGGCCGTGCTGGCCTGGAAATGGGCAAGCGAAGCCAACCGGTTGCTCTTCTCGTAGAACAAGGAGCATTACTATATGATCGTTGTCATGCAGCAGCATTGTAGCGATGAGCAAATTGAGCATGTACAAATATATCTCAAAGATCATGGTTTGAGCGGTCATCTCTCACGTGGAGCTGAATTGACCGTGATTGGTGTGCTTGGAGCCGTTGGTCCTTCGGGGACGCGGAGCACCGCGGGGGGCATCAATCCCTCGATCGGTGATGCACTGGAAGGTTTGCCGGGAGTTGAGCGCATTCTGGCAGTTTCCAAGCCCTATAAACTGGCCAGCCGTGAATTTCATCCCGAAGATACGATTGTACAGGTGCCGGCTGCCTGTGTAGCTGGCGGCCAGGTGCCTATCGGTGGGACAAGCATAGTGATGATGGCTGGTCCCTGTACGGTAGAGACCGAGAAGCAGTTGATGACTACAGCGGAGGCGGTGAGGAAGCAGGGGGCTGTGATTCTGCGTGGCGGGGCATTCAAGCCTTCGACCTCTCCCTACGGCTTCAGAGGTTTGGGTGAGCCGGGTCTGCGCTTGTTGGCCAAAGCTCGCGACGAGTTTGGCATGGCAGTTATCACTGAGGTTATGACTCCTACGGATGTTGAGATGGTCTGTCAATATGCCGATATTCTGCAAGTCGGTACGCGTAATATGCAGAACTATATGCTGCTCGACGAAGTCGGCAAGCACCAGACGCCTGTTGTGTTGAAACGCGGAATGACCGCGACCTTCGAAGAGTGGCTGCTGGCTGCCGAATATATTCTTTCACAGGGTAATCCCAACGTTATCCTCTGCGAACGTGGTATTCGTACCTTTGAAAAGATGACGCGCAATACGATGGATATCAGTGCGATCCCTCTGATCAAACGGCTCTCGCACCTGCCGATCATCTCCGACCCCAGCCAGGGGACGGGTCGTCGCGACCTGGTGACGCCGCTTTCTCTGGCCTCGATCGCCGCCGGGACCGATGGCCTGTTGATCGAGGTCCACCCCAATCCAGATGAAGCCCTCAAAGATGGTGCGCAGTCTCTGACCATCGAGCAGTTTGTCCAGTTGATGCCGACCGCCCACGCGGTCGCCGCTGCGATCGGACGTAACCTGATTACCGCTTAGTCCCTGCTGATTCCCCGCCCGAGGTGGAACCAGGATTGAGCGCGAGTGTACACTGTATGTGCGCACCCTCGCTCAGTCTATGGATGGTGGCTGAGCTTCGTGAAATGGCACTCGGTAGTAGGCCATCTGGGTAGGCGCTTCCTCGACCCCGACCATGATCGTATGCAGGTGAGCCGTCTCGTAGCTGGCAAGCTGCTGGCGCAACTCCTGGCAGATATATTCGGCTAGCCGCTCCGCGGTCGAATTGTCGATGGGCAGCGCAATCACATCGGCCCGTGGGAAGACATAGCGCTTCTCGCCAAAGCGGATCTCCCAACTCTCAGGTTGCTCGCTCACTTCCAGGTGTGGATTGTACAGCGGCAGGAGAAAGCGATGGTTCAGGCGACGGCAGATATCGCGTGTGATCTGTTTGATAATAGTAAAGTCAAAGACCAGTTTATCCTCACCTAGCGTCCCCTCTAGCTCAACCAGCACTCCGTAGTTGTGTCCATGCAGCCGTTCGCATTTTCCACCGAAGGTGATAAAGTGCGCGGAGCTAAAACGTAGGTATCCCCCCTCGACTTTGACTTTCCGAAAAACAGCTTGCTCGTCCATGTAGTTGTAACTTCACCTTTTCTTTAAACAATGAACTCGACCTTGCTAGTCTGGTGCAGAGCTAGGATACCATTGAACGCCCTGCGCGGCAAGCCTGTCCCCAGTGGTAGCCAGGGCATTCCAGTTCTCGCGGGGCAAGCCTCGCATCTTCCATGTTCGGTCGCGTCGACTCTCCAAGCTAAAAGGGCGGGTGGGCGGGGAAAGAATGGCGATGAATTCGCCAGCAGAGTTCTATCTATGGGTGGGGGCGCAAGCCGCAGGCTTGAGCAGAACGGGAAAGCTCTGCCAGTGGTAGCTGTAAGAAGCTGCTCTAGCAATGGTTCGCAGATGGGCCGTTGGTGGCCAGTAGAGAGTGTGTGGATTGAATACGCGGGTCTCGTAACGGCGCTTATGCCCCTGGTGCTATAATCTACGCGATGCTGATAGATGAGCCAGTTATTTATATGTTGAGCAGATACGAGCAGAAGGAGTGCTGAGTATGATCCTCCCGAAAGACCGCGACCCTCGTTTCGTGACGATCCGCCGTGGTGGAATCCTCACCGATGCGGATCATCATCTCCTCGCTCTTTGGGCGGCGCTGTGCGCGGAACACGTTCTTGACCTCTTCGAGTCGGTCCGGCCCGAGGACCTGCGACCGCGCCAGGCAATCGAGCATGCCCGCGCCTGGGCGTGTGGCGAGGTCACGATGACCCAGGCTCGTTCGGCAGGCGGCCATGCAATGGGCGCAGCTAGAGACCTGCGCGGGGCAGCTCGGCATGCCGCCTATGCTGCTGGCCAGGCCGCAGTCGTTGCGCACGTCGCCGCGCACGAGCTGGGTGCGGCCGCTTATGCGATCAAGGCTGCGCGTGCTGCTGCGCTGGAGGGAGAGGGTGAGCGTGCAGGGTCGCGCGAGTGCCAGTGGCAGCGCGACCAGCTCCCGGAGGCGATTCGCGAACTCGTACTCGATGACCAGCGGTTGCGGAACGACATCTGCTGGTCGGTGTTCGACTGCTGAGCGCGCGTCGGGTCACTCGTCTCTGTGCGCGTGATAGTTGCTCTCGTGTCCATGCCGATAGGTCGAGTAACAAAGGATGACGCTCCTAGCAGCTTGTCATCAGAGGGGATGACATGGAGAGAACTGCCAGAAGTATGGGACAACGATCACTCTGCCTGTTGAGTGTAGCGAGCCATCAGATCAAGCATGCCCTGAGGTGCATCGGGACGGAAGCTGACGCTGAGGTTGCTCTTGGATACGGCGGCCGCGGCTGTGCTCCGCGGGAATAAGGCTTCTTCATAGGATGCGAGTGCTGCCTCTACGTCGTCCTGGTGGGCAAGGATGGCTTCTGCCAACTCCATCCCATCGAGCATGGCGAGATTGGCCCCCTCGCCCGCAAACGGCGACATCAGGTGGGCGGCATCGCCAAGCAAGGTGACGCCTGGGACGCGTTGCCAGCGGTGTTCGACTGGTAGTGAGTAGATGGCGCGGGGAATAAGCTCGGTATCATGCGCGGCAATCAGGGTACGTAGCAGGTCATTCCAGCCAGCAAAGTGCTTGAGTAGCCACTGTCTGGCGGCCTCGCTATTGCGAAAGTCAATCTCCCTGGAAGTCATCCACTGCTCGGGGGTCTTGAGTGCAATATAGACGGTGAGCCGTCCATCGCCGTCGCGGTGCGTGACCAGACCTTTTTCATCGGACAGCGCAAACATTGAGCCGCAACCAACCAGGGCTGCAACCTCGGGGTGGCGCGTATCTACGTCAAGGAGATGCGTTTCAACGAGCGAGACGCCTAAGTAGTCTGGTTGCGCGTCTGAAAGCATCGGCCTGACCTTTGACCAGGCCCCATCTGCGCCGATCAGCAGCTCGGTTGTGAACATCTCTCCACTCGCCAGCGTCACTTCGTGTCTGCCCTCTTCGCGTTTGACAACGCCGGTCACTTTGCTGTCCCAATGGATGCAACTGGCTGGCAGTGATTGAAGCAAGATCTCGCGTAGCGCCCCGCGATCGACCTCTGGTCGCGTATCGTTCCCACTGTCCTGCCAGCGCAGCGTCCCGGTCTTATCGAGAATGCGCATCTCGTCGCCTGCGGGGATAACAAGCTTGCGAAAGGCCTCAAATAGTCCAGCCTTCTGCAAGGCAAGCTGACCAGATTCCTCGTGTATGTCCAGGATGCTGCCCTGAGGGCGGACAGTTGGCGATGCCTCAAGCTCGTATAGTGTGGCGTCAATCCCGTGTCTGTGCAGCACGTTGGCAAGGATGAGGCCACCGAGGCCAGCGCCAAGAATCGTTACAGGTTGTTTCAAGCGAATATTCCCTTTTTATTTTGTCATTCACGATAGATTGTGTATAACACTGTGAGCGATCTCGCGCTCGTTTCTGATGCTGTTCTTCAGGGTAAGATCTGGTTGCGTCCCTGCGAGTGCGCTCGTGAGTGAGTTCATGCGTCTGCCTGTGGCGTGGATGCGCGAGGAGCGCTGAGTGCTCCGGCGAGAAAAACGTCGATGCCCCACTGGAAACGGTCTGGACCACTGCCGGAAAGAAGCTCGCCACCGAGTCGTGCGATATGGGGATACATGCTCGCATCAATGGTGGCAAGGACCGCGGCGAGGGCCGAATCCTCTGCAGCAGCCTGAGATGAGGATTCGCGCGTGCTGTGCTCTGCCGCGTTGGCCGTTGCGTACAGCAGCAGCAGATCAACTGTCCACGCCGCTTCCCGATCCGGCACGCCACCCTCTTGCAAGAGCGCGAGGATATGCTCAACCAGTGCGAGGTAGTTTGGACCGCTCGGGTGCGTCGTCAAGGTCATGCGAGCGATCTCAGGGTACGCAAAGAGGACGAGCAGATAGCGCGTCAGCAACTGTTTCAAGCGGTCATGCCATGTTCCCTCAGTTGGGAGCGACTCGCTGACCGCGGCCAGCAGGGCGTCAAGGATCTGCGCGTGCAGGTCGGCGGTGTTGCGCATATAGACATACAACGACGCCGGTCCGGTGTCCAGTGCTTCTGCGATGCGCCGCATCGTGACCTTGCTCAGACCCTCAGCGTGCAGGATCTTGAGCGCAGCCTCGATGATGCCCTGCCGCGTTAGCGCCGGTTTCGCCGGACGTTCGCGTCTGCTCCGAGGAGCCGAAACATGTTTATCTGTACTCAGACCAATAGTATGCAACGAACATGTTCGTTACGCAAGTGTTCGGTGTATAAATGTTTGTCAGCATAGAGATGAAGTGAAGCGGGGGTGCAGAGGGTGGCAGCCCTTTGCCGGCACCCTGTCCGGGGGACAGGTAATCTGGGGTTGCCCCCAACAAACTTTTTCTTTTGTTATGCATGCTTTGCCTCCGGCAAACCATGCATAACAGGAGTGCAAAGAGCACTTCGATGCTAACTTCAGGGGGCGCAAGCCGCAGGCTTGAGCAGAACAGGAAAGCCCTGAGAAAAATTTTGAGAAGCCTTGCAACTACGAGAGACAAAATGTATAATATATTTGAACATCAAACTATTTGATTGTGAAGGAGAAACTATGGCATCGGAGCGCCTGGTAGAGAGCTTATTGTCGCTTGCGCGGCTCCTGCGGCCGGGGCGTGACTCTGGGATGACTCCGCAGCAATACTGGCTTCTGCGTCAACTCAGGCGAGATGGACGGTTGAGTATCAGTGAACTGGCGCAGGCCCTGGGTATTACGGTTGGCTCGGTGACTGTGGCCTGCAAACGTTTGGAGAAGGCTGGCTTGCTGACGCGCATTCGCCAGCTTGAGGACGAGCGTATCGTCCAGGTTGCGCTGACCGAGGCTGGTGAAGCGCAGATCGATGAGCTGCGCCAGCGCAAACGCGATGCCCTGACCGCGTTGTTGCACGTCCTGGACGAGCAAGAGCAGGCAGTACTGTGTGCTATGGTTGTGCGGCTATTGGATGCCGCAGAGGTACAGGGATTAGGAGATGAGCGAGTATGACCGCCATTATTGAAGTCAATCATCTGGTGAAGGCGTTTGGCGAACATCGCGCCGTTGACGATATTAGCTTTGTGGTTGAACGCGGTGAGATCTTTGGACTGCTTGGTCCCAACGGCGCAGGCAAAAGTACTACGATTAAGATGCTGACCACGCTTTTGTCGCCCAGCGAGGGCAGCGCGACCGTTAACGGTTTTGATATTATCCATCAGACGACCGCAGTGCGACACAGCATAGGCTACGTGCCGCAGGCCCTCTCGGCTGATGGCAACCTGACCGGATATGAGAACCTGCTGATTTTCGCCAAGCTCTACGATCTGCCTCGCGCTACACGCAAAGCTCGCGTCAATGAAGTTCTGGCCTACGTTGGTCTGATGGACGCGTCTCGACAGTTGGTGCGTACCTATTCGGGCGGCATGATCCGCCGTCTAGAGGTCGCTCAGTCGCTTCTTCATCAGCCGCGCGTGCTTTTCCTGGACGAGCCAACCGTCGGACTTGATCCAGTGGCTCGCCAGGCTATCTGGACGCAGTTGCTCCAGCTCAAAGATGAGAGCAATATGACGATTTTTCTCACCACTCATTCGATGGAAGAGGCCGATAGCCTCTGCTCACGCATCGGGATTATGCACCACGGGCAGATCGCGGCCCTCGGTACGCCCGATGAACTCAAGACAACCGTCGAGGGTGAGCATCCTACGTTGAACGATGTCTTTGTATACTATGCAGGTGATGCATTGGAAGCAGGAGGGAGCTATCGTGAAACTTCAAGATCGCGACGAACCGCTCGCCGACTCGGCTGAGCTTTCTCATTCAGCTTTGCTTGTGTCCTACCGGAATCGTCCGCTCGACTTTGTGCGTAAGGCCTGGACGATCGCCGAGTGGGAGGCACGTAAGATCCGCCACGATGCGACGGATCTCGTGACTCGCGCCGTTCAGCCGCTGCTCTGGCTGCTGATCTTTGGCGAAACGTTCACGCGCATTCGTGCGATTCCTACCGGCAATGTCAGTTACCTGGACTATCTGGCTCCGGGTATTCTGGCGCAAAGCGTGCTCTTTATCTCTATCTTTGCCGGTATCGCGATTATCTGGGAGCGCGATCTGGGGGTGATCCACAAATTTCTCGCCAGCCCCACTCCACGTATCTCGCTGGTCGTGGGCAAAGGTCTGGCCTCGGGCATTCGCGCACTGCCCCAGGCGGTTGTGATCTATCTCGTCTCTCTCCTCCTGGGCGCACAGGTTCAACTGAACCCGCTGTGCTTTCTGGGCGTCTTGCTGCTGGCGGTCCTCGGTGCTGCCTGCTTCTCGACCTTTTCGTTGATTATCGCCTGTCTGCTCAAGACGCGCGACCGCGTGATGGGCATTGGACAGGTCTTGACGATGCCTCTCTTCTTTGCGAGTAATGCGATCTACCCGATCAGCATTATGCCGCACTGGTTGCAGATTATTGCGACCTTCAACCCTCTGACGTATATGGTCGATGCATTGCGCACTCTGATGCTGAGAGGGACGCAGGACTATAGCAGTCTCGGCCCGGATTTCATCGTTCTGTTTGGCGTGACTATTGTGCTGACCCTCATCGGAGCCTATCTCTATCCACGCCTCGTCCAGTAATCTCTTCGCCTCTTCCTTTATGCTCGAAGCAGGGGCAGCGTCGCATTCAATGCGGCGTTGTCCCTGTTTCTCTGTCGTGAGCGTGTTCGTTGACCCTGCTCAGGGTCTGGCCTTGTAGGCGCACGCGTTGGCGTGCAGATTAGTATGGACCAGCGCTGGTCGTATCGCTCTCGATGGCCCTGGTCCTGTGGTTGAGTACCATCGTATCAAAGGGGATAGTCACGGGTGTACCGGTGAAAGGGACGGCGAAAAAGTCTACCGTCAGGTGTGTGGCATCGACTGTCACGCGCATAAAGCCCGAGTCGACTTCGTTGTAGCTGCGCAATTCGACGTTTGCGTAAGTTGTCTGCAAGGGGACCTGCACGGGGTCCTGGTTGGCGTCACGCTGCATCTTATGCAAGGCTTTAGAGGTATGGGCATAGCCACCCGAGCCAGCGATGATATACGGAATGCTCGTCGTGCCGACCGTGCGCGTGAAGCGCTGGAAGTTGTGGACGTGACCCGAGAAGACCGCGTGTGGCCAGATCCCTGTCTCTTGCGCCGCCTGGTCGATGGCACTGTTGACCGCGGGATAGCCGCTGTGCATCTTGTCCAGCGAATAGGGCGGCTGGTGGACCGCGACGATCAGGCAGGTCGCTGGGTCGACCTGCTTCAACTGTGCAACGAACCAATCCTGCTGTGTGGTTGAGCCGGGAGCGTCGAGTGTACCATCGACATTGGCATAGAGGCCAATGATGGTGACAAACGGGGCTTCAAGCATCCAGTAGGCATAGGGCTGGATCATAGAGTCGCGGTAGGCGTTAATCGCGGTACTTTGCGCGGCACAAAAGTTGGTAAAGAAGCCTTGCAGCGACGGTTCGCTATCGGGCAGATCGCCACTTTCCACGACCGTGTCGCCGTCGTGGTTGCCAGGAATGGCAAAGATGACCGCTGGATAGTATTTATATGGCTCATAGAACTCTGCGTCGTAAAGCTCGCTCTGACCATTATAGTAAATCACATCGCCGAGGTGATAGAAAAAAGCTGGGTCGGTACTGATAGGTTTTGCGGCAAATCCGGTCTCCATTGCTTCCGCGACTGCGTCCTGGGCATCGGTGCCGTTGATGCCGCCTGTATCACCGACCGAATGGAAGACGATTTGTCCGGCAGCCTGGATCGCGCTAATGCGCTGTGCTCCCAGGATGGTTGTCAGTGCCAGTGTGCAGTCGGCTGGCTGTGGCTCTGGGATAGGGATAAAACGGGGGGCTGTCTTGGGGGCTTGAACGGGGTGTCGATAACGGGGACGCTGTTTATGCGTACGAAAAACCATCTCCTACTCCTTCTCATCAGCTAAAACGTTTGTTTTTCTGTGGCGTAGAACGCCACCGACACTATAGCAGAATAGGTGATAATTTGCTACTACTGGTCCTTTCTTCCCCAGGGCTATTTCATGCTCCGCCAGCCTCTGGCTTGCGACCCCCGCCCCAGGGTTTTGAGATCGGGTTGCGAGCGTGGGGCCGCGGCCCCACGCTCGCAACCCGATCCGTTGTTCAGGGGGGAGGGGCCACACGCCGAGCATGAAACAGCCCTGCTTTCTTACTACAGCACGTTCTCATAAGCAGCACTTGCTCGCACAAAAGAAGAAGCCGGATAGGGAACAAACAATCCATACCTGGCTTCTTTTCTGGTTTTCGCTCTGCCTGCATACTGGTTACGGCCAGCCAACTCCTGGCGCAGGGGCCGCGAGTGTCAGGAGCACGCCCGTTTGCGTCTGCTCGGCTACTTTTGCCATCCCATGCCACTCGGCTGCCAGCATAAACAGCGTTCGCCTGTCTGTCCCACCGAGTATACATGCGAAGCAGCCACGATCAAGCTTGACGGTCTGCAAGACCTCGCCGCCTTCTTTCACGCGTACGCAGCGCTTGTTTGGCACGTCTGCGTACCAGACGGCATTTTCTGTGTCGAGGCAGATGCCATCTGGAGCGCAGCCCGGCAGTTCGGCCCACACACGCCGGTTTGCCAGGCTCCCCGATGCTTCGATGTCGAAGGCTGTAAGCCTGTGCGCGTAAGACTCGGCGATGATCAGCGTCGAGTTGTCTGGTGTCACCGCCATGCCATTTGGAAAGGCGATGCCATCTGCTACCTGCCGTGCTGACCCATCGGGCGCTACCAGTACGATGACGCCCGGCGCGAACGCCTCGCCGACCATCGGGTTAGAGCCACCGCCATTTATATAGATATTACCGCGACCATCCACGACAATCTCGTTCCAGGCGGAGCTAGAGAGATTTCTCAGGTCGGCATGGGTCCGCAGTTCTCCATCGGGTTCTCTGCACAGAAGCAGTCCCTCGCGTCCTGAGACGACGAGCAACTGCCCATCGGGGAGCCAGTCGATGCAGAAAGGGATGGTGGTTGGCACTCGGACCATCACCTCGCTCTTGCCGGCGAGGTCGACCGCAATCACTTCTTGCTTTCCCCAATTGGAGAACCACAGGCGCTCCTCGTGCCAGCGCGGCGACTCGCCGATCATCAGACCTGTCAGTAACGTTTGTATTTCAGGCATTACTCTGCCCTTTCATTAGACAAATACTGCCAGATGATGTCTCTGTGCAGGTGTGGCTATACGTGGCTCAGGTGTGGCTATGTGTATGGGTGTGGTGCTCGGGGATATAGTTTGCGGCTGCCAGCAGGGTAGGTCGCTGCTCTACGGGTGCGTGCAACTGCTGTTCCAGCCAGTCGATTACGCTATTCAGTCCACTCCCGTCCTTCAGGTTGGTGAAGACGAACGGCAGGGTGCCGCGCTTGAGTCGGGCGTCTCGCTCCATGACCTCCAAGGAGGCTCCGACATAGGGGGCGAGGTCGATTTTGTTGATGACCAGCAGATCCGAGCGCGTAATGCCTGGTCCACCCTTGCGCGGGATCTTATCGCCGCCCGCTACGTCGATTACGTAGATTGAGACATCGACCAGTTCGGGACTGAAGGCGGCGGCGAGGTTGTCGCCGCCGCTTTCGACGAAGATCAATTCCAGGTCGGGCAGACTCTCTTCCAGGTCGGCGATGGCTTCCAGATTCATCGATGCGTCCTCGCGAATGGCGGCGTGCGGACACCCGCCCGTTTCGACTCCACGGACGCGTTCGCCAGGGAGGGTTCCCTGGCGCAGCAAAAACTCTGCGTCTTCGCGGGTGTAGATATCGTTGGTTACTACCGCCAGACGATAGGCTGGCCAGAGTCGCTTGCTCAGACAGTCTACCAGGGCGGTCTTGCCGCTGCCCACCGGCCCGGCAATGCCTACGCGAAAAGCTCGTTGCTCTGTTGACATGCTTGTCTTCCTTTGCATTTAAAACAAGAAGTAGCGTTGCGCCATCGGCAACTGGCTGGCCGGTTCACAGGTCAGTAGCTCGCCGTCTGCGCGTACTTCGTAGGTCTCTGGATCAACCTCGATGGCCGGGGTGGCGTCGTTGTGGATCATCGAGGCTTTGCTGATGGTGCGACAGTGTTCGACTGCGACTGCGGTTTTGCTCAGTCCAATCTGCGCGGACAGCTCGGCCTCCAGGGCTGCCTGCGAGACAAAGGTCAGGCTGGTCGCGGCGGTGGCCTTGCCAAACGAGCCAAACATCGGACGGTAGAGTACCGGCTGTGGTGTGGGGATAGACGCGTTAGCGTCACCCATCGTGCTCCAGGCGATTAGACCCCCCTTGACTATCAGTTCGGGCTTGACGCCGAAGAAGGCCGGTTTCCACAGTACGAGGTCGGCCAGCTTGCCTGGCTCGATCGAGCCGACGTGTCGGGCGACGCCGTGCGTAATCGCTGGATTGATCGTGTATTTGGCGACGTAGCGTTTGACGCGGAAGTTATCGTTGCGCTCCGAGTCCTGGGGCAGTGGACCACGCTGCACCTTCATCTTGTGCGCCGTCTGCCAGGTACGCGTGACCACCTCGCCGACGCGTCCCATCGCCTGCGAGTCGCTGGAGAGCATGCTGAAGACCCCCAGGTCGTGCAGGATATCTTCGGCTGCGATGGTTTCGGCGCGAATGCGGCTCTCGGCAAAGGCCACGTCCTCCGGCACCTGCGGATTCAGGTGGTGGCAGACCATCAGCATATCGAGGTGTTCGGCCAGAGTATTGACGGTAAAGGGCATGGTGGGATTGGTCGAGGAGGGTAGGACGTTGTGCAGCGCGGCGATGCGAATGATGTCGGGAGCGTGACCACCGCCTGCGCCTTCGGTGTGATAGGTGTGGATGGTGCGTCCAGCGATGGCTGCGATGGTGTCCTCGACAAAGCCTGCCTCGTTGATGGTATCGGTGTGGATTGCGGCTGGTACATCGTAGGCGTCGGCGGCCTGCAAGCAGATATCGATCGCAGCGGGAGTTGTTCCCCAGTCCTCGTGCAGCTTCAGTCCGCATGCTCCGGCCCGCAGTTGTTCGGCCAGCGGTTCAAGGGTGGAGGCGTTGCCTTTGCCCAGGAAGCCAAAGTTCACCGGCCAGTGCTCGGCTGCTTGCAGCATGCGGGCCAGGTTCCAGGCTCCCGGCGTACAGGTGGTTGCGTTGGTCCCGGTGGCGGGTCCGGTGCCGCCGCCGATCATCGTAGTGATGCCGTTGGAGAGCGCCTCGTAGACCTGTTGAGGCGAAATAAAGTGAATGTGCGCGTCGATGCCGCCCGCTGTGACCAGCATATGCTCGCCCGCGATCACTTCGGTCGACGCGCCTACGACTAGCTGCGGATCGACGCCCGCCATTGTGTCGGGATTGCCTGCCTTGCCTACTTTGACTATGCGTCCGTCTTTAATCCCGATATCTCCCTTGACGATTCCCCAGTGGTCGATAATCATTGCGTTGGTAATCACCAGATCGAGCGCCTCCGCGCGGGTGGCACGACTGCTCTGACCCATGCCGTCGCGAATGACTTTCCCGCCGCCAAAGGTGATCTCGTCTCCATAAACCGTAAAATCGCGTTCGATCTCGATAAGCAGCTCTGTATCGGCCAGGCGCACGCGGTCGCCCGTGGTCGGTCCGTAGAGATCGGCGTATATCTGACGTGGAATACTCAGGCTCACGCATTGCTCCCTTCTGCATCCAGCGGTCCGTTGACTAGGCCGCGATGACCATAGATGTTTCGTGTGCCGCCAAAGGCTACCAGGCTGACCTCTTTCTCTTCGCCTGGCTCAAAACGTACTGCTGTCCCCGCCGGTACATTCAGTCGCATGCCATAAGCTCGCTCGCGCTCAAAGTCCAGCGCGGTATTGACCTCGAAGAAGTGAAAGTGACTGCCGACCTGGACCGGACGATCGCCCGTGTGGCGCACAAAGAGTCGGACCGTTGCGCGTCCGACGTTGGCCTGGATCTCGTCCCCGGCGAGCAGATATTCTCCTGGTTTCATACTGAACTCTTCCTCTCTCTAGTGCTTGCCCGCTTGCTCTGCGGTCTGGACAGTACTGGCCGCGCGAATGGGGTCGTGGACGGTGACCAGTTTGGTACCATCGGGAAAGGTGGCCTCAACCTGGACTTCGTGGATCATCTCGGCAATCCCTTCCATCACGTCGTCGCGACTGAGGATCGTGGTCCCCAAACTCATGATCTCGGCGACGCTTTGACCATCGCGCGCGGCCTCCATGATTTCAGCCGAGAGGATCGCCACTGCTTCCGGGTAGTTGAGCTTGAGTCCACGGGCCTGGCGTTTGCGAGCCAGTTCGGCTGCGACAAAGAGCAGTAGTTTGTCCTGCTCGCGTTGGGTTAAATGCATCTCACACTCCTTACTTTCGTGTTAATAAACTTTGCGTGGAGGAAGCGCCTCTTCGTTATAGAGCGCCTGCTTTGCCGCCCGCCAGAAGGCCAGCAGGCCGGGTGCGATATCGTAGCCGCGACAGCTCACTGCTCGTACCAGTAATCCATGAGCGGTCAGCGTGCTGACGCCCCAGACGCTGGCCTCTGGCTGCGTGAGTTGGTAGGCCAGCTCAGTCAATGTCTGCTCCAGTTCCAGCCAGCGAGCGGACGCGAGGCCGGGGCGGCAGATAAAGAAGCTTGTCTGATAGAGATACCTGCCCAGGCGCAGGGTCGACGCGAGGTTGGCCCGGCCCGGCTCCAGCTTGAAGCGTTCGCAGAGGATGGGTCGACCCGCGACGGTGATCTCGGTGGCGAGTTGGAGCGAGGTATAGGCGAAGCTCTCGCCGCGAGCCAGGCGACCCGGTGCGAGCGTCTCCCACCAGAAGAGGCCCGCGTCTTCAGCCAGTTCGATATGTGTGGTCTGCTGATAGCGTGAGTTCGCGAAGGGGATCAACTGGTCGGGCAGATATTCGAGCAGTCCACCGGCTGCGACGCGTGCGTGGATAGCCTGGCGAGCCGGTGCGCTGTCTGAACGGCAGCGATAGATCCGCGTGGCGCTGGTCGTGGTAAGTTGCACGCGTGCGTCCGCTTCAAGCGTGATCTCCATCGTCAATTGATCGCCGCCCAGCACGCCGCCCGAGATATTATGCAGGTGGAGAAGTGTGGCGCGATGGGGGAGCGGGAAGGCGTGAATCACCCGCAGCGGCGGCCTCTGCACGCAGTCGGCCAGACTCGTAAGCTGGCGGTCCGGCTCATAGATAAAACGCAATCCCAGGTGACCATTGACCTTCTGTTGGTGCGTCCCAGGCTCATTGAGAGAAGTAGTCACAGCAATACTCTTATCTTTTATCGCCCTCGCCGTGGATCTGACCTCGTTCCAGACGCGAAAAAAGTTTCTCAATATTTGCCGCAGCCACCTCTTGCAGCGTGAGATCCAGTTCCGTACAGATCTGTGTCAGATACCATAAAACATCGCCAAGTTCATATTTTAACGCTTCGCGGTCCTCCGCAGAGATCTTCCCGCCCTTATCGCGAAAAATCTTTTTAATCTTCCCGGCCACCTCACCGGCCTCGTTAGTCAATCCCAGAGTCGGGTAGACAATCGGGTTATCGGTTGCAACCTCGCCCCACGTCTTGCGCGATTCCTGTTGATAGACTTGAAAATCGTGTATATCCATACCCTTCTGGTTCCTTGTCTCTCTGCCTGTTCTGAGTGGGCAGATTATTTAGCTGATGAACAGCCTGGTAGTTAAGGCTGGATGGCGCATACTGCCGAGATCAACCAGCGAGGAGAAACAAAAGACATCGTGCTCGTCGGTTGTCGTTGTGCAGTGTTCGACAGTAGTTAGCACGCGGGGATGGAGTCGCCAGAGGATCTGCGAGGCCTGAGTTTGTCCCAACGGCAAGAGCCGTTGACAGGCCGAGACCAGTCCAGCCAGCGCTTGTTGGAGATACGCCTGCCCCGTCCACTCTGCTGACGCGCCCAGCAACCCGCCGACCAATCCAAACGCCGGACTATGATGTGTCTCGCTCGCGCTCTGCCTGGCCTCCTGACTGACGTATGCCAGAGCCGGGTGGATCTCTAGCGCCCGTGCCAGTTGCAGAAAGCGTCGACCGAGAGTTGCACTGCCCTGGCGACTCTCGCGAGCTGGCTTAAACGCACCGAGTCGGACATTGAGGTGCTGCCATTGAGCGACGAGATCGTCGGGCTGCGCGTCTGTCGCTAGTTGAGTTCCCAGAGCGTGACCACGCAGACAAAAGCTACACTCCAGCGTTCCCGTCTCATCCAGGTAATCGCTTAGAAAGTCCGCCAGATATTCCACCTTCAGCCAGCCCAACTCAACCAGCGTCTCCAGCCCAAAAGAATGAGCCGCCGCCCCCACGGGCAACGCACTGTCTGCTAGCTGGAGCAAACGTAAAAAAGCGAGAGCGTTATTTTGCATGCGTGAAGTATAGCACAAATTCCCGTCTCGGGAGAACGCTTTTTTGCACGCTAGGAGAAGCTGGACCTGTTCCCTTTTCCTCCCTCTCAAGCGTTCCCTGCTCACACGAGTAGGGAACGTTTAAGAACTATGAGAGCATAGACAAGGTTAGGCCGATATGGCCAGGAAAGAGGTCATAGTGATGGTGCTACTGACCGACTGTAGGCGGAGACCGCAGTAGCCGGAGGTCAGCGAACTATCGGTCGCGCTGGCCATCCAGCCCGTGGGTTCGCTGCCTGACGACGCCCAGACGTTTGCGTTCAAGGAGGTGCCGACGACGCTGAAGTCGATGGTATAGGACGTTCCTGCGGTCGCTGCGAAGGAGACCGAGGCCAGGGTTGTCGTTGTTCCACTGATCTTCTTTTGGACGATCAATTGGGTTCCCTGAATGTAGGCTTTATAGTTATGGTTTTATGGACACGTATGCCCACGCTACCTTTGGACCGCAAGCGATCGTGGATGAACTACGCACCCGCTACTCCCTTGCCCGAAGGCGTCAGGAGCTACTTTTCTGAGGATGTTGTAACTGCCGTTGACATCCGCATTGTACCGTTTCCCATTTGCTGCCTGAAACAGACCGCGTTTCACGCGCTTGCCCGCATACTGCTCCTGTTTCCCAATCGTTTCCCAATCGAGAAAAGAGCATTTCGAGGTGTAGCTTTCCTCGGTCATGATGACATGGATGCCCACCAGTTCGGATTTGTAGGTCAACAGATGGATGAAGTGTGCAAACGGGATCGTCACAAAATGTTGGTTCATGCGCTTGCCGATGTTCACATGCTGCTTCCACTCCTGATTGTAGCCGATGACCAGCGTGCCAATGCCCTCATTGACCAGGAGATCAATGATGCACCGGGATGCCGTATGCAGTTCGTGGTCGATCTTCCGGTTGCGCTGGTTCGTCAGTCTTTCCAGGCGCTGTGACGTATGCCGATGGGGGTCCATCTTCGCCAGTTTGCCCTGGAGGTCGGCACGTTGTTTGTGATAGTTCTGATTGATCGACTTTACTGGACGCCCGTTAACAAGCAAAGGGACAAAGCCCGGCTTATTTGAGGTTAGCGTGGCCAGATTGGTGATCCCCAGATCAATGCTCCCATACAGATCCGCCTGGACTGGCTCTGGTTCGATCTCTTGCTCATACACCACCTCCACGACATAGCACCCATTGCGCGGGACCAGACGCACCTGATCAACTTCCTGGCACAGGCTGATGACCTCAATGCCCAGTTGAGAGGGGACCACCGCACCTTTTCTGAGCGCTGTTTTACTCACCGCCTGGCTGGTGTAAATCAGCAGATTGCGTCCCTGAGTCTTGTCTTTGTACTTCGGCAACTTTGGCCGACCCAGGAACTTCGACGGATCGCGCTTGTAGGCTTTAGTGGCTTCTCGGAAGGCTTTCCACGCATCGGTCACTTGCCGGAGGACCTGCTGTGCGACTTTTGCCGGGAGCGCCTTGTAGGCTTCGTGGGGCTGCATGACCTTATCGAGCTTTTTATAGAACAGGGTGGAGTTGTGGGTGATAAACGCTTGCCGCGTTTCGTAGAGCGCCGCGTTGTAGAGATTTTTCGACTTGAAGGCAGCCGCATCGCAGAGCGCATAGCGTGGATCAGCTTTCTTGATGAGATGCTTTTCCACCAGTTGCATGACGTGCTTCCCATTCTTGAACGATCTGTTCCGTCTTTCGTTTTGCACGGCGCGGGCCGTAGAGCTGGACACAGAACGAGTCGACTATACTGGTGAGATCCGTCAACAGGTCTTCCATGCTGTTTTCCGCCTGATTAACCACCTCGATCTCTCGCCCATAGGTTCGCAGAAGCGTCTCGATAGAGCGAAAGCCGAAGCGGGTTCCACGATCTTTGTGTTCGATGACAATCCGACCAACGGATGGATCAGCCAGCAGAGCCAGGAACGTTGGCCAGTTGTCATTCACCCCTGAGCCGATTTCCTTAACCACCTTGCTCACCTGATAGCCCCGAACCGCACAGTAGGCCACCAATCGCTCCGCTTGGCTGTCCAAATGGGGCTTGTTCTCGGCTGATGAGACACGAGTAGAGATGGCTCCCTTGCAGATGACAGGTTTTTCTGGCACT
Organism: Ktedonobacteraceae bacterium; assembly: GCA_034437695.1. Taxonomy (GTDB): domain Bacteria; phylum Chloroflexota; class Ktedonobacteria; order Ktedonobacterales; family Ktedonobacteraceae; genus Paraktedonobacter. Next base: position 18,477 of record DAOTTJ010000189.1, read on the forward strand.
GGCAAAGGCTCCGACACCAAAATGGTTCCGGTATCCATTTGCTGTCCCTGGATTTTACCAGCCTTGTACCACCTCCAGGCGGTGCGATAGCTGATGCCCTGTTGCTTCGCATACTCAATCAATTTCATCGCCAGATTATAGCATACATGACTCTCATTGCCTATAGCTATCTATTCATCGAGTGAACGGTTACCATACCAGTATTGCCGTCGACCCAGCGTAACATGTCGCCGAAATTGCTGCTCGAAAACGAACTGAGAGAGCCAGTCGCGTAGACTTCTGCGTCTGTGGCGCTTGCTCCTAATATCGCGTTGTAGCTGCTTCCCGAATTTGTCCCGGTCCCGGTATTACTGGTAATCGCGAAAGAACTCTGGGAATTAGCGTCTCCTCTCCAGGTATAGCTATCGGACGCCACTCCCCAGTAGGTCTGGTTTGTGCGCACGAACGTATCCTGAGAGATGGTCGCGCTAGGGGTTGGGGTAGGTGTGAGCGTCGAGATCTCCTTTGGGACCTATGAGTTGCAGTGGTTTGACAGCCTCGGCCAGCCCTTGCAAAATGTGGTGTTACTGCATCCTCTGACCATCCATTTCCACCTGCGGACCGATCAGCAGAGCCTGCTGGTAAAGGGGCAAAAGGTCTATAGCCTCTGGGAGCCTGTGCAGGGGGCGAGCGTTGCTCCTTTGCTCACGGCTCAGGCGATGACGCAGGCCATGCAGGCCGCCATCCCTCCCCTTCCGCTGAGTAGCACCACATCCCCTGCACTCTCTTATGCGCAGGGCGATAGGACTGGAAGGGATTGGAGTATCCAGAGTTCGCTGGTAACCGCGACGACGCTGTCGAGCACCAGGACGAGCACACCCACCGTTCAGGCCAGCGCGGTCCAGTTTGGCACGCAGGCCCCGCAGGCGAGTTGGGGGATGCCGACCGATTTCCAGGTCGGCCTCAATTCTGGTGGACTGACATACGACTATCCCTTGAATATCCCGTCTGGTCCAGGGGGCTTACAACCCTCGCTTGCGCTCAACTACTCCAGTGGCTCGGTTGATGAGAATCATGGCTGGCAGTCGGTATCCGGGTGGACGGGCCAGGGCTGGAGTTTGGATCTGGGGTCGATCACCTGGGGACAAGAGAATGTCACGCCCAATGGCACGGCCACGATGGAGGATGTCTGGCATATCAATGATCCCAGTGGCATCGGCGGTCAGTTGATCCCGCCCGATCAGCAAGACACCACCCACAGAACTATCAACCCCTCAATCAGCCAGCTTCAGTCTGGGGTCTATCTCTGGCATAGTGCGCCCTACAGCGCCGCCAAGATCCAGGAATACTCCCCCTCAGGCAGCAGCACCCAATGCTGGCGCGTCTATCTGCCCAATGGCACAATGGAAGAGTTTGGCTGTCAGAGTCTGACCCAGGCCAACTATCTGGATGGCAGTGGGAACTGGGACACGTATGCCTGGAAGCTCGATATGATTGTCGATCGCTTTGGCAACCAGGTTCATGTGACCTACCAGGAGCGCAACGGCAGTTCGGCCATCCACGATCTGGAACCGCTGGATGTGACCTACGACTCTCCGGCATGTCACAGTACAACAGCGATATGTACAGGGAGTTCCTGGAGTCCACTGGTCGACATCCATTTTGACGCCAGCCCGACCGCGTCGCGCCTGGTTGGCGGCAGTTGTGGCAGTTGGAGTAGCTCGGTTTCGCGTTGCGATGACCCGACCGATCTTTCCGGTTCAGGGGGTCTGCCCGCGCCTTCCGTCGTGAATGAGTATATCCTCAACGATGTACAGGTGCAGGTGCAGGGCAATCTGTTGCATGAGTATCTCTTCTCATACAACCAGGGTGGACCTCAGACGCAGAGTGATCCAAATACGGGTGAGAGTGAGAGTGTGGCAGGGTATCTGACGCTGGGCAAGATCCAGGAAGAAGGCACTAACGGCACAGCGCTGAATGCACCGACGGTGACGGTTTCGTATACACAGAAACCGGAGCATTACTCGGATACGTTCTCCTATGCCAGCCCCAGCAGTAATTGTAGTCCCTATAGCTCTGCCCCACGCGATGGGAGCGTCAGCGGTCCCTGTTACCTGTGGTCTGTGAGCTACAATCAGTATTATATTAGCAACCTGGACAATGGACGTGGCTGGAATGAAAGTATTACCTGGTTCGAAGCGCATAGTAACACCTGGGGCGTGGATACCGGCTCCGTCACCGATGCACTCGACTGTTATGTTCATGCACAGACCTCGACCAATATCTGTGGACGCGCTGACGACAAAAACTGGAGTCACGTCGTCGTAGAAAGTCGAACAGCTACCAGCAATGGGGTGAGTTCGACCTGGAGCTATCAGTACACCCTGGCCAGCGGTTTCTCCGGGGTGACCTATCCCGGCAACTCGGCCCTCAGTTGTAGCTCGACATGTAATCAGACCTACGACTGGGGCAATCAGAACGATGACGATAGCGCCGATTACTATAACGGCGACTTCCAGAGCTTTGCGCAGGTCCAGGTGAAGCTGCCCGATACCTCGACTCAGACCGATACCTATGGAGCTACCAATGGCTGGGGTCTCTATAATGTAGCATTACGTGTGCGACAGGTGGCACCTGTGTCTCTGCGCCCTTCAATGCGAGTAGTGGACCCGTCATGGCTGGCAAACAACTGACCGAGCAGGACTACGACGGGTCTGGCAATCTGCTTAAACAGATCAACACCAGCTCCTGGGCCACCAACTGTCCGCCGCCAGGCGTCGCTGGCAGCGGTCATGCCTCGGGTGGCTCTACCGATCCAGGGAGCCACTACCTGTTTAGTACGCTCGACCACAATAATCCAACGATGGTCTGTGATCCGCGCAGTACGCAACAGGACAGCTATCTGACCGACGGGGTGACCAGCAACCTCTCCGATTCGCGCGTGATCCACACGACGACGACGACGACTTATGACAGCAGCGAGTGTGGATCGAACTATGTCGGTGGCTATGACTATGGCAACGTCAGTCAGACCGATGTGACCGCTAACGATGTGGGGAGTTTGCACCAGGTTAGCGCCAGCATGTTCTGTCCCAACGACGCGCTGAGTGCCACAGGTGGCACCTTTCTGACCGATCTGCCAGCGCAGGCGCAGGCACAGGATAACGCGGGAACATCCTATAGCTGCACACAAAACTACTATGGGGGCAATACCGGTGTTATGGTTGCGCCAAGTCTCCCCGATGTGACACGCTCGACGAGCTTCACCAGCTATAATGGTGGCTGTTCGGGGGGGTCGATCACCACGACGCACAGCTTTGATAGCTCGGGCAATGGCGTCACCAACACCGATGGCGATGGGCATCTGGGCTGTACCAGTGGCTCCAGCCAGTACAGTGCGTGTGCGACCTACGATACAAGCCTGTTCAATACCCATCTGCTCACTGCGACCAACGCCAAAAATCAGGTGACTACCTACGAATACGACCAGGATGCCCCTGAAGCTGGCTACGGCGAGTGGCTGATGGCGACCACTAATCCCAATGGCCAGACAACAACGTACGAGTACGATGCGCTGGGACGATTGACTGCAATCATCAATCCTGGGGACAGTCTTAGTAATCCCACCGTCACGTATACCTATGTCAATACCTGTAGTGCAGGCAG